>CAYZQI010000110.1:0-15882 GCA_964480455.1 uncultured Cytophagaceae bacterium
CCATAGAAGAGGCAATGGCACAAATCCACAAAAACAAATATTACCAAAAATACACTGCTTCGGGAAAGGAAATCTACCTATTGGCGGTTGTTTGCAAAGACAAAGAAATCAGCGAATACAAGGTAGAGAAATTTGAGAATGGTTAAACGTATGATCAATCTAGTGCAAACACGAGCGAGGCAGTGCTTGTACTGGCTTTATGCTGTAGGCATCTGAGAGCGTATCAAAGCGAGTAGGTTAGTACTAGGGTAATAGTTCAGGGAGCGATTTCACTCAGCATAAAAATAGAAAGTGTACAGACTCTACGATTGGGGTCGTCTGTTTTTCCTGCGGTTACTCCTGGAGGTAGTGCTTCACCCATTCCTTGTAGTTCTTTTTCGAGGTAGAGTAGTTCATCATTGATTTGGCTGATGATAAAATTACCCACTAATTCGGCGCGTTTTTGAGAGATGCCAAGATTTTGCTTTTTGCGTTCTTCCTCAGGCTGCCCATCATAAAAAGGCTGTTCGTCGGCGTAGCCTTGCACTCTGAGCAGCATACGAAGGGTATCCCCCGGAAATTTTTTATGATAGCGTTCTATGCTTTTTTGGATGTATTTGCCTACGGTATTCATTTGTTTTTCGCCTTTGGCGGTGAATATTGCTTGCCCCGACTCAAACAAAGTACCTGCTTTGATTTGAATATCAAGGTCTTTGGTGTAGCGGTAGCTAGTACGCACCTTGTCTAGTTGTTGGTCTATCAGTTCTAGTCTTTCCATCAAGGTTTGAAGTTCTTCTTCGGTAGGGTCTTTGTCGTAAGAGAGCAAAAGTGCTTTTTCGTCGGCAATGGTTTGGTCTAGTTGTGCTATGGGTACAATAAGTTCTTCAAGTGCCGACCCTTCGTGTTTGTTCTTGATGTCTTGAATGTCTTTTTGTAGTCTTTCTATTTTGGTGTTGAGCTGCAAGATTACCTTATCTAATGCTGCGTATTGGTTTACAAGGCTTTCTAGGCGATTACTCTTGGCAGTAAGGCGTTCACGCATAGCGGCTATGTCATCAGTGTCGGGTGCTGTACCAAAAGCAGTCAGTAAGCTTGCTTCTTGCTGGATAGATTTCTCAATTAATTCTACGGGTATTAGCAGCCGCTCGAGTGCTTCACCTGCGTTACGTTTTTTTATTTTCTGAATATCTGCGTTGAGTTTGTCTATTTGTTTTTGGAGTGCTTGTTTTTCCTTGGAGATGCTGGCAAGTTCTGCATCACTTAGCAATGGACGATTGGGTGATGTGGGAGTGGTAGGCGTGCTTAAATCACTTGTTTTGCAAGATGCCATCACTCCTATTAAAAAAGCAATTTGTAAAAAGACAAGAATGGTGGGTAGTGAGTTTGTTTTCATTTTTATTTATTGATATTTTTTACTAAAAATTATGCAGTGTAATATTAAATGATGTTTTGAACCCAACGTCTGAGATGGTGTGGTACTTTCTGTTGTAGCATGCACTCGTTGAGAGATTGTTTATTAATTATCGGGTTATTTTTTGTAATTGATGAGTGATGAGCATCTTACAAGGAATAACTGTTCATTTTGTCTAGTTTATGAGGTAATAAGTTTCATAACCATCGGGAGGCTGAGTAAGTGCTATGATTTTTGGTTGAGCCGCTGGTACAAGCTGTAAACTAACCAAGCTACCAATGTGCCTACGCCTGCCCCCGCAATGATGTCTAGTGGATAGTGCACGCCTAAATAAATCCTGCTGTAAGAAACTAACCCTGCCCACACAAACATGAAAACTATAAAATGATAATACTTCCGTAAAAATAAGAAAAGTAACATTGCCAAGCCAAATGTATTGGCGGCATGCGAAGAAGCAAAACCATACTTTCCGCCTCTATAGCCCTCTACAATGTGCACTTTGTTGTGCAAACTTACCTCGTGGCTGGGGCGAGGTCGCTCAAAATAAGGCTTCATCAGCTTTGAGGTAATTCCATCTGTTAGCACAATGGTCAGCGCAATGGCAATCAGTATATGCCACATTTTTTGTTTGAATTGTATAAAAATCAACACTAACAAGCCTGCATAAAAAGGTATCCAAGTTTTGGTAGCACTTATCCAAAACATGGGTGTATCAAGCCAAGGGCTATGGGCTTGGTTGAAGTATAAGAACCAATCGGTGTCTAATTCTAGCAAAGTTTCCATATTTTTTGTATCTTGTCATAAAATTTTAAAGCAAATCACCTGAAAAAACTGTTAGCTTTGTAAAGCTATTATATTGGTTTTCAGTTTTTCTGAGTCAGTTTTCTACTTAATATAAATTATGAAATTGAGAAAATATTTATCTGTTTTGTTTTTATTGGGCTTTTTAAGCCTTTGCGCCTGCCAAGATATACCTAATTTGGAAGGTTTTGACCAAACAGCATGGAAAAATGATAAATTGGGCTGTAAGAGTGCACGTGAAAAATACATTCCTATCATCTTAAAAAACAAAGAAAGGCTCATTGGACTGGGACAAAACCAAGTGCTGACATTGTTTGGCAAGCCTGATTTTAGTGAACTCTACCAAAGAGGGCAACGCTACTACATTTATTATTATGCCAAAGACAAGCCTTGTGAAGACGAAACGCCCGACATTCATCAAGACAAAAAAGTGCTCAAAATAAGGTTTAGTGCCTTAGATGCCATTACTGAAATTGTGGTCAATGAGTGAAAGAATAGTAGTTCTCTAACAAGGTTTCATCTAAAGTTTAATGCCTAACAATGTGATGTCATCACGCTGTTCTACACCCTTTTGATGTTCATAAAGTTGGTGGAGTAGTATAGCTCCCTGCTCTGTAAAGCCAAGTTGATAGTTGTCGTAGAGTGTTTTTGCTAATTTTTTGTAGCCTATCTTTTTGCGTTTTTGGTCGGCGGCATCAGTATAGCCATCTGTTGAGAAGTAGATACAATCTCCTTTTGAGAGTGTTATTTCTTGCCTACTAAAAGTGCGCTGAGCCTCTCTTTGCCAGCCGCCAATAGATTTGCGGTCGCCACGTATTTCTTGTAGGCAACCCTCTTTGATAAGGTAAATTTGGCTTTTTGCTCCGCTGAATTGCACCTGAAAATCCATTTCATTTTCTTGAGTGATTTTGCAGAGCGCAATGTCCATACCATCTGTATTTTGGGTACTGCTTTGCTTTAAGCTATCTCTTACGCCCTCGTGCAAATATTTGAGTACTAGGTCTGTATCAAATACTTTTTCGTGATTGATGATTTCATTGAGTAGTGTGTTGCCAATGATGCTCATAAAAGCTCCTGGCACTCCGTGTCCTGTGCAGTCTGCAACTGCCAAGAAGCGCACCTGACCAATCTGGCTAAACCAATAAAAATCACCCGACACCACATCTTTGGGTTTGAAGATGATGAATTGGTCCGCAAAATTTTCTTTCAAATTTACAGAAGTAGGCAAAATAGCGCGCTGTATGCGTTCGGCATAGCGGATACTGTCTGTCAATCTTACATTATTTTTCTTGAGTTCCTCAAGGACTTCTTCAAAAGCCTGATTTTTTTCAGTGATTTCGTGATGCTTTTCTACTAGTGCTTTGTTTTTGTCTTCAATGGCATCTTTTTGTAAAGTAATTTCACGTTTTTGCACTTCTAGCTGTTCATTGGCATATTTGCGCTTTTGGTTATTACGGTAGAGAGAAAAGGCAAATATTGAGATAAAAAACAAGGCGACCCACACGCCATAGTTTATGATGCCTTTGATAAACTGTTCATCTTTTTGAATGATTTTCTCTTTTTTGAGCAATTCTAGGCGTGCTTGCCTGCGCTGCGACTCGAAGATATTTTGCAGTTCTGTGATTTGCTTATTTTTTTCTTCTCTATTGATAGAGTCTTGTAATCCTACATACAAATTTTGGTAAAGATACGCTTGTTGCCAGTTTGTGCGGCGGGCATAGATGCGCGAGAGTGTCTGTATTACATCACGCCTAACTGCACCTAGCTGATGCTTTCGTGCAATCTCTAAGCTCTTAGTGCATAGCTTTTCTGCTTGGTCTGAGTTGCCTAGCTGTAGATATACACTACCTATTTTTTGGGTAAGTTGTGCTATTCTGCTCCAATCAAGTTGGCTTTCATAAATTCGTAGTGCTTGTAAAAAATACTGCAGTGCCTGATAAGAACGCCCTTGCTCGAGATACACCTCACCAATATTGCCAAGTGCAGTAGCTATGCCAGTACTATCTTTGAGTGAGATGTAGAGTGCAAGTGATTCGTTGTAGTTTTGAAGTGCTTTTTTGTATTCTTTTTTGATGCTATAAATTGTACCGATATTGTTGAGAGGACTTGCAGTGCGTGCTTTGTCATTGAGTTGGCGTGCAATTTTCAGGCTGCGCTCATAGAAATCTAATGCTTTGCTGTAGTCTTGTTTTTCTTTGAAGGCAAGCCCTAGGTTTTGATAAGTACTGGCTACGCCTATCTTATCACCAATGGCTTCTGAGACCCTGACGCTCTCCAGGTAAGAGCCCATAGACTGCTGGTAATTGCCTAGCAAGTTATAAATCAGCCCTAAATTATTGAGTGAGTTGGCAAGCCCTAGCTGATAATTTAGCTCTTGAGATAGCAGCATAGCACGCTCGGCATATTCTTGCGCTTTAGAGGGATTGAATGTCTTGTAAGTAGTTGCTAGGTTGTTCAGTATTTTTACCCGTTGCGTATCTTTTGCTACTTCTAAATCGGTAAGGAGTTGGTCTATTTTTTTGCTTACACTGGTTGAGGTATATTTTTGTGTTTGCTGTGCATAAACACATTGAGCAAGCAGCTCAAGCAGCATGAATAAAATTAATAGTTTTTGTGCGTTCATAAAAAGCTGGAGTCATTTTTTGCAAATAATATGATGACTGCACAAAAATAAAGCAAATAAAGTGCAAATTCAGTTAACATATTACATTTTTAGACGCAATTTTAATAAATACACGCTTAATTAGATTTAAAATTCATTAACAGAAGCACAAAAAAAAGGTTTTACAATAAGATTGAACAAGTAAACAGCACTTGCCCAGCAAAATGCCACTTGCAATTAAAATGAATACAATGTATAGCCTCAAATCATTTATTTGCTTCTTTGGCAGTTGTTGTGATTTCACTCAATGAGTGGCAATGTTAAATGTTATTCAGAAAATAAATTCTGGCGGGCTGGAGGTCTGCCCTACATATTTTCACAGAAATTTTCAGACAGGCATTTGCTTAAACTCCATCAAACCGAGTCTTTCTTTTAGTAAGATGCCCACTCATTTCAGTCGCAATGAGTGCACCCGTAGCCCCTTGGTTTAGCTCGGCGGCATTGGCTTCATCAGTATCAATGTGCATTTCTAGTTTAAAAGAAGGTGAAATTCTAATGAGTACATTGCCAAAAGTAAGGGCACGCTCTTGATTTTCAATGGCTATCTCTACTACATCTCGGTCTTTCACGCCAAATATTTCTCCGTCTTCGGGAGTCATGTGAATGTGCCTCCACGCACAGATAACTCCTTCTTTAAGCTGTACTTTATTGCCGTTTTCTGCCATCAAAATAATGCCAGGGCTGTTTTCTACCTGCCCCGATTCTCTGATGGGGGCATCTATGCCCAAGAAAAACTCATCAGTTCTAGAGATTTCTACTTGGTCTTTGGGGCGTGCTGGTCCCAGAATACGCACTTTTTCTATCCTATTTTTAGGGCCTATCAGGGTCAGGGTTTCGTTGCAAGCATACTGACCTGGCTGCGAAAGTGGGCGAAACTCGGTGAGTTGATAGCCTTCACCAAAGAGTGCTTCTACGGTTGCTTGGCAGAGATGAATATGGCGAGCTGATACCGCAATAGGAATAAGCGGAACGGTATTGACCTTGTTTTTTTCTGCAATCAGTTTAGAAGCTTGCTGTGCAATGGCATACTGCTCATCTGTGGCAACAACCAATATCTTACAACGGCTGTAGCTTGCCGATATATCTTCTACGGGTTGGTTGGGTGTCATGTCAAGGTCGCGGTTTTTGTCTTCATGAATGACTGCCCCCATAAAATCTAGCCGTTGGCAGGCACGGTGTCTGATGATGGCAGAGTTTTCACCAATGCCTCCCGTAAATACAATGGCATCAACCCCTCCCATGAGGGCAGTATAAGCTCCTATGTATTTTCTGAGTCGGTGTGCAAATACGTGGATTGCCAAGCGACACTCGTCGCTTCCCTCGGCAGCAGAGGCGATAATGTCGCGCATATCATTACCTACCTCAGAGATACCCTTTAGGCCACTTTCTTGGTTAAGTAGATTGCTCATAGCTTGTGGGCTAAGGTTTTCTTGCTCCATCAGGTAGAGCAACGCCCCTGGGTCTAGGTCGCCAGAGCGCGTACCCATTACCAAGCCCTCGAGCGGAGTCATACCCATACTGGTTTCTACTGAGCGTCCATACTCTACGGCACAGACACTTGCCCCGCTTCCCAGATGACAGGTAATGATGCGAAGGTTTCTTACATCTGCATTGAGGTAATCGGCGGCACGTTTGGCTACAAACTGATGGCTAATGCCGTGAAAGCCATATCTTCTTATTTTGTATTTATCAACC
Organism: uncultured Cytophagaceae bacterium; assembly: GCA_964480455.1. Classification (GTDB taxonomy): domain Bacteria; phylum Bacteroidota; class Bacteroidia; order Cytophagales; family Microscillaceae; genus JAABSX01. The sequence goes on from CAYZQI010000110.1 coordinate 6,549, forward strand.
AGTGCTTTGGGCAAAGCATAACGCTTGGCACGGTTGGGCATAGTGGCGTGAAAGGCAGTATCAAACATAGCTACGTGGGGTAAGTCTTTGAAGTATTCCCTTGCTTTTTTGATGGCAGCCAAGGCAGGCGGATTGTGTAGGGGGGCAAGTTGGCTTAGCGAAGCTATCTTTTCTATCACGCTTTCATCTATGAGTACGGGTTCATCAAAGTATTCTCCTCCGTGAACAGCACGATGCCCTACACCTTTGAGGGCTGTGAGGGTAATTTTTTGGATTAATTGAGGAAGGGCAAAATCAAGTACAGCTTCATGTCCGCTTTTTGGGCAATGTTGAGGTGTAATTTCGTCAGAAAATTTTAGAACGGGTACTTCATCATTGATGCGTTCTATTTGCATACCTAAAATGCGCTCACCTGTTTGTGCTTCTATGATTTCAGATTTGATAGACGAGCTACCACAGTTAATGACCAAGATTTGCATAGTTGTAAATTTGAGTTAAGTCTATTGTATAAGTTATTTCTTTTGATAGGTTAAATTTACAGAGGGATTTTAGATTTTTGGTAGAAAGTAAGCTACTTATTTTTGAAATTATTAGAATAGTTTAATTAGTTGCAAGTAAACTTTTATTTTTGAATGATTGGCTGATACCGTTTTCAAGGTTATTGATAATCCGCCTGATATTTCAAACTTGACAGGACGGAGTATTGTCATTCTCGTTGTGTTGGCATTGGAGTTTGTGAGGGAGTGAGGGGTTTGGCTTAATGCCATAGCCTCTGACTAGAATGGGACTTTCCAAGTTGTATAGTGCAATCAGTTAATTTTGAATAATGAATGACATCTTATTTTGTAAAACCTTCTCTATGTGTGTTATGATACTATGTGGTTTTTTTCTTTATAAAACATCAACTGTTCAGGCTATAAAACTTGGAAAATCTTAAAGATGTTAAATGTCAAGTGTTTAGAAAGTTGTTTTCTTTTGCCATTATTGGTCATTACCCTACCTGAATATCTCTGACGTTTTGTGCTTCGTCTATTTTTTTCTTAGGGACATGAATGTACAAAATACCTTGTTCGTAGCGTGCTTGTATTTGTTCAGTTTCTACTTCTTCGGGAAGTTTGAGGCGGCGTTCGAATTTAGAAAAATCAAACTCTTTTTTCTTGTAAGTGTCGCCTTCAAGGGTAGCCTGCTCCATATTGGCAGATACAATAAGCATGTCTTCTTCCAACTTTACTTTAAAAGCCTCCTTGCTTAAGCCTGGTGCGGCAATCAAGATTTTGTACGCTTGTTCGTTTTCGATGACGTTCATGAGAGGGGAGTTTTCAGCAAACTCACGGTTTACAGCTTCTTTGACCTCTTCACCAAAGTTTTTGAATTTTTTGGCAAACTCTTTCATGTCGCCTGCAAAGACCTCATCAATGAACTCGAACCAGTTTTTTCGGGGGTTAGTACCACAGTTTTGATAACGCATAATTTTTTTGTTATAGGGTTTGGTAAAAAATAAATATGCTGAGAGTTCATCAAAAGTAGTACCGCTCGCCATCACCTAAAAAATAGTAGTAATATTGGCATATATCAGTAGATAATTTGGTGTATTTACAGACAATTTGGCGTATTATTCTTTGAAGGGGGGGTTAATGGCAGAGATATTAACACTCTGGGGCTACTGCCTGCAAAAAAAACCTTTTTTGACTCGACACCATTTAGACAATTAATTAGCATCTTTGCTGTGGTAAATGTGCTCAAATTACATTTGCTTTATTATAAATTATCCACAAAAATTAATACTAAAAATATGCTTACAGCCGAAATACATACCGATAAAGGTGTGATGAAAGTGAGTTTTTATGAAAATGATGCACCTCAAACAGTCGCAAATTTTGTAAAACTTGCCAAAGAAGGTTTTTATGATGGTTTGAATTTTCATAGAGTGATTCCTGGTTTTGTGGCACAAGGCGGCTGCCCCAAAAAAAACGGAACAGGTGGTCCTGGCTATACCATTCCTTGTGAGCTTGAGGGCGATAACCAGTACCACGACCTAGGGGTACTTTCTATGGCACATGCAGGGCGCAACACGGGTGGTTCTCAGTTTTTTATTTGCCTTAGCCGTCAAGCTACGCAGCACTTGGATAGGCAGCATACTTGTTTTGGAAAAATCACAGAAGGTGTAGAACTAGCCACACAAATCAAGCAGGGCGACTCAATTCAGAAAATCACCGTACAAGAAGTAGCTGCTTAAAACTCCTTCAAAATCGCCTTGCAAACTATATTTCTTTGCAAGGTGGTTTTCATAACTTAGCAAAAATTACAAGCGATTTTTGCTATTTTCTTGTAAAGTATTGATAATCAGTTAATTGAATCAGTTAGTAACTAGCTAGCCGTACAGCCAATTGTATATGTTCCTTTTGACGGATTTGAGGCTTGTGTTGATGAATTTTTCAAGTTTATTTTATCCCAAAACAGCCATCTTTCACTCTCTGGTCTCTGATTTGCGCGCTGGAAGTCAAAGAGTGAAATAATTTTCACAGTCCTGCAACTCAGCTAGTACCTATCATAACTATCCATCAATCATCTACAATACTTAACTTAGCGTTGTACATTTTTCACTTCTCTTACAAATCCTACATACAATATGGTGTTTTGTATTTTTATCTCACTCACGGCAATCAGGGCAACAAACTCAGTTCCGTCTTTGCGTACTGCTTTGATAGGACGGTTGCGGTTAATTACCTTTTTGGTGCCTGTTTGTTGGTAATTTTGGAGGTATAGGCTATGCTCTGATTTGTCGGGTTCAGGCATCAGCATGGAAATGTTTTTTCCTATGAGTTCTTCTTGGGTATAGCCAAATACTTGGTAAGCCACAGCATTGGTAGTCTGAATAGTTCCTTCTTTATCTATGGTAAAAATGGCATCAAGCGAAGCATCAAGAATTCCTTGCATTTCATAGTTTTTGTGGTTGATTTGTTGTTCTTTTTCTTTTACTTTTTGGAGTGCCTTGATGAGTACTTTTTCATTGCCTTGTATGCGCTGATTCATTTCTTCAAGGGTTTTATTTTTTAACTCCATTTCTTGCTGTGTTTTGTGTAATTTGAGTAAATTCGTGCGCAGTTCATTTTCACTTTTCTTGAGATTTTCATTGAGGCGCAGCAGTCGGTCTTCTTGTTGTTTTTTGAGCGTAATGTCTGTAATGATACCAAAAAACACCACTTTATCTTCTTCTTGGTAAGGTTTTGCATTTACTTTGACCCACTTCCAGCTCTTGTCTTTTGCTTGCATACGCCCTTCCCATTCAAAGGCACTAATTTGCTTGAGGGCTTTGAAATAATTTCTCTGGAAACTATCATTATCTGCATTATGAATAAGTGCTTGCAGCTGCTGCATATTCTTGTCGATAAATTCTTGGGTAGAATAGCCGAGTATTTGGCTAACATAACTAGTTACAAAAGTATATTTAGCCTCTTGGGTGCCAAGGTTTGCTTCAAATTCATAAAGTACTCCAGGTACATTTTGCGTAAGCATATCAAATCTTTGCTGATTTTGTATCAGCGTTTGTGTTTTCTTTGCGATTTCTTTTTCTTTTTCTCTGTTGCGCTCCAGTGCCTTTCTGAGTACTAGCTCATTGTTTACCATTTTTTTGTTAGCAGCCTCGAGTTCTACTTGCTTTTGTTCTAAGGTTTCTTTTTGCACTCTTAGTTCTTGGAGTACTTTTTCTAATTCTTTTGAGTCGGTGATGTTGTTGATATAGCCTGCTATTCTGAGTGCATTGCCTTTATTATCTCGCAAAGCATGGGCTGCGGCCACAAACCATTCATAATTACCATTTTTGAGTCTTAGTCTATGTTCTTCATAAAAATTAAGTTTGCCTGATTTATCTTTCAGAAATGTGATAAATGCTTTTGAGATGCGTTCTGAATCTTCGGGGTGTAGTACAGAAAGCCAGCTTGCTACTTTATTTGGAAACTCCTTATCATTGTAACCCAAGCTAGTTTTGAGCTGTGGTGACCAATAAAAGTAAGTATCTTCTGAGATAATGCCACTAGGGGGAACAAGCATATCCCATAAACCCTCGCTAGAGGCTTGATTGATAAGGTTGAACCGTGTGAGCGATTCGTTGAGTTCTTGTGTTCTGCGGTTTACTTCTATCTCTAAGTTGGCTTTTAGATTTTCTAATTCATTTTGTTTAAGGCGCATTTGTTCTTGCGTAACGGTGAGTTCCTCCATATTTTGCCTCATTTCTTCCTCTTGTGCTTGCAGGCTTTCTGTTTTTTCTTGTAGATTGCTGAGCAGTAATTGCGTGCGTTCATTGGCTTTTACGGTAGTTACGGTAGCAGCAAAGGTCTCTCCAATGGTTTCAACAAACTCAATATGGTGTGGCTCAAAAGGCTGAAAAGAAGCCAGCTCGATGACTGCCTCTACGGCATTATTGACCTTAAAAGGTACTAAAAGTACATGGGAAGGGGGGGCATCTCCTAGTCCAGAGGTAATGTTGATATAGTTCTCGGGGATTTCTTTTAAGTAGATTTTTTCTTGCTCTAAAAAGCATTGCCCTACTAAGTTTTCGGCATAGTAAGGGTGAATTTTGAGCAGGCGATTGAGGTATTTTTTACGTTGATAGGCATAATAGGCAATCAGCTCAAGGGTAGCAATGTATTCGCTGTGTGTATCATCTTCTTGTCTCACAATGAAGACACCACCTTGATTAGCACCTATGTATTCTATGAGTTCAGAAAGAAAAACATCGCCTAGTTGCTCAAAATTCTGGCTATTAGTACGGATTATATCTCCAAATCGGGTCAGTCCTTGGCTAATCCAGTTGCGTTGTCGGTCTTCTTCTGAAAATTTCTTTAATTTTTGGCGCATCTGCAGGAGGGCATTGCCTAGTACATCTTGCTCATCTTCTAGTTGAAAATCCACCTCAAAATTTGCTTCACCTATATTTTGAGCAAATTCAGAGGCTTTTTTGAGGTTCTGGCTGAGTTTATTACTTGCCAAGATGACTTCATCAAGTTCATTGTTTACTAATTCGTTGCTCTCAACCGCCCTTCCTTTGGCAAGTTTAGTGATTAAATCTATGGGCTTGCGGATAGATTTTTGGAGGTTGGTAATGATAAAATAAGAAAAGATAATCACTCCAAATACTAATGCTATACTAATCAAAAATACTATCAAAATGCTGAAGCGAATGTTTTTGCCAACTGTTTGTATTTCTGCTTGCAGTTGTGCCTCTTGGTTTTGGATAAGCGGCACTAAGAGTGCTTCTATATTCTGACGCTGTCTAGTTGCTTTCTCACCAATCATCTCATTGAGTGCTATGTTAAGCTGGTTTCTTTTGCTAATTACTGTAAATAACTCGGCAGAAGCAACTGTATCAGTTCTCTGGATAATGGTATTGTCAAAAGCCTCAATATTTTCTTCAAAAAATTCATCTATTTCAATTTGAAATTTATCATATTTCTTCAAAAGCAGCAATGCTTGCGCAAAAGTGCTATCTATGGCTGTATTTTGGAGTTCTTTTCTAAACCTTTCTAGGCTATCTACCAAGGGATAAATGCTTTCTGTCCATATTTTTTGGCGGTCTTGCTTGTATTGTATTTCTTTGGTGATGATGTATGCCCTCTGTGCAGCAGAGGCATTGGTGGTTTCTGTCAGCAGCTTAGTGGTGAGTAGAGAGATGGGGAGGCGCACTTCTTCTATTTTTTGGGCAGCTTTGGCATTTTCGGTGCTTTGTACATAAATCACGAGCGGAATCAATACCAGTGAAGCCGTAAATACAGCAGAGAAGAAAATCAATTGGCTTCGGATACTTCCAAATATTCTTGTTTGCAACAGACCTTTTGCTGAACTCATGGGCTTGAATGTTGAGAGTGTTTTGAGTAAAAGTGTTTGATATTTTTGGTAAAAATAAGTAAGTAATTGAGATTTAACAATGTAAGAAATATTATCAATCAATTGTTTGCACACTGATGCCAAGCAGTAATGCGCTTTACTACTTAGGCTATCCTACGGAAAAATCATGCCAAAGCTCAAGTTTTGTAAGATTTAATATGCTTTTGAATGAAAGCCCAGATATGCTTCGGATAAATAGCCCTTCCCCATAAAATGATTGAAAAACATGTTTTTTATCAAAAAATATTACACTTTTGGCTACAAATGCCTAAGTTTTGCTAGTTTTAAAATTCAAGTAACTTTGCACATAAAGCAGGTGAATAGTTTGTAAAAGTAAAGAATATATAAAATATTGTTTATCAGTACTTTACGATAGATTTTCACTTGTAAGTCTATATCAAAAACACATTTGCAACGCACTATGCTTAATTGAGTGTTGGTCTTGCTCTTTTGTTGACTGTCTATTTATGATAAAAAATCATTGGCGTTTTTTTCTTTTTTTTATTTTTATGTTGATTGCTTGCCAAGCAAAAAGCCAATCAATCAATACTGACTCTCTGAAGATATTGGTCAATAAAACCAATGAAGATAATGTGCAGAAAGTAAATACGCTCAATCTCATGGCAAAGGAGCTATTGGGCAAAAGTGATGACAAATCGCTCATCTACAGCTGGCAGGCTTTTTTACTCTCTGAACGCATCAACTATCAGCAAGGTATCGGCAATGCACTCTATTATATAGCCACTGCGTACTACAACACCGACGACTATGTCAAGTCGCTTCAATACCATTTTAGGGCGGTCAATTCTTTTAAAACATCTTCTAACCACAACGGGCAAGCCCAATCTCTGCAAGCCATCGGAAATATTTACCGAGATTTGGGCGACTACCAGCAGGCACTGAACAACCTCATACAAGCACAAGAAAGCTATGAGAAAATCAGAAACAAAGCAGGAATAGCACTTGTACTGAGCGAAATAGGGACAGTACAAACCGACCTTAGGGATTTTGTGCAAGCAAACCTGAGCTTAGAAAAAGCCCTAAGCATGGCAGCACCCCTCAAAGACCCTAGCTTGCTAGGCAGAGTACATCAAAGCCTAGCCAATTATTATGAAAAAATAAGTAATCTCGGAGAGGTAATCAGAAATTATAAATTAGCCTCTGGCTATTTTCAGAAAGCACAGGACAAAAAAGCCGAAGCACGTGTTTACAATGGGCTGGGTGATGCCTACCTAGCGCGTAACGAGAAAAATCTCTCTCTAGCAAATTATCTTAAAGCCATCAGAATCCAAACCAATATCAGAGATAGCTACGGCCTGAGCCTCTCTTACAAAGGAATAGGAGAACTCTACCTCAAAACCAAGACCTTTGCACGTGCCATAGAGTATTTTGAACAAAGCCTCAAAATAGCCAAAGACCTCAACTATAAAGAACTTATCAGCGACAACTACAAATGGATAGCGCAGGCTTACGAAACTACACAAAAACCTCAAAAAGCCCTCGAAAATTACAAACTACATATGCTATACACTGATTCTATCTACAACCAAGCAAAACTTGTACTAACAGCCGAGATGCAAGTACGCTACGGCCTGAGCCAGCAAGAGCAAGAGGCACTTCTTCAAAAAAGGCGTATCCAAGCACTCAACCAACAAGGTATAGAGCAAAACCTCGAGATTATCAACCAGAAACGCAACTTACAGCAGCGTAATCTTATCATTGGGGCATTTGCTGCTATTATTTTGTTGGCAGTTTTTTTACTGATATTTATTTTTGAAAGTAGAAAACGCATCAGGCAAGCCAATCAACAGCTTAACCAGCAAAATCAAGAAATCAAAAGACAAAAAAATGAGCTTGAAACTAAAAGCAATGAACTGGTACGCTCATACCTAAAAATAACGGACAGCATCAGGTATGCAGAATCTATACAGACCTCGCTCTTGCCCGACCCCCAGACACTCTACGAAACCTTAGGGGAGTACTTTGTCATCTCCAGACCTAAGGAAATCGTTTCAGGAGATTTTTATTGGATTAGCAAGCAAGCCTACAAAACCTTTGTAGCAGTAGTAGATTGTACAGGACACGGCGTATCAGGAGGGTTTACTTCTATCATAGGGCAGACCCTCCTTAACGAAATCATCAACCAAAACAACATCACCGAACCAGAAAAAATATTGTACTGGCTCAATCAAAGAGTAAAGCAAATCATAGATTTTAAAGTGCAAGAGTTTCCAATAGGAATGGAGATAGCAGTCATCACCATAGAAGAGGCTTCCGAAAATCCTGATATGATGGAAATTCACTTCTCTGGAGCAAAACGTCCCCTCTACTACATTAAAGCAAGTGAAAACCCTAGCCAAGTCAGAGAGATACGTGGCACACGACTGCCAATCGGGTTTTTTCAAAATCAAGACCATCAATACCAGCAACATACGCTTTTCCTAGAAAAAGGTAGCCTTCTCTACCTCAGTACAGATGGCTACACCGACCAAGGCAATAAAAACAACAAACGCATGGGTACGCCACAACTCAAACAAATATTGCAAGACATAGCTCATCAATCGCTTAACGAACAGAAAAAAGTACTAGAAGTAAAACTGAAAGCCTACCAAGGCAAAGTAGCACAAAGAGATGATATTACGCTGCTAGGGCTAAGAATCTAATCTGTCCCAAGTTTTACAAAAAAATTATAAATATTTCTTTTTTTACTTTTCTTTTCCTAACTTGTGTTGAAAAGTGCTTTCTTCAATCAGTAGGCATACGCAAGTTTTACGGTTGTATGATTTTGCACCAAACCAAATTCAAAAAATTTTATTGCCTCTAAAAACAAATAGACTTTGATTTTTATTATATCTTAGTCAATTCATCTAAAATAAGTATGGCTTATGCAGTTACAAAATGAGCGGTTTCAAGAAATTATCATCAGCCCCGAAGCCCTAGGCGCAGGGGCAGAGGGTACGGTTCACGAAGTATTAGCCCCCGAAAATTACCTCGGTTATGTAGTCAAACTCTATAGAAACCCCCAACGCGCCTGCCTTTTGGAAGAAAAAATCAAATACCTTATCCAAAACAAACCGCAGCTCAAAGACAAAAACACCATTATATTTCCAGAAGAGATTGTCTATAACTTCGGCAGTTTTGCTGGATTTTTGATGAAAAAAGCAAAGGGAGTCTATGACCTTACTACCCTCTGTACCCTCAAACCGTCCTCAAGATTACCACGCACCTGGCGTGAAAAATATGACCGACAAACACCCGAAGGCATGCGCAGCCGTATGCGCCTTTGCTACAACATATCGGCTGCCATCAATCAACTACACCGCACGCGCAAATTTACTTTTATAGATATCAAACCCGAAAATATCAAAGTAAATTTTGATGCTACCGTCTCTATCGTGGACATTGACTCTGTGGCAATCAGCGATGGTTTTGAGCTTCTCTTTCCTGCCGA
>CAYZQI010000111.1:0-15815 GCA_964480455.1 uncultured Cytophagaceae bacterium
ATTCTGAATAAAATTACCCTGAAAAGTATTTCCAATAGAAGTTCCCTCTGCCCAAATACCCGCTGCATTGAGTTGGGTATTGGGGTTGGTATTGGTAGTGTTGAAGTTGATGATAAGGTTGTTTTGAATACTGATATTCTCAAAACCGTTGATGGCAATTCCTTGCACATAGTTATTTCTTCCATTGAGCGTAAAGCCGTCTAAAGTTACATTGTCAGCAGTGATTCTTACTAAAATACCATTAGTGAGGTCGTTGGTAGGGTTTTGTAGGTTGCTTTCGCCCGTGCCTCGTGTGCCATTGTTGCCTGCCACGCCCACAAAAGCCCCTCTGAGTGTGAGTGCTTTATCAATATTGATGGCTTCAGTGTAAGTACCTGCTGCTACGATAATCACATCACCAGCATTGGCTTGGGCTATGGCATAGGTGATGGTTTGGCAGTTGCCAGCACTGCAATCGCCTGCATCTGTGCCTGTAGCTGCATTTACAAAGCGGTCTATGGCAACCACTTTTTTTGTCTGAAATAGAAAAAGTAATAAGAGAACAAAGGTAAAAAAACGCATAAGATGTATTTTAGTCTGATTCTGATTTGAACATAATTAGTATTTTAAGACAATTAGTTTAGATTATTTTAGAACGGTTTTCGGCTTTTGAGATTACCTTAAAAATACAGAGAATAGACCATAAGTAAGAGATTGGTTAATTAATTATTGAGTTATTATTTGTAATTCACTATTAATGAGTGTCTTACGAGATGTAATTGCCCATCTTGTTTAGTTCTCTTTAATAATAGTACAAAGTTATTCAAATATAATTTTTAGTGAATCAGTCTTTGGTTAATGAAGAGACAAATAAAAGGCTACTATTTTTACTAGTAGAAATATTGAATAAAGCCTACTACGTCTGATAAGAACAGGTCACAAGTACTTTGTCAAAGAGTTATTGATTAATTGCAAGCCAACCAAAAAAGCTCAAACATTGACAAAATGTTTGAGCTTTCGTTGTTATTTTTGATAAGTAAGATAAGTTAGTTCTCCACTTATCTATTTTTATGTTAGCTTTGGAGTTTTCGTTTGATTTCTTTGATTTCGAAGTTTTCTATGATGTCGCCCACTTTGATGTCGTTAAAGTTTTTGATACTCATACCACATTCAAAGTTGTTTCTTACTTCTGGCACATCATCTTTAAATCGCTTCAAAGCGTCTATTTCACCTTCATAGGTTACAATGCCATCACGTATGATACGGACTCTGTTGGCGCGTTTGATGTAGCCATCGGTTACATAACAACCCGCAACTGTACCTATTTTAGAGATTTTGAACACTTCTCTTACTTCTGCATTTCCTACAATTTCTTCCACTTTATCGGGTGAAAGCATACCTTCCATAGCGTCTTTTATTTCTTCTATGGCAGCATAGATGATAGAGTAGAGTTTAATTTGTACTTTTTCTTGCTCTGCTGCTTTTCTGGCATTGGGAGAGGGGCGTACCTGAAAACCAATGATGATGGCTTCGGAGGCACTTGCCAGCATTACATCTGCTTCGGAGATTTGTCCTACGGCTTTATGGATAATTTTAACTTCAATTTCAGAATTAGAGAGCTTCAAGAGTGAGTCGGCAAGTGCTTCTACTGAGCCGTCCACATCACCTTTGACAATAATCTTCAACTCTTGGAAATTGCCCAATAACCGGCGGCGTGTGATTTCGTCTAGGGTTAATCCACGTGTAGCGCGTATATTTTGCTCTCTAAGAATTTGTTCACGTTTTGCGGCTATTTCGCGGGCTTCGCGTTCATTGTCTAATACTTTAAAGACATCACCCGATTGAGGAGCTCCTACTAACCCGAGTACTTGTACGGGGGTGGCGGGTTTTGCTTCTTTTACTTTCTTGCCTAGGTGGTCGTTCATTGCTTTGACGCGCCCGTAGTGCGAACCAGCCAAGATGACATCACCTACGCGCATAGTGCCGCTTTGCACCAGTATAGTAGCTACATAGCCACGTCCTTTGTCGAGACTAGCTTCTATGACTGTACCCGAGGCGTTTTTGTCAGGGTTGGCTTTTAACTCTAGGAGTTCAGCTTCTAAGAGTACTTTTTCTAAGAGTTCATCTATTCCTTGTCCTGTTTTGGCAGAGATTTCTTGGTCTTGGTATTTACCTCCCCAGCTTTCTACCAATACATTTTCTTTGGCAAGTGCTTCTTTTATTTTTTCAGGATTTGCAGTGGGTTTGTCTATCTTATTGATAGCAATTACTATTGGCACGCCTGCTACTTGGGCGTGATTGAGCGCTTCGCGTGTTTGGGGCATTACGCCATCATCGGCAGCAACTACTAAGATGACCACATCTGTTACTTTTGCACCTCTTGCACGCATAGCTGTAAATGCTTCGTGTCCAGGTGTATCTAAGAATACTATTCGTTCGTTGCTTGAAGTTGTAACACTGTAAGCACCTATGTGCTGGGTAATTCCTCCTGATTCTAAGGAAGTAACGTTACTACTTCTGATGTAATCAAGGAGGGAGGTTTTACCGTGGTCCACGTGTCCCATAATAGTAACAATGGGTGCACGATGCAGGAGGTCATCTTCTGCATCTTCTGCTTCTTCAAAATCGTGGCTATCTTCTTTTACAGCACTGATAAAGTTTACTTCAAAGCCAAATTCATCAGTAATGACGGTGATGAGTTCTGCATCGAGGCGTTGGTTGATAGAAACAAACATGCCCAAATTCATACAAGTAGAGATGACTTCATTGACAGATACGTCCATGAGGCTTGCTAGGTCGTTGGCAGAGATAAACTCAGTTACTTCTAGCAAGTTAGTATCTTGCTCTTCCATCTCTGAGTTGAGGTTTCTTTCTTTTTTTCTTTGGCTACGTGTTTTTTTGTTTCCCATTTTGTTGGGAGTACTCATTTTTGCTTGCGTAGCTTTTATTTGGCTTTGGATTTCAGCACTTGAGATTTCAGTAGGTTGATTATCTTTTGATTTTTGCCTTTGTGTATTATTTCGGTTATTGTTTCGGTTATTATTATTATTGTTGTTGTTATTTCGTTGATTGTTATTATTTGTTTGGTTTTGAGGTTTATTGTCTTGGGTATTATTTGAAGTGCGGTTTGCAGGTTTGTTTTTATCGCCTTCTTTTTGAGTACTGTTTGCAGTAGGCTTGTGTTTTTGTGCAGTATTATTTTGACTACTTTGCGTATCTTCAGGTCTTTTTTTCTTGCGTTTCCTTTTTTTCTTGCGGTCGTCAGAAGAGGCTACGGGTTTTCCTCCTTTTCTTGACCTATCTGAGGGGAGGTCTATTTTTCCTAGTATAGTAAGACCTTTAAGCGTTTTAGCTTTTGCTTCGATAAGATCATTGTCAGGGTTTTGTTCTTCTTTTTTAGCTTCCTCTTCTTTTTTTGGTACATTTTTGTCGTTGCTGGGTTGTTTAGTTTCTTTTATTTTTTCTTTTGGGTTCGGTTTATTGTTTGCCTTTGGAGTGTCTTGTAAGCTACCTTGCCCTGTTTTGGGTGGCTTTACTTCTTCAGTGGAGTTATTGTTTTCAGGTCTGATTTGTTTTTCAGCCTTATTGGGTTTTACTTCCAAATTTTCTTTGTTTTGAGTTTGTGTATCGTTGTTTTCTATTTTTAGAGATTTGCTTTTTTCTTTTTTGGTTTCTTGTGCTTGGGGAGTAATTTTTTTAATTTCTATCTTTTCAGTATTTTCTTTTCTCAGGTCTATGGCATCTATTTTTGTTTCTTTTTGCGTATTATGTTGCTGTTTTGTTTGTGTTTTAGTTGCATCTTCATTGGGAGTAGTTATGCTTGTTTGTTTTTCTTGGGTGCTTTCTGGTATTTTTTGGATAGGTGCTTTATTTTCCTCTGGCTTAGTTTCAGTAGTGTTTACTTTTTTCTCGGTTTGACTTTCGTTAGCGGGCTGTTTTTTCTCATTACTTGTTTTATCATGTTGAGTAAGAACAACTTTATCTACTACTTTTAGTCCTCTAAGTTTAGGTTTTTCTACGGTTTCTCTTTCCACATTAGCCTCGGCCGCTTTTTCTTGTTTTGCTTCTGGCTGAGTAGGGGTGGTATCTTTGGCAGGTTGTTCTTTTGGGGTTTCAGTTTTATCCTCCTTAGCTGCTGCTTCGTTTTGGGTATCCCCCTCATTGCCTACATATTTTCCTCTTGCGTTGCTAGAAATGTTGATTTCAGAGAGCGGAATTTCGAACTCTTTAGCCAGCATTGCAAGCTGAGACATAGTTATCTTGTTGTTAGGCTTGTTTTCCATCTCAAACCCTTTGGCTGTAAGCATTTCGGCAATAGTAGAAGTACCTACATTTAGTTCACGTGCCGCTTGGCTAAGTCTTATTGTTTTTTCGTCTGCCATACAGAATCCTACTTGATTATTTTTTTTGAAAAATTGTTTTTTATTACTACATTTATTGATTTTGAAGCCATTGTCTGCCCTTTGTCATTGTCTTTGCTCAGATTTACTCAAATTCTTTTTTGAGCAGTTGCAAGATATGTTCTACGGTTTCTTCTTCTAAATCACTTCTTTTTACTAGGGTGTCTTTTCCGAGTTCTATCACGCTTTTGGCGGTATCTAAGCCTATTCTTCTGAGTTCGTCAAGTATCCAGCCTTCAATTTCATCTTCAAATTCAGAAAGTTCTATATCTTCTTCCTCATCAAAATCTTCTACATCTCTGAATACGTCTATTTCATAGCCTACCAATCTACTTGCTAGTTTGATATTATGCCCTCCCTTGCCAATTGCCAGCGACACCTGGTCGGGTTTCATATATACTGAGATACGTCCGCTTTCTTCCAACACAATGTTGGTAATCTTTGCAGGGCTTAAGGCACGCGAGATATAAAGGTCTAAGTTGTCTGTATAATTGATAACATCTATGTTTTCGTTGTTCAACTCTCTGACAATGCTATGAATACGCGACCCTTTCATACCTACACAAGCACCCACGGGGTCAATACGGTCATCATAAGACTCCACTGCTACTTTTGCTCTTTCGCCTGGCTCTCTTACTATTTTTTTGATAGTAATTAAACCATCATATACTTCTGGAATTTCCTGCTCAAAAAGGCACTCTAAAAATACAGGTGAAGTACGAGATAAAATAATCTTGGGGTTGCCATTGAGCATCTCTACTTTGTGAATTACGGCTTTTACGGTATCCCCCTTTCTAAAACGGTCTTTCGGGATTTGCTGTGAGCGAGGCAATATTAATTCGCTATTCTCACTATCTGTAAGTAAGACCTCACGCGCATCGCGCCCTAAGATTTGATAAACTTCAGCAGTGATGAGTTCATCAACCATATCTTTGTAGCGGTCATAAAGACTGCCCTTTTCTAAGTCTTTTATTTTTTGCATAAGGGTCTGCCTTGCCGTCAAGATAGCCCTACGCCCAAAATCTTCTAAATGTATATCCTCGGCCACTTCTTCACCAATCTCAAAATCATCTTCTATGGTGCGTGCCTCTGTGAGCGTGATTTTGTCAGCATCTTCGGCATCTTCGGCATCATCAGCCACTACCAGCCTAAATCTTCTCATCTCGAGGTCGCCACTTTCTGTATTGATAATGACATCAAAATTTTCATCAGAACCATATTTTCTTCTGATAAGTGTCCTAAAAACTTCTTCTAGCAAGCCTGTCATGGTGTTGCTGTCAATATTTTTGGAGCGAGCAAACTCCGCGAAGGAGTCAATAAATTTATTTTTTTCGTCTAATTGCGCTTTTGCCATGATTTATTTGAATGATACCAAAACTTTTGCTTCTTTTATTGTTGTATGTGCAATGTGTTGCACAATCGTTTTCTTTGTCTTTAAATTGTCAATTACTTCTATTTGTATGCCTTCGGCATTGCCTTCTATGAGTTTCCCTTCCAGGGTTTGCCCCTCCAAGGTCTTGATTTGCAAAGTACGTCCAGTGTGTTGAGCAAACTGCCTTACATTCAATAAAGGCTTATCTACTCCTGGCGAAGATACCTCCAAATTGAACTCTCCTTCTATTAGGTCTAACTCATCAAGCTGCTCCGAAAGATATCTGCTTACTTCTGCACAAACCTCTATCGATACACCCTGATCACCATCTAAATATACAATTAATTTAGATTTTGGCTTTTGTTTTTTATAGATTACCTCTACCACAAAATGACTTTCGCCTAGGGCAATTTCTGCGAGTTGTTTTATGTTTTCTTCTACTTGCATACAAACAAAAATAGGGCTTGACGCCCTTTTAAAAGAAACTTAGTAGTTTTATAGATTTAAGAATGAGGTGATGTGAATTGTTTATCTAACCTCTACTACTCAGCACGCA
Organism: uncultured Cytophagaceae bacterium; assembly: GCA_964480455.1. Lineage (GTDB taxonomy): Bacteria > Bacteroidota > Bacteroidia > Cytophagales > Microscillaceae > JAABSX01. The sequence continues at coordinate 6,308 of CAYZQI010000111.1, forward strand.
TTTTTGCTCTTGCTCAATTCATCATATTCTTAAATGTATTTTTTGTTAAATTCTACCATTATCTTTAAAAGTTCAATGCGCAAATTTAGTGTATTTATTCATATTTTCAAATAATCTTTAAAATATTTGTTAAAAAAACGAGTTTTTTTATGCTTTACCACTCTTGCTTTACCTCTGCTCACTCTTTTTTGCCTATTTGCACAAAAACAAATAGCAATCTTTTGATGAAAAGTGTAAATAATAACAAGTGATATTTGAGTTTTTAGTGTGTTCATTATCAGCAATTTAAAGAGTGGGTTTGGCGAAATGATTTGTTGCATCACCTTCAATTGCCTCTTTCTTGACTTGCTAAGAGTGGAACTATTCTAAGTTTTTTTTGATTTCATTATCAAATTAACACATTAAAATATTTTAATATGAATATAGAAGATTTTATTAAAGAAAAACAAGGCACTGTGGTAGATGTGCGCAGTTTCGGAGAGTTTCAAGGAGGCAACGTAGTGGGTTCTATTAACATTCCTTTGCAAGAAATTCCGCAAAGAATAGAAGAATTAAAATCTTTGGAAATGCCCTTGCTGCTTTGCTGTGCTTCTGGCAACCGAAGTGGGCAAGCACAACGCTACCTCAGCCAGCAAGGCATCACTTGCCATAATGCTGGTTCCTGGCTAGATGTCAATTACCTACAAGCCCAAGCATTATAAGCATTTTTTCTTCTAAAGAACAAATCAATAAAAATTTTATTTTGAAATGTAACTTACTGATAATAAATCTTTTAAAAAAAGTGTGTCCTAATCGCGGCTCTTGGGGAGAGGGAAAGGGTGAGGTGGTTAAAGAGGGAAATTTGACTTGCACCCTTCCTTACCTAGTCTGGTTCGCTAAAAATCCTATTATACATGCGAAACCTTAGCAGTGAATGGACGATTGAAGAGGTAGCAATACAATTTACCTTTTTAATCTAATCAGTTTAGAGAACAGTCAGGCTGTCGTTATGATTTTGCTTATTTCAATGTATCTACCAGCCCTGTGGCCAACGAACGCCATAGCATACTGATAAAGCTAGTTTTTTCTTTTCTGATGTAGGCAATTTTACCTATTCGTGCCCTTTGGCTTTGTAGGTTGTTTTTACTCTTAATGATGAGGTTGGCAATAAAAGTAATGAGCTTTCTGTTTTTGTCGGGTTTGTCTTGTTTCAGCACTGCTATTTTGAGTTTTTTGTAGCCTGCCTTGATACTGCCAGTTGCTAGGGTATCTCTGATAGTAACATCATAAAAAACTTGCTCTATCAGCCCCTTTTTTATTTTGACGTACTCATTGGTCTCAATGATTCGGTTGAAGAAACTTGCCTGCATTTGCCCCAAGCTTCCATAGTAGGTGCAGTAGAGATTAGGTGTATTGAGGGGCATTTTGAGCCTGCCTGTTAGTATGCCTGCTCCCATAAGCTGGCAAGTGGCTACCAGACGCATGGTATCTTGCTTGTTGGGAAGATTACCAATGTCAAAGGCTTTTCCATTGATGTTGCTAAAAAAAACTTCTCCTGTGCTTCGCCCTTTGGGTACACGCTCACCGTAGGTAACTTTGCCATTTTCTACGCTGAGGGTATCAATATCAAATAAAAAATCAATTTGCTGGAAAATCTCTTGAGGCATGAGCGGTCTAAAATCAGGGGCTCGCTCCACGCGCTTATCACGAAATACATTGACATCTAGGTTTTTGAGGTGGATTTTATCACCAATAAACTCATTTTGATTTAACAGATGGTTGAGGTATAAGTTTTTGAGTTCAATTTCGGTACTTGCTGCCACGAAGCGGTCTGTTTGAAAAACACTCAGGCGTGAAAAGGCTTTGTCATTAACGGTAGGCTTGAGATGTACTTTTTTCATCAGTAAAGTAGAATCTTGAGACCTTAGCCATAACTCTCCTATATCAAATTGGTAGAGTTTGCTGGGAGTAAAAGTTTGGTAGTTTTTTAGCCCAAATGTGAAAGAGGCTGAGAATAGAAATTTTTTTTGAAAGCTTGCAGCACTATCTAGCGTGAGGTGAGTAGCACAAAGGTAGGCACTATCAGCTTTATGTGTGAGGTAGTAGTCTGCTTCACTGGCCTTTTGGGCTTTAAATTTTTGTTTCCATTGCATTTTTATATCTTTGATTACAAGGCTATCCATTTGCAGTGCAAAAGAGAGGGTATTTACCCACTTTTGAAGCGTATATTGCTGTGCTGTGGGAGAGAGGGGGAGTGCATTATCTTGAAAAGCCGATAGCTGTACCCCTTCGGCATAGACTTTTTTGAGAGCATAGGTTTTAAAACCTAGCATTTGCCTGAGGTCTGTGATTTTGGCATTGGCATAAGCTACGTTAAGGTCATAATGAGTAGCTTGATAGCGTGCTTGCTGCTCTAGTGCTTCAAAACTCCGTAGCGGTGTGAGTTTTATGTCTTTAAACACTAGCAAGGAGTCTGTATCTTGCCCTTGTATATCTGCTATGGAGAATTGATAGGTCTGTGCTGCATTTTGGAAAGTATAACCTTTGATTTGCAAATCCAAATCACTTGAATACAACCATCTATTTTCAGGGTGTACAGCATTTTTAGTTTTTTGACTGGCAAGTTCTACTTTTTGTACTGAAAAATCAACCTGCTCAAGGCTATGTTGTGCAAAGCCTCCTGTGGCATTCTTGGAGGTTTTTTCTTTGATTTTGTATTCTAATGTACCCTCTTTAATAGAAAAAGTATCTATCCGCATATACATAGGAATCTGTGCTAGCCAATCTTCTATGTTGAGAGTTGGGTCTGTTACTGAGGCAACAACTTGGCTTGGGTCAGTATAAAGCCAAAGAGAAGGTTGAAAAATGGTCAGTGAATTGACCACAAACTCTCGCTTAAATACAAGACGGTCTAGGTCTATGGCATTGGCTTGAATGGTTTTTAGATAAGCACGGGTAGAAAGCCGAGAAGCCTTATTTTGGTTGATAAGCGGCTGATAATTAATGCCTTCTATTCTAAGTAGAGAATCACTCAGTGAGCTATTTACCTTCTCAAGCGTGATGTAAAATCTTTTATTTGCATCAATGAAGTAATAGTCGTTCAGGCTCAGTAAAATATTGCCAGAATAGAAATGCGAAAAAGTAGAATCTTGCGTAGCTTTACCTAACTTAATTTGAGGAATGACAAAATTAATTGCCTTTGCCTGGTGAGCCTCCAGCCCGTCTGCTAAGGTGCTATTTTGTTGGTTTTGGTAGTCCAAAAAGCCATCTTGTACTGCAAGGGTATCTACTTTGATGTAGTAGGGCAGCGATTGTAAGATTTCCCGTAAATCTCCTTCCGAGGCTCTTTTTTCTACTTTACTAGGTGCTGCAAACGCATAAGTACGTGCAGGAAGCAAGTTGCGAGGTAGTTTGTCTTGTAGTTGTGTGGCATTGTCAGTTAAAAATAAGACTAACTTGCGCTGCCAACTGTTGTTATCTTTTGTGGTTGTGTATGCTGCTATACCCTGGAAGTACTCTTGTAGTGGGCGTTTTGGTAAGCGTGCATCTTCATACATTTTCACGCGTGGGCGTGTGAGCTGTAGATATCCCCAGTCTATCTCTTGGTACATCAGTAACCTACGGAAGTCTATCTTTCGTCCCTCAAACCTACCAATAGAGATAGCCAGCCAAGGAATCCTGTAGATTTGCCGATCGATAAAAGTTTGTGCATCACCATTGGGTACTAGCCGTAGAGAGTCTATTTTTAGAGAGGAGGCTGCCGAGGAGGCTTCTAAATAGCTCAACTCTACTTTGTAGCTTCCGCTCGAGTTTTTGTACTCATAATCTTGTAGGCTAAATTGCAAACTCTTGGTGTCTATCTCGGCGAGGGCAGCAGTATTGAGTGCTTTGCCAAGCCCTATATGGAGTACTTTGAGCGAAATATTGTGGGCTTTGTGAAATGCAATGCCTACTTCTGAGGGCTGGGTTGGGCTATCTTGCCAACGGTTTTTTTCGCGATACTCAAAGTCTGCTTGTCTAATGGCAAAAGTATCTACTTGCACAAAAAGTGGAATAGATTGCAAAACCTGCTCAAAGTTTTGGTAAGGTTGCTGTCCTGCGCGCCTGGGTTTCTCTTTGTCGAGGTATGCCTTAAAACTGGGCTTGACAAGTGCAATGCCTGCCATAATAAACTGTTGCTGATAGACCAGCTTATCTACATCTAAACCAGTGGCATAAATAGCTTCTACCTCAGCTTTGATTTGCATTTGTTGGTAAGTAGTGCGAGCTGAAAAAGCTGCCTCCGACACGAGGGGAGTAAACTGAATATCAGTAAGATACGCCAGTGAGTCAGCCGAAGATACTCGCGTATTGCCAATGCGTGTTTGGTATAGTCCATCAGAGGTTTGATAGACATACTGGCGCATCATAAAATTGACATTTTCAGAGTACAAAGGTTTGTTGATTTTGAGGGCATCGAGGGCTTTGCCAAGAGCAAGTTGATAAAATTCAAGATTAACCTCTTCAGCCTCATGAAAGCCAGCAGGTTGGGCGTCCTCAAGTTGGTTTTTTTGCCAAAACTGGAAAGACAATCGCTCTACTTTGAGCGAATCTAGGCGCAAGTAAATAGGCAACTGACGCAGCTGGGTTTTGAGACGTGCAATGCGTTCAAAAAATAAAGGTTTGTTTTGGGTGATAAATTCTGGTGGGAGCACTTCGGTATATTCACTTTCTAGGCGAGCATCAAAGATGCGCAATGCCCTGAGGTCATACTCATTGCTTGAGAGCAATCGCTTGAAATCTAAGCCTGTAAGGGCAACTTGCTTTGCAATAAAGCGCACTCTTGGGTCAAGTGCTTGGTAGAGGGCATAGTTGTCAAAATTGGGCAACACCCGCAAGTTACGAAAAGTAAGCAGCGAGTCGTGTGTGCTGAGATTAAGCTGATAGGCTTTGATGCTGTAGCCTCGGTTGGGCGTGAGCGAAGCATACTTTTTGATATTGAGCTGCAAGTATTTCCAAGTAAGACTTTCATTTGTTGTTATTTCTGGGGCTGTTTTCAAGACAATACCGCGCCAATCTAAAAAAATATCTTCTCCCTCGTGAAATATCAGTCCTACGGGGGTATTAAGTTTGAAGCGCACCTTAGCATTTTGTAGCAAGCATTGCCCCACCGAAAACTGGGGTGTAATGCCCCTAAAAAAACGCTGTAGCTGTACTGAAATTGGCTTGCGTACCTTGGATTTGTCTTTAGTGCGGTAGTTTTCAAAACGAATAGACGGACTATCAAGGGAAAAAAGCCCAATCTCCAGCTCACCATAGAGTAAATATTGAAGCCATTTTACTTTTTTTGCTTGAAAGCGCTGTACCCTCAGGCTGATGTTTATCTGCGACTCATCAACGCCTCTGGAAAGTATTTCTTCCCATTTTTTAGTGTTTTTGTATAGATAAACTTCCTCTGCATTGAGCATAGACTGCCAAAAGCTTACTTCTAATTTACCTATTTCTAACTGGTACAAGCTATCAGACTGCACCACTACGCTGTGGATAATTTGTTTTTTAAGATAAGGATTCAAGAAAAAATAAATAAACAGATTGAGCAGCAGCACTATCACAAAAACACTTGCCAAGACCATAGTGATGCTTCTTTTTAGCCAGCGCACCTCTTTGGGTTTGGGGTGAGTAGGTGTAGGAGGGATAGAAGAATGGTTTGATTTTTCTTGGTTTTCAAGCATAGATGCTTTTAGGTTTTAGAAGTTTAAAATTACAAAAACTTTTTACAAAGTAAGAGATTGAGTGTTAATTATTTAATTATTAGATTACAACTCATTGAAAATATGTATTTTATGATAAGTTTATGTCTGTGTGGTCTAATTTTTATGGTTTTCTGACAAATTTTTGTGGAAACAGTACTGTAAAACAGACTTTGGTCTGTTTCAGCATCTGCAGCAAAAGGGCATGCCCTTTTGCTGCAGACTCATCACAAAAATTGTCAGACAGTCATTTTTATTTTTTATGCCACATCATGAATGGAAGATGATTAATGTTGATTTGATGATTTTTTACTTCTTTGTTACAATGACACAAAAATAAAACGAAGGAGGCAAGGTTATCATAAAATTGTGATTTAATTTCAAGCATTTATTTTTAGAATATGTGGGAAATAAAAACGAAAATTTTTCAACAAGGCAAGATTTACTTTCATACACTCCTACAAGATAATGTGCCTATGCACTTTGAGGAGGTGATAGCAGGCTGGGCAAATGATGCTGATTTTAGGCTTTTTTTCATCAAACTACTGCAAGAAAGTCCTCTTGAGGCATTTTTTTGGGAGGTCAGGCCTGTTAGTGTTAGTACATTAAGTACAGTTTTTGAATTTATACTCATAGATAGCCCTCATCTGCGCAAGGTAAAAGCAGATAAAAGTCCTTTTTATTTGCAGTTGCAGTCTGCATTGCCTGTGGTGAACTTCGAGAATTTAGGAAAAGATGCTCAACTCATAGTGCCCACCCCCGCAGTAGGGCACTCCGAAGAGCATTATGCGTACCTTGCCCAATTTGTGAGGAATGCACCCTTGGCTCAAGTAGATGCACTTTGGCAACAAGTAGGTGAAATCTATGGCAAGGCAATCCAGATAAATCCAACTTGGCTCAGTACTTCAGGCTTAGGTGTTCATTGGCTACATATCAGAATAGATACTGCCCCTAAGTACTACCATTATTTGCCTTTCAAATCTTGTTGAGGGTAAATCTAACCGTAGCAAGGCTGCAAATATTTATTTTTTAGTACACTAAATTTGAGAGAATTTTTTAAACTCTCTAAAATCTTTGTAAATTCTACTGCTGATTATTTTCTATCAATTAATTTTTTGAAAACTTACCATGCAAATAGCCATTATCAGAGAAGGGAAAAATCCTCCCGACCGCCGCGTACCTCTTTTACCCGAGCAGTGTCTTGCTTTGCAGACACGTTATCCTGAGTTGTCTTTCTTGATACAGCCCAGCCCTGTACGCTGTGTGCCAGATGAGGCATATACATCGCAAGGTCTAAGGGTGCAAGAAGATGTTTCAGCAGCAAGTGTATTTTTGGGAGTCAAAGAAGTGCCTATTTCAACACTACACGTCCAAAAAATGTATTTTTTCTTCTCGCATACCATGAAAAAGCAACCTTACAATAGAGAACTATTGCGCACAATCCTTAAAAAAGAAATACAACTCATTGATTATGAGTGTCTTACTGATGTAGAGGGCAGGCGTGTAGTGGCATTTGGTAGGTTTGCAGGCATTGTAGGGGCTTACAATGCACTTAGAGGCTATGGCTTAAAGCATCAATTGTTTGATTTGAAACCTGCTGTGGCGTGTAGCGATTTGGCAGAAATCAAGGGTTATTTGGCTGCCTTAAAGTTACCTCCCGTCAAAATAGCCCTTACGGGGCGAGGGCGCGTAAGCAGGGGCGCACAAGAAATTTTAGCCTTGGCAGGTGTGAAAGCAATCAATAAAGAGGCATTTCTTCACACCCAGAGTAATACTCAGGCAGTCTATACAGTGCTAGGAAGCCAAGACTACTACCAAGCAGTCACTGAGCCTTCTGCTAGTTTTTATAAAGACCCGCAAGGTTTTGTGAGTAATTTTAAGCAATTCTACGAAGTAGCAGACATACTCATCACGGGGCATTTTTGGGATATGCGTGCCGCACCGCTCTTCAGTGCTGCCGAAACACAAAGCTCCACATTTAAAATACAAGTGATTGCAGATATTTCTTGTGATGTGCTTGGGTCTGTGCCCATCACCCTAAGAACATCTACGATTGATGCGCCTTTTTATGATTATAATCCTCAGACACAAAAAGAGGAAAAGGCTTTTCAAGACCCTAAAAATATTACGCTTATGGCAGTAGATAACCTCCCTAGTGAGCTGCCCTTAGATGCTTCGCGTGCTTTTGGAGCGCAATTGATGGAGCATGTTTTTCCTGCATTGCTTGAGGGCGATAAAGATGGTATTCTTGAGCGAGCTTCTATCACTAAAGCGGGTAAACTGACTCATGATTTTAGCTATTTGGAAGATTATGTTTTATAAATTGGGTAGGGCTGTGGCTATCTTAGGAGAGTGTAAATCGTGAGTTGTGAAATGCGATTCTTTAAAATTATCATCAACAGCAATTTATAAGTCGAAATAACCGAAATGATTATTTACATTCTCTTTAACAATAAAATAGTAATAGGCTTTGTGTTTAACTTACCCTACTGAAAGATGTTTTTTGTATCTTTGCGAATTATAATTCAATATGATACTGACTCAAGACCGCATCTTCTCTGCTCCCTTTATCCTTTTATGTAGTAGTTCATTCCTTTTTTTTGCCAGTTTTGGTATGATTCTTCCCGAACTGCCTGCCTACCTTACCAGTTTGGGTGGAGCCGATTACAAAGGATATATTATTTCGCTTTTTACCTTGGCGGCTGCCATTTCACGTCCATTCAGCGGAAAACTAACAGATACCATAGGGCGTACTCCTGTGATATTTTTTGGAATATTTGTTTCTTTTTTGATGGGCTTGCTGTATCCTATCTTACTGACTGTCAATGGCTTCTTGCTGTTGCGTTTTTTGCACGGATTTTCTACGGGTTTCACACCCACGGGTACATCTGCCTATCTTGCTGACATTGTACCCATAGAGAGGCGTGGAGAAGCAATGGGCTTGCTTGGACTTATTAGTAACATAGGCACTGCTTTCGGGCCTGCTTTGGGTAGTGAGCTTGCTAATAATTTTTCTACTCAAATCATGTTTTACTGTGCTTCGGGCTTTGCATTAGCTTCTATGCTTTTGCTCTTGCAGCTACCCGAAACCCTCTCCGAAAGGCAAGCCTTTCGTCTGAGGCATCTCTATGTAAAATGGAATGAAATCATAGAAGCGAGGGTGCTGCTGCCCTCTTTGATAATGGTGTTAAGTATCTTTTCTTTTGGGGCTGTGCTTACCATTGTGCCCGATTACAGCGAGTACTTAGGCATGAGCAATAAAGGTATCTTTTTTACGGCCTATACGGCTACTTCATTGCTGGTGCGCTTTTTGGCAGGGAAAATTTCCGATAAATTGGGGCGAGAAATCGTGGTAAAGTGGGCTTTATTGGCGTTGATACTTTCTATGATTTATTTGGCAAACGCTCCAAATGCTTTTCATTTTTTGGCCGCAGCAGGGTTGTTTGGTATTGCCGCAGGAATGTATGCCCCTACACTATTTGCTTGGACTATAGACCTCAGCCGAGAGGCCTATAGAGGAAGGGCACTTGCTACACTTTACATAGCCTTAGAGATAGGCATTGGCTCAGGTGCTGTTGTGGCGGGATTGGTCTATGAAAATAAGTCTGAACGCTTGGGCTATCCTTTCTTCATATCGGCTGTACTAGCAGGTATAGCACTGCTTTTGATGCTTATTTTTGTAAAAAATAATCAACCTATTGGCAGACAAGCCAAATGAGTACGAGATTTATCGTTAAGTTACAATGGGTGCAAGTCAAATTTCCCCTTTTAGCTACCTCACCCCTTCCCTCTCCTCAAGA
>CAYZQI010000112.1:0-15700 GCA_964480455.1 uncultured Cytophagaceae bacterium
GCGTAGCCTGCCAAGAGAAGCAATTGAATGAGTATTTGGTGGAGAAGGTGTAAAAATTAAAAACATCTACACTGCAATTTGTAAATGTAGATGTTTTCTTCTAGTTTTTTACTATTTCACTCCCATCATCACAAAAGCTCCCCAAAGTGAAGGGTGTTGGTACTTGTCTTTGATAAGGCGTTGAGCGGTATTGAAAGCCAATCTTTTATCATTGGTTTCCAGCCACTTTGTATAAAAAGCTGTCATCAGCTCTTGGGTTACTTCATCATCTACCTTGAATAAACTCATCACAATGGCATCTGCCCCTGCCACCAAGAAAGACCGCTGAAGCCCATATACGCCTTCGCCAATTGCTACTTCACCTAGTCCCGTTTCGCAAGCACTCATCACTACGAGGTCGGTATCTTCAAAATTGAGGTTCATGGCTTCACTGGCTGTCAAAATACCTGACATACGGTCGTAAAACGCGTCTTCTTCTTTGAGTAATTCCCCAGCCCCCTTCATTAGTAAGCCTGTATTGCGAAGTGGGTCGTTTTGAAGTGTTTTTAGGCTATTGAATAAAAGTAAATCTGCTTCTTGTTTGCGTACTTCTCTGAAAAACCCGTGGGTAGCAATATGCAATACTGTGGGGCTTTGTATGCTCTTCAAAGTATCTTCATCAGCCATTTCACGGTTATAAAATAGTACTTTCCAATGGGGTACTCCCTCATAAAGTTGTCTGATGCTTTGTAGCTCTAGCTCAGTACCAGGCAAAGCTGCAATGCTTCCGCCCTCGCCTCGAGAGGCATAAAAAGTAGGATTACCAAAAAGTACAAGATTTTTTTCTTGCAGTTGATTTTGTCTTTGCTGAAGGCGTTTGGCTTTTCGGCTTTCTTTTTTATTGATAAGCAGCAAATCTTTGGTATTGCTTACTAGCCTTACTTCGGCAAGGTCTATCACATACTTATCTTCTTCTATCAAGAATGATTGCACATTGATTTGATTATAAACTCCATCAGGAGAGAGATAAATAGTTTTATAATTGGCTACTTTCTCTTGGATGTCCTTCCAGTAGTTTTGGTAAGAATACTTGTCTTGTAGATTGTTTTGGAAAGCATTGCGATAGTATCGCAAGAATTTATTTTCAAGTTCTTTACCGTTTTTGAGCAAAACTAGCTCAGGGTGTTTGTTGGTTTCGGGCGTAATGATGAGTGCAGCATAGTAAATTTCGTCTTCTGAAAAACCATTTTCATACTTACGAAAGCGAATTAACTCTACAGCTACTTCTTGCTTTCCCAACGATTTTTTGACATCTTTCCAAGTGTAGAGTTCATTTTCTAAACCACTTGCAAAAATATCTGAACGCTGGCTGAGCTCTTTTTCCAATTGATTGATTTCATTGCGAATATCTATTGGGTTGATTTCTTCTTCTGTGAGTTGAGGCTCGCTCAAGGCAAGGGCTTGAGTCAGTTCTTCTTTTTTGTTTGACCAGCTTACAAAAAGCTCTTTAAGGAGTTGGTCTTTGCTATTTAAGATGCTTTGCCTTATCTTCAGTGAGGAGTTGAGTAAAAGTGCTTTGGTAGCCAGTTGGAAGTTATACATACTCTCGAGCATGCTTGGGTTGCTTTCTGCTTGGCTTACAGCTAGAGTATTATAAAACTCAAAATCAGGACGAATCTTAGCCCAAAACTTAGTTTTTTCACGCTCACTCATGGTAGGGAAATACTCTTTGATAAAGTCAAGTGCAGCTTGTGTAGTTTGTTCTAGGAGTTTATTAGCAGCTTTGGTATCGCCACTTACAAAATACATTCGCCCTAGTTTGCTTTGTGTATTAATATAATCAGGATGATTTTTACTCAATACTTTTGCATAAATGTTTTCTGCGGAGAGATAATTATTTTTTGCTTCTTCAAATTTTTTCAAATAAGCATAGACATCTCCCATCAGCAAATAAACTTCTGCCGAATTGAGGTTACGGTCGCCAAGTTTATCAAGCCAAATCTGGTTTGCCTCTGCGAGTGCAGTAAATGCCTTGCCATACTCTTTGTTTTCTAATAAAATAATAGCTTGAGTTTTAAGCACCTCAGCATAGAGAGGGTGTTTTTCATCAAAATTTTGAGCCACAATACTTTTTGCTTGTGCTATCAGGGCAAGAGAAGATGTTACTTTTTCTTTACTTCGGTAAAATTGCACCAATGCAAAAGTGGTATATGCTTTGGCTAACTCGGTGTGGGTTTCGCCAAGTTGTTTTTTCTGAATATTGATTTGCTGCTGCAGATACTCCTCGGCACGTTCATAATCACCAATGGTAGCATAGTATTGTGCCAAGAGTTGATAGCTTCCTACTACCCGCGAGTTATCTTTTCCATACACTGTACCGGCAATATTTTCGGCACGTTTGGCGTGTGCTTCAGCTTGTTTGTATTCACCTTTAATTAAGAAAATTTGTCCCATCATATTGAGCGAATTAATTAAACTATGGTGTTTTTTACCAAATTTCTCTTCTTTCTGTAATATATCTTCTTGCAATAGTGCTTCGGTTTGGGCATATTTTCCAGTTAAGATATATAAAAATGCCATTTCATCTATTGTACGCCCTCTTTGTGTAAAATCTTCAATACCCAATTTTCTATAAATTCTATCAGAAGTATTCAGGTAGTTTTGTGCTTCCCGATACATACCCATTGTACCATACACCTTGGCAAGTAGTGAAAGGGCATCAGCACGCTCGCTAGACTTTCGGGGCATTTCCTTTCTGATGATTTGATAAGATTGATTGGCATTTTGTTCTGCCTCTTTGTATCTCCCAAGTTTCAGTTCTAGGTCGGCTTGTTTGCCTAACTGTACAGCAGTTCTGATGTCTTTATCGCCATATTTTTTTCGAATAATTTCAGTACATTTACTTACCTTCTCAAGTGCCTCTGCATCTCTGTCTGTCAGCTCGAGATAAGTTGCTATTGTATTGGCAATGTTGATGTACTCTTTATGAAAGTCGCTACGCTGTTTGAAAATAGCTTGATAGGTTTCATTGCCAAGTAGTTGCTTGATTTCTTCAAAAGCATCAAATCGAAAAAGGTATTTTGCTAATTTTACTTGATGTACTAAGTAATAGATAGAAGACTTGCCATAGACTTCTTCTCTTATCACCAGACTACTATCTAAGTAAACCCTTGCTTTTTCAGGATTGGGTGCAAGTTCGGTGTATAGGTAGTAAAGTTGCTCAAGGGCAGCTAGGCGTGTGGGGTGTGTAAGTGGGAGTTCTTTTTGGTTGGCTTCCCAAACTTGTAAGAAATAGCCCAATGCTTCTTCTCCCTTTTCTTCTTCAAATTTTTGCTCACCTATTAGCAAATCTTCTTGCAAGTGATACAAGGCTGATTTTCTGAAATGTGTTTGACTGATACTGGTTCTGTTTCTTAGCGTCTTATCGAAATCATCGATTTTTTCTTGTAAGAGATAATTTCTAAGTAGTTTGTCAGTAGCTACAATTTGGTGTGCTGGGCTAGTTTTTTTGAGTAATGAAGGTGCTTTTTCAAAATGTTTTTGCGCCTGTCTGTAATCATCTTGGTCTTCTGCATTTTCACCCATAGCTATTTGGTGTTTGGCTTGTGTCAAATTATCTACCCCTATTCGGTTGAGTTGCTTTTCGGTAGCTTTGAGCGAAGAATCAGCACTTGCATAGTAGCCTTGTGCAGTGAGATTTTGCGCATGCAGGGTCAGTAAATCAGCTGTTTGATTTTGTCTATATGCCTTGTCATTTTTTCCTATTTTCCCAAAAGTGCCTATACTTTGGTTTAAGAGATTTTGCCAAATACCAAGTACTTTGGGTAGTTGGTGGAGGCTTTCGTTAAGGTTGCCTAGGTAGTAATGAAGGCGTACTTGTCTTACTTCTACCTCAGCAAGTAAATCCTCCTTGTTTAAAAGGCTTTGCCTTGCTGCAAACTCTTTGAGTGCTTCTAGTGTAGTCTGTGCTTTCAGATAGTTGCCCGTAAACATCTCAATATCAATGGCTTTACAGATTGCTACAAGGTATTCGGTAGGGTTATTTTCTTGTGAGGTAATGAGTTTTTTGATGGCACGGCTTTGCAGGGTATCCATCTCTTCAAAATTTCCTTGAAGGGCATAGATATTTGCTTCATAAAGGTCTATCCAAGCATAATAAACCTCAGCATTGGAAAGTTTTTTAGCAATCGTTTTGTTGTTTTTCTTTGCTTTGCTGAGTGCTTTGTCGTATTTACCTTTGGCAAATTGCTTGTCTGCTTTTTCAAAGAAAGTTCCCCAAGAAACTTGCCCTAGCGTTTGGCGTGGTAGAAATAAATAAAAAATAAAAAGCGAGAGTAATAGTAATTTTTTCATTTGATTAGTCTTTTGATTTACGTTTAGGTTTGTAGTTGGTATGGTATCATCAATCAAACAATACATCACTGAAAGGAAGGAGAAAAAGTATTAAATCTTTGGACAGGGTGCAAGTCAAATTTCCCCTTTTAGCCACCTTACCCCTTCCCTCTCCTCACGAGAGGGAATAAGGAAGTCAATTTAACTTGCACCTTTTGGACATGACAAAGAAATCTACTGTTTTTTTGATACTTAAAAAAGAAAAATAGTAGATGCACAAAGTATAATAAGAGATTAGTCATAAGATATTAAATTGTAATCAATTGGTAATCAACACTTTAATTAAATAAATAGCTTGCTTTATTTATCAACCAATACATAGAAATAATAATATTAAACAATATTCATTTTGTGGTGATAGTTTATACAATACAATTGAAGTAATTGCTTCTTTATGTTCTTAGCAATAACGCAAAGTTTGTCTTTCAAAAAATAATAAAGTTCAAAACAATGAGAAAAACGAGTGTAGTATTTATTCTGTTAGTATATATAGTGATGGCATCTGCCACCAGCCTTCAAGCACAAGGCAATAACAAAGCCCTTTGTAGGTCTTGGATTATGAGCAAAATGGACATGGAAGGCTCACAATATTCAGAAGAAATGGTAGAGAGGCAGCAACGCAATGGCATTGTTACTGTGCTTCAATTTGCGCCCAATGGTGCATGTTATGTTAAAATTAGTACATCTAAGGGCAAAACTACCAAACGCAACCAATGGAAACTATTAGATAACAATAAACAGCTAGTGCTACAGCCCGAGGTACAAAACCAAGCACAAACCTTTGACATCATTAAACTGACCTCAAAGGTGATGATACTTTCTATTGAAGAAAATGGCGTAAAAAGCACCTTTCATTATAAAGCATACAAAGAAAAATAGGCTTCAATAGCATAAAAAAATATAAGCTCAGTGAGATTTCATCTTTGCTTTCAAATAAGTGATAATTTCTTCACTTTGTAATGGGTGAAACCACTCAAATTCAGTATCTTTTCTAAACCAAGTGAGCTGGCGTTTGGCATAACGTCTGCTGTTTCTTTTGAGCAGGCGTAAGGCTTCTTCCCAATTGTACTTCCCTGCCAAAAATTCAAATATTTCGCTGTAGCCCACTGTTTGAAGTGCTTGTAGATGTTTGAAATCTTGCAAAGCTGCTACTTCTTGAAACAGTCCCTGCCCAATCATTTTATCCATACGCGCATCTATGCGTGCATAAAGTTCTTCTCTTGGACGGTCTAGGGCTATTTTATACACCTGAAAGGGTCGTACAAGCTTTGCTTGACCTCGAAAACTAGAATAAGGTTTGCCTGTGCTAAGGCATACTTCTAATGCCCTGATAAGCCTATGCGGATTTTGTAGGTCTATTTGCATATAGTGTTGAGGGTCAAGCTGTTGTAATTTATTTTGCAGTACAGCGATGCCTTCTGTCTGCCATTTTTGGATAAGCTGTGTTCTTATTTTCGGCACTACTGCAGGCATCTCATCTAGGCCCTCACAAACAGCTTTGATGTAAAGCCCTGAACCTCCCACAAGCAGTGCAATAGATTTTTTTTTGAAATAATTTTGAAGTAAGGCAAGTACGTCCTGTTCATACTTGCCTACGTTGTAATCTTGGGTGATACTATGCGAATTGATAAAGTAATGCTTCACCCTTTGCAGTTCTTCGGGGCTAGGTTTGGCAGTACCGATGTTCATTTCTTGAAAAAACTGTCTAGAGTCTGCTGAAATGATTTCTGCCTGAAAATACTTTGCAATATGCAAACTTAGCTCAGTTTTACCTACTGCAGTAGGCCCTGCCAAGACAATCAAATGGGACATTTTATCTATTTACAAATGCGTAAAAATGGTTACATTCGTTCAGTACTTCTTGATAATATTGTGTGTCTTGAAACTCGTTAGCAAGTTGCTGAAAGTAACGGCGGTCATCAGGTAAGAAAGAAGGCAAGATACCTACCCACTCATCAGTATAGTTTTGGGTAGTAAGGTAATATTGATTTTGCTCGCACTTTGCCGCCATGTAACAAGCCTTGGCAGCTAGTTCGCGTTTGCCTTGGTTGGCAGCGGCTTTTATAGCTCTATCAAAATAAAACTTTGCCTTGCTACAATCTGCAAATACCACGGTATCAGTATCGGCATTTTTACCTTTTTGTGCTAAGATACGGGCATCATTAAAATCTAAACTACTCCTAAAATAGTCTATTGCTATCCAGGCATTGCCGAAGAAGGTCATGTTGTAGTAGGCAGCCCCAAGCTGATAATAGTACTCAGCCTGCTCAACAATGTTTTTTTCTGCTAAATCTTTGAGTAAGAGCAGCTTAGTAGCTAAGGTTTTGCGGTTATATTTTCCCTTATCCAAGCTAGGTTCAGAGTTTTGATAGTCTTTGATACGAATATCAAAGGGGTCTTCTTCTATGGTATAGATTGCCTCTTCGGGGATTTGCTCATAGATTTCGATTGCTTCTTTGAGTCTATCTTGGCTGAAGAGTACTGTAGCTTCAATTTCTTTGAGCACATGCTTAGGCTTTACCTTGCTGTTGTCGTCGAGGGCACGGTAGTCTATTTTGGTGAGCAGTACTTCCTTCTCAAAAAGCGTATTTTTTTTATTGGTTAGGTCTTTCATTCCCCTGATGAGTTCCAGATTGGGCGTAATTTTAAGATTGTCTATGTACCCCTTACAGAGGTATGCTTTGGCGGCTTCGCCTTGTTTTTGGTAAAGCAACGCAAATGCTTCGAGCATCAGGTCAGTCAGTTGTGTATGATTAATTTTTTTGACTTCTTGATAGATTTCGTCTTCGCTTTTGTCATCTATTTTCTTTAATTGCGTAATGGCAATGGCGGTTTCAAAAAGTGCTATTTGGCTTCTGATGTCTTTATTTTTTTCTTTTTTCTTGAGTGCTTCAAAAGTTTGAAGTGCTTTTTGTGGTGTCCCTGCCACATAATCTAGGTAGCCTGCGGCTAGTGTCCAGGTACTTAGGTCTTGTATTTTGGCTTCTTTGAGTACTTGTTCTACAAAGTTTTTGGTGGTCATTAGGCTTTTAAGTGCTTCTTGCCTCGGGTAGTTTTGATAGCCTTTGTAAAAGAGTAAGTTATTTTTGGGTGTAATACTCAGAAGATTGTATTCTAGCTGATTGATAGCGCGAACCAGCATGATAGGCAGTTTATCTGAGTTAGGCTCAAGGGCATATACTGATTGGATTTCTTCTATGATTTTGCTGTTTTTATCCAGCGAACGGATAAAATAAAGCGTTGATTTTTCATTATCATTTTTGCAAAGGTCAAGAGTAGATTGCCAAATATCATCATTATAAAAATCAATACTTAGGTAAGCACTTACTTTTTTACTGGGACATTCATCAAAAATACGAGAAAAAATATAATTTGCCTGAGGATACTCACCTATGTTCATCATAGCTCCTGCCTTGTGTGCCCATGCCCATTGGCGAATAATGCTTTCAGAGGGCAGGTTTTCTACTAATTCTTCATAAAGTTGAATGGCTTTTCGGTATTGCCCTACATAGTGTGCCATTCGGATAGCTTGGTAAGCAAAGCGAAGTTTCAAAAAGTTATTGGGAGCTTTTTCTGCATAATATTGCTTACCTGCATCTGCTAGCCAGCGCATGGTCTGGATGTCTTTTTCAGGTTTGGTATTCCAGTTGTCTTGTGTCCAGGCGTGTGGCTCGCAAACTTTTGCATAATAAAGGTAATCAATGGTTGCAATATCAGGATTATTTTTCCAATGCTTTACCAACTGATTTTGTTTTAGTTCGGTGGGATAAAGGTCGCGTTTACCTTCAATGTAGGCTCTGATATTTTGCATGTCTTCAGCGGTAACTGCATAGATGATGTGGGCAATATCTTCCTTGCTTGCAACAGTACTAAGGTAATCCTGCCATTCTTTTATATTTGCATCTTGAGTGTTGTCAGCAGCATCATATCTTTCAAAAAATCTATCAAAAGTGATGGGAGCAAAAAACTGATAGCCTATATCTTCCGTAGGTCCTCCTGCACAAGTACTCCGAGCTATGTTTTGTGGCTGGATAATGAAGGCGAAAGATATGAAAGTAACGGCAAGTAATTTCAATGATTTCATCTGAAAATGTAATGAGTTGAGGTATTTTTTATACTTATGCTTTAAATTCTAGTCAAACATACGATAAGTTTACGAAAAAAACAAAAATTAAATGGTGCGTCATAGCAAGGAGATAACCTTACTGGTACAATCTATCTCACAGCACTTCAAAACTTAACCATTTGATAACCTTAAACAAGCTACTAAGCAAAGTATTTAGGCTAATTTTGCAATATGATTTATTATAAATTGTGGCTAAAAAATATAAATTGTTAATAAAATATTATTTACAACTATTTTTTTAGTTTTTATTGTAACCAAAACAATCTTACTGCGTACTGTTACTGATATAGCTCTTACACTTTCTTAATACGAAATAAGACAAAATCAAGTAGTCAAAAAACTCTAACTCCAAACCAAAAACAAATGGAACAAAAGAAAAAACCTAGCGCAGATGTCTATCGCAAAACGTGGACATTTTTTTTCACTGGGCTTGTGATTAGCCTGAGCTTAATCATCACTGCTTTTGAGTGGAAATTTTATGACGACCTACAAGTGGTCAGCCTTGGGCAACTGGAAGCCGAAGAAACTGAAATTTTAGACATTCCGATTACAGAAATGCCCCCCCCTCCTCCACCCGTGCTTCAGCAACCTGAAATCATAGAAGTACCCGATGAAGAAGAAATAGAGCAAGAAGTAGAGATGGACTTAGATGTGGAAATCAAAGAAGAGAAGCCCGTGGTGAAGCCCATCAAAATAGATGCCCCTCCGCCCCCACCACAAGTAGAAGAAAAAGAAGATGAAATTTTCTTGGTGGTAGAAGAGTCAGCCCAACCCATAGGCGGATTCCCTAAATTTTATGAGTTTGTAGCTAAAAACATTAAGTATCCTAAGCAAGCACGCCGTATGGGTGTAGAAGGAAAAGTAATCATTCAAGTAGTAATAGATAAAGATGGTTCTTTGACCGACATAAAGGTACTCAAAGGCATTGGCTCGGGCTGTGATGAAGAGGCAATTCGCGTACTAAAAATGGCTCCTAAATGGACTCCAGGTAAGCAACGTGGGCGTGCAGTAAAACAAAAAATGACTGTACCGATCCAGTTTAAGCTAAGTTAGTTTTCCTGTCTCCATAAAAGACTAAAAATGCCATTATTCAAATAATGAATAATGGCATTTTTTGCGCTTTCTTAGCTAATCGCAATATGGTTGTGTAGCACTACTTCAGAATGTTCAGAAAGAATCTTGTGCGCAAGTGTTACTTCATCTTTAGGGCCGTGTACGAGAAGTAGAAATTTACCTTTTTCTACATATTCTTTGTAGGTAGCTGCATCACCGTAATGGTCTTTGTGCCCCTCAATTGAACCCTCTAACCCGTGCCTTGCGCCTATAAGCGTACCAAGAAGCGTTCCGCCCAATGCACCCAGATTAGCACCAGAAATTCCTCCGATGAGCGGGCCGAGGAAAGTACCTCCCAAATAAATCAACCCTATCTCAGGTACTAGCACCATAGTAAGTCCTGTGAGTAATCCAATAGTACTGCCAATAAAGGCTCCTTTTTCTACGGTTTCCTCCCAGGTGTGCGCATTGTCGATGTCCTCGAGGGCTTCGCCTTTGCCTACTACACCTACATGCCCCATGGGAAAATGCTCATTTCGGAGTATTTTGAGTGCCTCTACTAAATCATGGTGGGTGTTATACACGCCAACAATTGCATCTGTTTTTTTGTCTGTTGTTTTCATAATAAATACCAATTAGTGTTTTTAATATTAGATACTAAAATTAGGTGTTTTTTTATTCAATATAAATGATAAAAGTCACAGACAAGTGCCAAATGAACATTTTCTACCAAAATATTTTTTAGATGACTGACTAACAGTGCTTTGTATGTACATTGCCGCAAATATTCTTACCTTCAATAGATATTTTACACCGTGTTGCTGATTATTTTTCAAAAAAAGACAAAAAAATTTGGATATATCAAAAAATCATCTTACATTTGCTATTCATAGCTGGTTGAAGGATAGAGGAGGTTAAGTGTTCATCCCCGTTCACACCTCCTCGTTTTTTTTATTCAGTTCATCTCTTAAAAAAATTGATGCTTTGACAATTTCTGTGATTTTGTGCGGTAAGATGAGCTAAATACTGTTTAGGACATAAATACCAGCGGACTGAAAGTCCGCTGCTACAGATTTTCACAAAAAT
The DNA here is from genome assembly GCA_964480455.1 of uncultured Cytophagaceae bacterium. Classification (GTDB taxonomy): domain Bacteria; phylum Bacteroidota; class Bacteroidia; order Cytophagales; family Microscillaceae; genus JAABSX01. Next base: position 10,637 of record CAYZQI010000112.1, read on the forward strand.
TGTCAGACAACCAAAAAGTTATGCTGAACATAATCTAAAAATTTTATTGATATTATTTCACCTATTTACAAAACTTTATTGTATCTTGGCTTGAGTGTTTGTGGATATTTCTAAAATACTTCAAGCCAATTTGAAAACTTATAGTAAACAGCTTTACTATGAAAAAAATATTTGTTCTTTTGATTTTACTTATTTCACCCACTTCCGAAACTTATAATTATGCTCAAACTGATGAGGTACAGCAACTCATAGATAGGGCAATGCAAAAAAGAAAAGAAGCAAAGTTTGAAGACTGCCTCATTTTATTTCAAGAAGCACTAGCAAAACAAAAAGAACTACCTAATGCGCCCGAAATATATGCAAAAATATATTATGAACTTGGTAGATTGTATAACAATTATGCCTTTGATGAGCCTGAGAAAGCGTTTGTTTACTTCGAGAAAGCACTCAAAAATGCCAATCAAGCGAAAGACCAAGGATTAGAGGCTTACATTTATTTTGGCATAGGCACTTACTATCAAAACCAAGACAATGACAGACGTACACAACAATACTACGAAAAAAGCCTCGCTATTCACAAAAAAATAAATAACAAGCAAGGCATTGTAATTGCTACCGGAGATTTAGGTAATGTATTTCTGCTCAGAGGAGATTATCAAAAAGCCATTCAACAATACTTGGCCGCCATAGCACTCTGTAAGCAAGATGAAAAGAAGTTTGACGTTTTTTTACCAGGCTTTCATCATAATATAGCCATCTGCTACAATATAATGCAAGAATTAGCACAAGCTATTGAGTATGAAACATTGGCTCTTGCTGCCCTGAAAAAGGTAAAGCCTGCCACACACCCTAGTTTCTTGAGTTACTACAATCTGCTAGGACATATCCATGCTGACAAAAATAACCTAGATAGTGCACAATATTATCTTGATAAATTTCACGAGGTCTTTGGTGGTACTCCCAAATCTGCCCTCATAACCAATTACCACTATCAAGGGATTTTAGATATGAAAAAAAAAGAATATCAAAAATCTCTTGAGCATTTACAAAAAGCCAAAGCACTTTGCTTAGAAGTTTATGGTAAAAGACACCAGATGACAGCGGGGGTGCTCAATGATATTGCTCACACCTACGAAGCCCAACAAGACTGGGACAGTGCCCTCAGTTTTACCCAAAAAGCCCTCATAGCCAATCATCAAACTTTTGAAAATACTTCGCTCAATAAAAACCCTAACTTTGAAGGGATTTTTTCTAACAATTATTTTGTAAGCGACATGATCAATAAAGTTAGATTTGCTCAACAAAAATACCTAAAAAGCAAAGACAAAAAATATCTTGAGATAGGACTACAAGCAGTGAAGGTAGCTCTCAAACTCATAGACACCACTCGACAAGCATATGACAGCAAGGTTACACTTAATTTTTTTGGTGAACAGGCACTTAAAATATATCAGATAGGCATGGCAATACTCTTTGAATTGCATCAAATTGACCCCAAAACCGAATACCTTGCACTTGGCCTAGAAGTCATGGAGAAAAGTCGTGCTTACCAACTAATGCGCTCACTGAATGAACAAGAAATTAGGCAAGAGTTTACCCAAAACCCTCTAGTAAATAAAGAAGATAGCCTATCGAGAAGCATCAATCTCTTAAAAAAAGAACTAGAAAAACTAGATAATGACTCACTAAGCTCCGAAACGGAGAGAGTAGCTCTCCAAAAAAAAATATTTGAACAAACACAAGCTAAAACAACTTTGCTAAAAGATATTCAAAAAAAACTCCCCGAGTATTATCAAGCAAAACATCAATGGAAAACTATCACTCTCAGCGAGGTACAAAAAAACTTAGCACCTCAGGCAGCCCTTGTTACTTTTTTAGAAGGTGAAGAAGGTAAGATGTTTTCAATGCTTATTAGCAAAGAAAAGATAAGCCTACACAGCATAAACATGTCTTCCACTGAAATTATTGACTTCCGAAAAGCTATTCTAAATAAGGATAAATCGGCTTACACTCAAAAAGCCTTTAAAATTTATCAGAAACTTTGGGCAAATCTGGCACTAGCTCCTCACATTAACAAAGTACATCTCATTACTGATGGCTCATTGACTTATTTACCTTTTTCAGCATTGATTCAGCAAAAAGCCAAACCAGGAGAAGGCTACAAAAACTTTGACTACCTGCTAAAAAATTATGTATTGACTTATCATTTTTCAGCTACACAAGCCTTTTCAAAATTTGAGCAACCTAACCCAAAACAAAATAAACTGATTGCGTTTGCACCTGATTTCTTAACTCAAAACTCAATAAAAAACATCAACTCTCAAGAAGAAATCACAAGAAAAGATTTGGATAACCTGCCAGGAGCGCAGAAAGAAGTCAAAACAATTGCTAAACAATTTGATGGAAAAGTTTTCACCCAAAAAGCCGCCAACAGAGCTAATTTTGAGCAATATGCTGCCAAAGGAAATATACTGCACCTCGCTACGCACGCTATCGTAGATGATAAAAACCCTGCGCTCTCAAGGCTTTTGTTGAGTGAAAATTACACAGATGATGAAGAAGCAAAACTTTATGCCTTTGAGTTACAAAACATGCAGCTTGGTGTAGATTTGGTTACACTGAGTGCGTGCAATACAGGGCTGGGCAGAATCCAAAAAGGCGAAGGTGTAATGAGCTTAGCCAGAGCTTTTGCTTTGGCTGGCTGCAAAAATATTTTGATGAGCCTTTGGGCTGTTTCTGATGAAAGCACTTCTAGCCTAATGAGTCATTTTTATGCTTTTCTAGCCGAGGGTTACTCTAAAAAAGAATCGCTACAACTTGCCAAGCTAAAATACTTGAAAGATAGCGACGAAAATGGAGCAAACCCTTATTATTGGGCGGGTTTTGTGCTGATAGGAGAAGGAAATTCCTCACACTCATACCGCCTTTCGTACAGCTACTGGTTTTTTGGCACTATTGGGCTGCTGAGTTTGCTAGGATTAGCATATTATTTTTTCAAGCGTAGAGTGGGTAGTTCTCAATAAAGGTAATCTTTTGTTACTTACTCAACTCTACGCTATATTTTGTTAATAGTAGGGTAAATAAGGTGCAATTACAGCTTTTGCGTGGCTTTTAAGCCCTTCTTTATTTATGACAGTTTTCCACTGCTCGGCACTTAGGTTACGTTTGAGATTAGGAAAAGCCGTTACTTTGATGCCATTTGTGCCATTATTATAACACAACACCAGCTCGAGTTTTTTATTATTGATAGTATCCTTTGGCTCTTTGGGCGGAAACCATCTGTATCGATAGTAAAGGTTGAGTTTTTTACCCCCAATCAGCATTTCTTCGGCGGTATATTCAAAGTGTTCAGATTTTTTTTGCTCATCTTTGAAATAGTAAGTGTCTAACTCAAGCTGCTTGTTCCGCCCTTCTTCATCTACACTATGGCAAGGTGTTTTTTGGCAACTGTGTAGGTTTATGTTTACGAAAAGTTTTGCGCCAAAATTAGTAGTATCTTGGTGTGTATAACCTCCAAGGGCATATTGCTCACCAATTTGTTTGTAGCGAAAAGTGTAGCCCTCTGCGATATCCTGCTTAAAAAGCTCTTCCATAGTCGCCTTGCTATTGAAGGCTTCTTCTATTTTGAGTGAGGGGGTTTGCTCTTGTTTGGCTGCTTCTTCTAGTGTGCTGTCTTGGATATTTGTGGTATTGCTTTCATCTCTACCACTACTGCAAGCCACAAGGCTAAAAAACCCTACAAAACATAAATAATAATTAATCTGTTTCATAAATATTTGAGGTAAATTTAAAATTGAGATATAGATTTCCTGCTAATCATTTTCTTAATTCCCAGTTTTGGGTTTGATTGGTTTCAAAGTCGGATTAACCTTTCTAATCTTTGGTGTATTGGCTTTGGTATCAGGATTTGCTTCGGGAATAAACCTTTCATCTGTGGGTTCAAAAGTTGCATCAAATTGAAATAAACGATTCATATTTTTTATATCCCCCAGATGAATTCTAAAAGTCTGCTCACGATTACTAGCAGTAGAGCCATGACTTACACGTATTTTTGCTCTTACGTAGAAATGATTATCTCTGATCCATTGCTGCACTAGCTCGTAGGCAGGTCCGTTTGAAACAGGTGAATAATTGATATTCTTGTCCTTTGCCCAACGGAAAATAGCGGGTTGTAAATTTTGCTTGAAACAACGGCGCGAAGGGTCATTGGTATTTGTCGGATCGCCAAGGCTTACAGCAGCCACGTGAGAGTAAAGCTTAGCAGAGTTATCGGGGTGCTGTATTAGCTCGCTAGCACTGAATAATTGATCGGTGTTTGAAAGCAAGATGCCAAAACCACCTTCCTTGGGGATACGAAAGAAGCCTCTTTTCTCGCTACTATGATGTACAATTAAATGCCCATCGTGAACAAAAAGATTATTAGGAGATAAAGGTAAGTCGCGCTTATGCTCGTGAATAAGGGCTTTAGCTCCCGTTTCCTGAAAGCTTACTCCAGTTACTGAATACATCACCATGCCATCTTCACGGCGAATCATCCAGTGACCAAAGGCATTATTTTTATTACCTGCACTGGCTTGTCCATAGGCAACACCGTATTTGGTGTTTTCAGGAACTTCTTTCCAGTTCTTACCTTGCACAGCACCTAAGTATTTAGTAATCTCTTGCCCGTTATGTTGGTATGTTTCTCGGTAATAGATAGTAGCCCCCAGATATTTTGAGCCCCACAAAGAGGTGCTAACTGTTCCGCGATTTGCTGGCAAAATATTTTGTAGGTTGCCTACTGTCTGGAAGGTAATGCCATTACTCGATCTTTGTACTTCATCGGTGGCTAAAACACGGAACCACTGCCCCCCGTCGAGGCGGATAACTTCTCTTACATGCTGGGCAAAGCTGTTTTGCCCATGGAGTAAGAGGAGTAGAAAGGTAATAATAACTAATTTTTTCATTATGTATAAAAATTTTAAAGTAAAAAATCTGAACTTATGTAGCTTAGTAGCCTTCACTTTGGAAAGTAAACACTTGACTATAATTTTTTTGAAAAAAAATACTTCAAATAATCCCCCA
>CAYZQI010000113.1:0-15650 GCA_964480455.1 uncultured Cytophagaceae bacterium
TTGAACTATACTATTTTGCCCTAATTGTACAAATTATTTATTATTCATTCCTTAGTTTATTCAAGTTGAGTATTTTTTGTTAATATCTTGTCAATCTAACCCCACCATTCATCAATAAAAATAGGCTATTGGTGAGATCTAAGCATCAACACTTGATAAGTTAGTAGCAATACTTCTTTTTAGTATGAACTTGCAAATATGATAATTCGTATAAAAACTAAAATATTAAATATCATAAAATTTAAGTTCTACACAATGAAAAAAAGACTATATCTACTCACATTTGCACTTTTGCTTGTTCACATCTCTTTTGCGCAAACCCATCTCAATTTAGCTGGCCAGATAGGTGTGCCTATCGGGGAGTTTCGCGAAAATACTGATGCCATAGGCGGAGGTTTTAAGGCGGGTTTGTATGTTCCTTTTGCCCCCAATGTTCCTGTATTTTTTGTGCTAGATTTTGGCTACATGCTTTATGGTTCAAATACTCAACTCATCAATGAAAACCTAGAGGTACGCGCCTCTAATGGCGCATTGCTGAGTAATATTCCAGTAAACTTAAGAGTCAGAACCAATAACAACCTCATGAATGGTTTTACGGGAATTCGCCTCAAAGCTCCTTTGGCAACTGTACAACCCTACGTAGATGGGTTAGTAGGTTTTAATTACCTTTACACACGCACTGTGGTAACAGATGAAACCCAGCAGGGACTTTTTAGCCGCCGCGACCCCAATACAGGGCAGGTTACTAGCAATCAAATCAATGCTACTACACAAGAATCTTCTTTTGTGTTGAGCTATGGAGGTGCTTTTGGTATGCAAATCAAGCTGAGTGAGAACGTACGCCTTGATGCAAGAGGGATTTACCTAATTGGTGGAGAAGCAGATTATTTTGACAGATCGCAAACAGAACAGTGGTCTGTCAGCTTTTCAGGTTCTACCTTCAACCCTACCAATCCTAACCCCGACGAGCTAGACCTCATAACCCCAGACTCACAACCTAAGCAATCTAAAACAGATATGTTTATTGGCACATTGGGCATCACGTTCAGTTTCTAATAGTTTCTGTAAAATCACTTGAAAAAAGGCGTGTTTGCAGGCAGCAAGTATGCTTTTTTTGTTGGTTTGTGCCGCAGCCTTGTGCCAATGAAGAAGGCTAAACAAAGTGGGCAATTACTTTTTGGATTCTTTGACAATTTTTGTGATGGTGTGCGATAAGATGAGCTAAATACTGTTTAGAACATAAATGCCAGCGGACTGTAAGTCCGCTGCAACAGATTTCCACAAAAATTGTCAGACAACCACTTTTTGTAAGCTACTCATTGCTAATGCATTACAAATAGTAACCTAATAATTCATTACCCATCTCTTACTGAGCATTAGCATCATATAGTTTGCTAATGCTTACAAGCAACCTATGAACAAAGTTAGAATTTTAGACAATCCTAGTTCAAACGCACCTTAGATTCAGAAATAGTTTATTATTTTTGCAATTAATTTCGTAAAGCTATAGAGTGAATAGCTATTTGCTAACTATCATGATATAGTGAATCATTAACAATTCATACATTTATAAGTTAAAGAAGAAGCATTTTATTTTTTAAATTAAATTTTTCAATTAACTCAAACTTTTTTTGCATCCATTAAAGCGCATAATTTACCGTGAACAGAATAAAACTAAAAATACTGGGTCTTTCTTCTAGCCAATCTCAATCAGGTTCTTTTGCTTTGGTACTTGGCGAACAGGGGGGAAACCGCCGTCTGCCTATCATTATCGGAATGTTTGAGGCGCAAGCCATTGCCATAGAGATAGAAAAAATAGTTCCTAATCGCCCCATGACGCATGACTTGTTCAAGTCTTTTGCAAAATCTTTCCGATTTTCTGTGAGCGAAATCATCATTTCTGATTTGAAAGAGGGGGTTTTCTATGCAAAAATTGTCTGCACAGATGGTACAGATACCATCGAGATAGACTCACGCCCCTCAGATGCCATTGCCATTGGGCTGCGCTTTGGTGTGCCTATCTTCACTAATGAAGCCATCATGTCGGAAGCAGGTATCATTCTCACCGAAGAAGATACTGATGATGAAGGCCTAGTATCAGAAGAAGTGGAGCGTAGTAGTAAAAGTGGGCAAGGACGTTTGAAAGATTTTTCTTTTGATAAATTGCAAGAAATGCTGCAAGAAGCACTCGATAAAGAAGATTATGAACTTGCGGCTCGTATCCGTGATGAGCTAAACAAGAGAAACTAGTTTTCTGATATTGGTAGAGGGTAATTAAATAAAAATGAGTACATTTGAGCATTAAACTGTACATAAATTTACAAACTATCACCTGATAGTGAGGTAGTCTCATGTAGCTTGTTTATTTGAAAAACACCCAACACCACAAAAAATGAAAAAATACATCTTATTGGTAATGCTTTTGGCTACTTGCCATTACCCTCTTGTAAAAGCACAAACAAAAGAAGCCATTGTAAAAGAATGGAAAAATGCACCTCAACAAAATTGCTTTGTGGCTCAATACAATGCTCCCTTAGGGTCAATCATTGAAATAAAACGCTATGAAATGATTGTATTTGCAGAAGTAACTCAGCAATGTAGCAATCCTAAAGATAGTATCCTCTACCTCAGCCCTTGTATTTTGAGCAGATTTACACAAAATGTAGATAATCTTGCGCTTTTGAGCTTAAAAGTCAATATCAAAATACAAGACCAACCTCAGCAGGGAATCCTAGTAGTAAATCCCGCCCTCAATGCCCCGATTGTCAGCCAATCTAGCAATGATAATCTTGGCTTTCAAGGGCTACAAAGTGGAGGAAATACCAACCTCGGCTTTCAAGGGCTACAAGTACAACAAGGGCTACAAGTAGAAAATAACAACTTAGATGGCAATGTAAACTACACCAATCCCTTGCCAGTAACCAATTACACAATTAATACCATCGCTGTACCCTTCACCGAGAGAGGCTTGGCAGACATAATCTCCATTCTGAGTAATAAGCCTTTTGTGGCATCTCACCGTACAGTACCCATTGGCACACTTCTTAATATCAGAAATGTTACCAATGGAAATGTTTGTGCGGTTGAGGTGGTAACCAATGTAGCACCCACCCAAGCTGGCGCAGTGATAGGAGTGAGCCAAGCGGTATTTACACGTCTTGGTGCAGCCCCAGGTGAATTGCTAGAAGTAGAACTTAAATACTTCTCACCTTCTACAAAATCTAAAACGAATTCTGAAAGAATACAGGTTGCCTCTTTTGAGAGTAAGTACCTCAGCACCGAAAGGGTTGCCTTGCACCCAAGCTTGCCCGCAGGCACAGTGATACGCCTCGGAAAAATGGGTAGTTTTACAATAATGGGCAAAAGCAAACAAGCAAATGTGTTGCAAATACCCATAAATATTTATGAGAAATCTCCCATGAAAGGGGAGCAGTTTATTCATTTTGGAGAGGCATCAGATGATACGCTTCTCATAAACTTCACAAGTAATACTAACATTATTGAAGAAGCAACAGCCAGTATGTATGAACAAAAAAGCACTGAAAAAATGGCCGTATGGCATAAAACAATTCCCGTAGGCACTACAGTATGTGTAGAAAGAACATTTTATCAAGATGAAAACCGCATTGTGAAATCAAGGCATTTGGTCAAAGTAGTAGGAACACTAAGCGCAAGTGCTAAAGAAGATATGCAACTTTCCTCTGATGCTTGGCAAAGCTTACAAAAGGAGAGTTTCACGGTATTCAAACAAAATAATGGAAATAATCTTGGTTTTCAGGGTTTGCAAACCAACAATACTGAAATAATGTATCAAGCCCCTGCCGATGCTAAGGTAATTTCTGTTAGTATTCATTATTTTGCGCCTTGATTTGCTGTGGTATTGTTTTGATATTGATATAAATTTCATAAATTTAGTAAAAGAAAGTACTTCTGTATAGCCTGCAAGCAAGTGCTTTTCTTGAATTCTATTTTTTGTGCTTGGTGTAAAACATATAAATTCTAAAATTATGCTCAGATTACTATTTCCTTGCTTCGTTGCTGCATTGATTTGTCTGTCTATGACACTCTCTGCACAAGATACACAGGCACTTGATAAGAAAAAAGGGTTTAAAGAAATCATCATTGGGGATAGTATTCAGCACTATCGTGCTTTTTTCAAATTTATTGAAAAAGCACCTGATGGCTATAAGGTATATGGCATCAGAGAAGAAAATCCTGCTGCCGTCAGAAAATATGCACAATTGGGCTACTTACCCATTCAGCAGCTCAACCTATTGGTCTATAAAGATTTCATTCACGAAATCCGTATCTTCTTTGCCATAGAGGCTTTTGAGGATTTAAAAACTATCTTAATGAAGGCCTATGGCGAACCCAACGAAACGCCATGCGAGATTTCTGAAAGCGAAGTAGGCACAAGAAGCGACTGCAAATGGCGTGGTGCAGTGATAGACCTTTGGTGTAGTGCCATTGATGTACCCGAAAAACAAAAAGTAGTAATTGGGTTTAGAAACTTTGCTATGGTCAAGAAAATGCGTAAAGAACTTACCGCCGCCGCTGTAAGCGATTTATGAATGTCATCTCTTGAAATACAAAAAAAGCTTTCCTTAAAAAGAAAAGCTTTTTTCAATCATTCTTCAACCAGCTATGCATCGAGTGTTCAACTCAATACCTCTGCTAAGTCTAAATCAATGCCATAAGATTAAGTGTTTGATAGTCAGTTTTTTATAAATTCTATTTGCAATTTTATTTCCATTTTATGGATTTTTTTCTAATTATTAGATTCGTTCTTTTTTTTGTACTTTTATTTTTCTACAAATAATTTTCCCCTGCGGTTGAGGTATGCGCCCTGTCCTTCAAACATTACTTTGGCAAACCCTCCCTCGAAAGCTTGTGCATCTTCAAACTGGAAAGGAATAGCGGTTTTATTTTTAAAATCAATGTAGCCCCATAGGTTATTTTTTTTGACGGCTACCAATCCATACCTAAAGAAAATCTCGGGTCGCTCATATAAAGGGAGGTGTATATCTTCGTACTCAAAGGGTATTAAAATCTGATTTTTAGCATTGACTAAGCCTGTTTTGCCGTTTAGGGTTGCAATAAAAGCATCTTTCAGAAACCGCTCAAAAAACTTTCCTACAAATTCATACTGAGGTGGAACGGTCCAAGTTCCGTTTTTACGCAATACACCCCATTTTAAGTTGTCATCTTCTTGGAGAGCTACTTGCGCTAGTCCACCTTGAAAGTTTTGTGCTTCGGCAAAGTACTCTTTTCCAATGGGCATGCCCAGTACATTGAGATAGCTTATACCTTGAGGCTGCCTTATGCGCAATGCACCTTCCCAGAAGCGGCTGTCGATAGGTGTTGCATCTTTAGGGAGTTCAAAAATTACTTTTCCTTGGAGGTTTATCACTTGCCAAGGCGTTTGTAGCGTGCTGCTGCTCAGACTTACCAAAGCGCGCCCTTCGGCAAAGGGCTTCACTTGTCCGTATTGGCAAGACACTACCAGTTGGTTTTGTGCATTGATGAAGCCCCACTTACCATTTTGGGCTACGGGTGCGACACCATTCTGAAAATACTGAAACTTGTAAGCCTCTCCCAAAACTTGGTAGGAAGGGGGTATTACCCACTCATTTTGTAGATTGATAAAGCCCAGCTTATACCCTACACTATCGCGCTTGATGGCACAAATCAAGCCTTCTTTCAATTCTCCTAAGAAATCATGCCCACAAGGAATGGCAGGATTACCAAATTGATTGATGTAGCCCCATTTGCCATTTTTACGCACTCGTGCATAGCCTTCTTGAAAAGATAATTTGAGATAGCTAGTTGGGCTTTCTCCCAAAAGTGAGCTTTGCTGTAAGGGGTTGAGTGCAGCATCTTGAAATTGGTGGTCTTCTAAGCGTTCTATTTCATACTCTATTGGAATGACAATATTGCCTAAGTTGCTGATGGCCCCCCAGTATTTTCCTTTTTGAACAGTGAGCAGATTTTCAATACCCGATTCACGTATTAAGTCATATTCTAAATTAATTTCCTCCCCTTTGTATTGCGGTGAGAAGCCCCATTTGCCACCATGCCCGCTTTTATCGCCTCCAACTGCCACTACCACTCGCCCTGCTTTGGAGGCAGCATAGATGATGTCGTAGGCACAAGGCAAAAAAAGTTTTCCATCTAAGTCAATCAAGCCCCATTTGCCATTTTTTTTAACCTTTGCCAAATCTTCCAGAAAGGGTTTGACCTCTTCATATACACAGGCGATTACTATGCGTTGCTTGGCATCAGCAAATCCCCAAGAAGCACCCTTACGATAAGGAATTAGCTCTTGAGCGTTTGATTGCTGTAGATTGAAGAGGGCTACCGTAACAAATAAAAAGTAAATACACCTAAGGTATCTTGGTGCTTTCAAAGGTATTTCTTTCATTTTAACAGATTGCCGACGTAATTTTTCTTGTAAATACATTGAATTTTTAATTTTATTTTACTTTTTTTGGAAACTTGTACTGCTGATAGGGCTTTTGTGTAAACCTTTTAACGCTAATTTTGGTATAAGTAGCAATATCCCAAATGAATGCTTCCAACTTTTGCCAAAAATACAATCACCAAATTTACTGAATCTTATGTTGTGCTATACTATCTAAAATTGAGTTGATAAAAAATGTATCGTATAATTGCTATGCTAAAAAAAATTACAAACATCTTCAAAATCCCTTCGCACATAAAATGGTTTAAAGAAGGCTACCAGAAAATGATGAATGGAGAGTATAAATCTGCGGTTGATGCTTTTGATAAATCGCTTGCTATTGAGCCTATTTATGAAGCATACATCAATCGGGCAGCCGCTCTTTTTTACCTCAATAACCACCAAGCCGCTATCAAAGATTATCGAACGGCCATTCAGCTAGAACCTACCACTCTCGAGGCATACCTAGGGCTGGGTATTGTGCAAACAAAAACAAAACATTATCAAGAAGCTGTCAAAACCTACAACCAAGTGATTATTTTCAACCCTTATCATTCTCCTGCACTGACCAATAGAGGCTTTATTTATCTTCAAACTCAAAGACTTGACCTTGCTCTCAAAGACTTTAATCGTGCCATAGACCTAGACCCCAACAACGCCCTTGCTTTGAGCAATAGAGGTACTGTCTATCGCGAGCTCGGGCTTCTATCAAAAGCCGAAAAAGATTGGCAGAAGGCAAGTGGTTTGGGTTTTAAAGAGGCACATGAGTTTTTATTGAAGTACTGTTAGTAACTGGCTGTCAAACACTTGGGGTATTGCTTTTTTGGGCTAAACTGCTCTTTATTAACTGATTAGTAGAAAAAATTATCAAGAGAATATCTTTCAATTGCGCACGAAAAATTTAAACAGTGGCTTTGTGAAAGATAAAAAAATTTTTATATTGTTTTGGGTTGTATAAGTCTTTATTTGTTGCTGGTAATTTGGATGTCATTTTCTTCAAGCACACCCTACATTCCTGCACCTTCTTCTGCTGCACTGCCGCATGTGTCAGCCCTATCGAAGCCATCTGCTAAGAAAGAATGGAAACAAAAGGTTCATAAAAAGAAGTTAGCGAAGAAAAAGAGAAAATTTCGCTTTGGCAATATTTTTAGGGCATTGGGTACATTCTTGGGCATAGTAGGATTGGTTGCTGCATTGTTAAGTCCTTTATTACTTTATATTTTCTTTCCTCATATTGCTACTTGGGCATTTTTTCTCACTGGTATGGTTAGTGCAGCACTACTATCATTTTTCTCTTTTGTATTGGTATTTGGCAGTTATAAGATGTTTTGGCTCATACTCTCCTTGCTATTTGCTGGTTTCTTTTTAGCTTGTTTTGTAGGGTTGTTGCTCACCTTGCCACTTTTAGCCTCACTCATCATCATTGGAGTTTTGCTGTTGTTGGGAATCAGCAGTATATTTATTTGAAATGATGCGTTTGAGGTACAGCCTGATGATAGTGTGCTGAGTTCAAACTTTTGATGAGCCCTCATCTTAAATCCAGTAGAGTGTAGCCTTTAAGTTATGAGAACATGAGTTGATAGCTACTTGGTAATCATTATTTTGTGCTGAAAGATGCTTTGTTTTACTTTTAAAGCATTTGAGAAGCACAACCTATGTTTGGTGGCTATTTGGGGACACGCCTAAACATCACTAGCCCAATGGTCAAGAAAATGAGATTAGGAATCCAGGCAGAAAGCTGTGGAGGAATGCCGCCTTGCTGAGCAAAACTTCGGCTAATGACTATCAAAATGATATACACAAATGCCAAAATAAATCCAAATGCTATCTGAAAGCCTTGGCCTTCGCGGGTTTTGCGTGCCGAAACTATCAAGCCAATCACCGAGAGTATCAGAATAGCAAAAGGATAGGTGGTTCGCTCATATTTTTCTACCAAAAATATTTCTACATCATCTGCTCCACGCAAATTGAGCAAATCAATATGGGCTTCTAACTCAGGTGAGGTGAGTTTTTCTTGTAATCTATGCTGGCTTTCAAAATCTTTGGGGCTCATTTTTATCACTGTATCTATGGCTGTTCCATTGGTAATTTGTTCACCTTTTTCTTTAAATGTTCGAAGTTTATAGTTTTCAATGCGCCATTTTTCTTTTTCTTCGTTCCATTTGATACGGGGGGCGTCTAATTTAGCGATTAACTCTCTATTTTTGACCGTTTCCATAGTGAATTTGTAGCCTACTTTTGAGAAGTTGTCATAGCTTTCTAAATAGACGTAAGTTTCTGGAGCTACTTTCAGGTGCACATTTCGTTCAGTAAAATAAAATTTATCGCGTACATAGGCATCTTCAAAATCATTTCGCCCTTTGTTGGCAACAGGAATAACATAATTGATAAGATAATATACCAAGACGGCAATCATCACAGCACCGATGAAATAAGGTACTAGAATACGTCTAAGGCTAATGCCTGCACTCAGCATAGCTATTATTTCGGTATGGGTGGCCATTTTAGAGGTTACAAATACGGCTGCAATAAACACAATTAAAGGGCTAAGTATATTGGCATAGTAAGGAATAAAATTGATATAATACTCACTGACAATGCGCCAAGCCGTCAGGTCAGGGTGGTTAAAATCATCTATTTTTTCAGTTACATCTATCACTATCAGTACAGCAATAAGCATAGCCGTAGTAAAAAGATAAGTGCTTATAAATCGTTTTAAAATATACCAATCTAATATTTTCATAAAAATTACTCGAGGCTTAGGTAGGTTTTGTTATCAAACCACCGATAGCTGTGGTTTGTTAAAACAATGATGCCTTTTGAGCAAAAAAACGCAAACCTAAAAGACTGAGTACAAAATTTACTGCACAGACTATGACCCAAAAAATCTTTCCAAAAAGCAAAAGACCCACAAAAAACAAAACAGAAAACGCCAAAACCATCGCACAGATACAAGCGCCAAGGAGATAAGCCAAGGTAGAGGAAGGCTTGCTAATCCCTAGGGTATCTCTTACTGGCTTCCAAGCACCCTGCGGCTCTACTTGTAGATAAAATATTTTAAGTTGATGGAGGTGCGTAGGCTTGGTCAGAAAAGTAACCGTAAGCCAGACTGCCGTTGTAAAGCCCACTGTAAAAAAGAAACGTGTGGTATCGTCCCAATCTGTCAAAATCATCAAGCCTGTATAGGCTACAAAAGGAGCAACCGTGGCAGCTATCTCGCTCCAAGCATTGATGCGCCACCAGTACCACCTCAGGATAAGTACTGCCCCTAGGCCTGCCCCTGCTTGAATCATAAATTTGAAGGCACTTTCTAGGGTTTCTATTTGTAGTGTAACCAACAAACCTACCAACATCAGCAGTAAAGTAGCCAAGCGTGAGGCTTGCACTAATTGTTTTTGACTTGCCTTCGGCTGGATAAATCGTTGGTAAAAATCATTGATAAGGTAGCTGCTACCCCAGTTGAGCTGTGTAGAAATAGTACTCATATAAGCCGCTAAAAAGGCTGCCAAGAGCAAACCCCGCAAGCCACTAGGCAGAAAATCACGCATTGCCATTACATAACCTAGTTTTTTGTTGCTCTCAGGTAAATCAGGGTAGAGATGCAAGGCTGCCAAAGCCACCAATATCCAAGGCAAAGGACGCACAGCATAGTGCATGATTTGAAACCACAGTGTGGCTTTGAATGCCGATGCCTCGTCAGGGGTACTCATCATTCGCTGGGCAACATAACCTCCACCGCCTGGCTCTGCCCCCGGATACCAACTTGCCCACCACTGAAAACCAGTATATGAAAGAAAAGTAGCTCCGCTTATCACAAATACACTTGAGGCTTGTGCAACAGAAGTTTCAAAAAAATTAAATTGAGGTAAAAAATGAAAACGCTCACTAGGTAGTTTTGCTTTTAGCCCTTCTAAACCTCCAATCTCGGGAGAGTTAATGACCAAAAAAGCCAATACAACTGTACCTAGCATAGCCACTGCAAATTGCACTACATCTGCTGCAGCTACGCCCATCAGCCCCGAAAGACTGCTGTAAAGTACTACCAAGCCCATTGCTGCCAAGTAGTAAACCCAAAGGTCGGTCTTAGGAATATCAAAAAATACCATCAGTAAAGCCCCCAAAGCAAGGTTTACCCAGGCAATGATGACTGAATTGAGCAATACGCCCAAATAAACTGCCTTAAAACCTCTCAGAAATCTTGCTTCCTTGCCTGAGTAACGTAGCTCAGTAAGTTCTACATCTGTCAGAATATTTGCCTTGCGCCAAAGGCGTGCAAAGAAGAAGGTAGTTACCATCCCTCCAATTAAGCCATTCCACCAAATCCAATTGCCGCTTATACCACTACTTGCCACAATTTCGGTAATCAACAAGGGTGTATCGGCTGCAAAAGTAGTTGCTACCATAGAAGTACCCGCTACCCACCAAGGTAGGTTGCGCCCTCCCAAAAAAAACTGTGTAGTATCTTTGCCTGCTCTCTTGGTGAAATACAAACCTACTCCCAAAAACAATATCAAAAAGCCACCTAATACGGCAATATCTAATACTGATAAATACATATTTTCTTTTTTTCTGCAAATAAGCCAAAAAATAAAGGATAATGGCTATTAAATGTATTATTTTAATCAAAATCTTCTCAGGTATGATCCTTTCCTTCTCCACAGGAAGGTAGAGGGAAGTCAATTTGACTTGCACCCGTCTGTACTTAATTTCACAAAAAAGCCTCTTTATGTATTTTATGATTTTATGTGGTTTTAATTTTATGAAATATCAATGGCCCAAACTACAAAAAACAGTGGGTAAGAATAAGCTGCCCCCACTTTCAGTACCAAATCATCTCTTAAACGACTTGACACAGCGAGGTACAATTAAAATTTAACTATCAATATTTTTGTGAAGTAAAAAAATCCTATTCAAACCTTAACCAATTCAATTTTTTGTGGTTACCTTAATAATGTATTATTTAAACTTAGATTAATTATGAATGAACAAACTATGAGCATCAACACAAAACAAGCTACACACCTCGATAAATTCTACCACTGGGAGGCTACCCAACCCGACAAGGTATATCTAAAACAACCCCAGGGAGACCAATGGATAGATTATACTTGGGGAGAGGTGGGCAACCAAGCTCGCCGCATAGCTACTGCTCTCAAAAGTATGAATTTACCAGAGAAAAGCAATATTGGTATTGTTTCAAAAAATTGCCCTCAATGGATTATTAATGATATAGCCATCATGATGGCAGGGCATGTTTCAGTTCCGTTTTATCCTACACTTACTGCCGAAAAACTCCATGAAGTACTGACACACAGCGAGTGTAAAGTGCTTTTTGTAGGTAAACTTGATGAATGGACTCAGATGAGCAAAGGCGTGCCCGAAGGAGTACATCTTATCAGCTATCCGCAATATCCTAACCAAGCCGAGATTAGTGGTATGACGCGCTGGGAAGATTTGCTTGTACAGCACCAACCACTCAAAGAAAATTATATGCCAGCCCCAGACGACCTGATGACCATCATCTATACCTCTGGCACAACGGGTTCGCCAAAGGGAGTAATGTTTACTTATGAGCGATTGGCAACAGGTATGAACATGGTAAGTGATATTTTTGAGCTCAATGACATCAACAACCGACATTTCTCCTACCTCCCACTTTGCCATATAGCAGAGCGAAATATTGTAGAAAGTGCTTCCATTTATGGAGGGTCTTGCATTTATTTTTCTGAATCTTTGGAGACATTTCAAAAAAATTTAGCTGAGGCGCAGCCTACTCACTTTTTGGCAGTGCCACGCATCTGGACAAAATTCAGACTGGGTGTACTGAGCAAAATGCCACAAGCACAGCTTGATGCAGTACTAGCTAACCCAGCTATGGCTGAGGCAGTCAAAAAACAAATCCAAACTTCACTCGGGCTGGCACAAGCCAAAGTGATTTTGACGGGTGCCGCGCCTATGCCCTCTTCCTTGATACAATGGTTTGCTACTTTGGGTATTACCATTCAAGAGGTTTATGGAATGACCGAAAACGTAGGGGCTTGTACTTTTATGCGTAAAAATAATATCAAGAGTGGAGTAGTAGGGCAACCTTACGAGCAGGTTACGGTAAAAATAGACCCCGAAAATGGCGAAGTGCTTATGAAAGCACCTTGGGTCATGAATGGTTACTACAAAAGTCTTGAACAAACTGCCATCACGCTCAAAGATGGCTGGCTTCATACAGGCGATATGGGAGAACTAAATGAAGAAAACTTCCTCAAAATAACAGGACGTGTCAAAGATACTTTTAAAACTGCCAAAGGCGAGTTTGTGATGCCCGCACCGCTAGAATATGCCTTTGCACCCAATAGCCACGTAGAGCAGGTCTGTATCTTAGGGCGTGGCTTGGCACAGCCAATAGCATTGGTAGTGCTTTCTGAAATGGGGCAAGCAGCCGACCAAGCAGTCGTCAAAGAAGGGCTACTCAAGACAATGGAAGAACTCAATAGCAAAGCCCTCAAGCATGAGCAGATTAAAGGTGTTGTGGTAGTAAAAGAACCTTGGACAGTAGAAAATACACTTATGACGCCTACCCTTAAAGTAAAACGTAATGTACTGGAGCAGGTCTATGAAGATAAACTTGAAAAGTGGTATGAAAGCCCTGAAGCTATTGTTTGGGAATAACTAAATTTTCAAAGTAACAACTCATCACATCACTCTTTCAGTAGCTTACTACAAAAAAGGGTGATGTTTTTGTGCGTAAGCATGAAATCTAAGTAAAACTATTTAGTTTAGCAGAGTGGTAGCAACATCTTCTACCAAAAACTAAAAATACCTACCAAAAACTTGCATGGATAAAACACAACTTTACACAGAACAAGCCCTCAGACAATTTCTCAAACACGGCATCAAAACTGTAACCATTGGTGAAATAGCCCAAAAACTTAATATTTCTACGAAGACAATTTATAAATTATTTGGTGATAAAAATGGCTTGGTGAGTGCTTGCCTGAAACTAGACAAGACAATTGTAGAAAAAACTTATCAAAAAATACTCAGCAATGAGATTCTGATGATGTCTTTAATTGAATTTTACAATGAACTAGTCAACCGAATTTCAAGGGTCAATGCCAATTACTTTCTTGATGTTCAAAAATATTTTCCCCAAGCTTGGGAAGAAATCGCTACACTCAGCACCGCATACATCAAGGTACTGCTTGAGCGAGGTATTGAGCAAGGGTACTTTTATAAAACACTTGACAAAGAAGCGGTAGCACAAACCCTCAGTCTTTTAGTGAAAGCCATGCTTGATGACCACACCTTTATAAACTATACGCCCAACCGCAGGCAACTCTCAGCCAATGTGATTTACCCTTATATGAGAGGAATATGTACCCAAAAAGGCTGGGAAGAAATACGTCAATACTTATCAAAAGCAGTGCTTTTGTAGATTTTAAATAACCCGAAGAGGTATCAAGTTTGCTCGGTGTTTTGTTACTGTTGGTAGGGTTGTTTTTTTGAGAACAGTGCATGTAGTTTTAAATAAACAGTAGATTCCTCACATTTTATTTTTGTAGTTTTGTGTTTGATGCGAGAATTAAGTTATTTTTGTAGCCTACTCACAAATATAAAATATTTTATTATCTTGTGAGCAAATCAAGGATAAAATATGCAGTTAATAAGCTACGGCAACACGTTTTCTGTTATAATAAGCTGATTTTCAATAATTTGGCTAATACAAAAAATAACTCATTGAATTACTTGTAACATTTAGGATAATAGAGCTTATGCAAAAATCGATTGTCAATCAACTCATACTGAGAATAGAAGAGGCTTTCCAGAAACTCAAAATTACCATTCCTATCAACGAGATAGAGCGTATTGCGTTGTTTATCTACCAAGGAATGATTGGAGGGCGTCGTACTTTTCATACTCCTGAACATATTTTACAAGTATGTAAAAACTTAGAACACCCTCTTCAAATTTTAGCGACTATTTTCCACGACATAGTCTATCACCAAGTAGATGACGGCATTACTGTACAGACCCAAGCTATCTTAGACCCACTCATCAAGCATGAAAATGGTAAAACTTACATAAGAGAAGACTATCCCAAAGAAGAAATGCCTTTGCTACTTTGCTTAGAAGTGTTTGATTATCAATCAGGTGATGAAGTAAAGATGCTAGGTTACAACGAATTTTTGAGTACGCTAGTAGCTATAGAGAAATTGAAAGCCTATCTGGGGCTGCGCAATCTACTAGGCATCATGGTAGCCATTGAAGGCACTATTCCGTTCAGGGGTTTTGATGAAGAAGGTAAAAATTGCTTCGAGCGAATGGAAGTGAGGCTCAAGAATGTCAATCAAAAATATGACCTCAAGTTCAAAGAAGAACATATAGATTTACTTTTGCAGCTTTCAGTAGAATTGGCCAACCATGATGTTGAGAATTTTTCAAGTGATGATGTAGCTATTTTCTTGGATAATACCTGGCGATTGATTCCTGAAACCAATGAAACCCTGACCGAGGCAAATACTTTTACACTAGCAAACTACCGCAAAGCCATAGAAAAAATGGAAGGTTTTTTGAGCTTCCTCAAACCTGAGATTGTATTCCAACAATACCAAAATACCCCTGAAAGCAGCGCTTTTGAAGAGATGAAGCAAAAAGCAGGTAAAAACCTCTCTATTGCTCGAGAGTATCTCCAATCCAAACTTACAGCCATGGCACTCTTAGAAAGTCTTGCCGTGTGTAGCGGAGGTGATGCCCCAATCTCTATGTTTGCAGGGGATATGCGCAAAAATGGTAGTTTCCTTGCCTCAGAGCGTGTAGAAGATTATCTGCCCGCCGTAACCCTCTCAGGGGAGCTAGAATACCAAGATGATGTGCTCAAACTACTAGAGTTTGGACGTAATTCAGCACTAGATTTTGATACACAAAATGCGCCTGTTTCTTATTTTGTGTATGCCACTACAGGTAGAGAGAAAAACCAGTTTTATCTCCAATATGCACGGCAACTTTTCAAAGGAGAAATCTCTTACAAAGAATACCTTGATAACATAGAAATCAAAACCCGTGCTGCAGTAGCGCAAGCCTGCGCTCAAGTAGCCATTAGCCGAAGAGAAGCACTACTCGCATTGGCAAAGGAAGAATAAATATTGGTAGTCCAACAGTTAAGTGTGTATGGCTTTTTCAGCCGTTTTCACCCCAT
>CAYZQI010000114.1:0-15509 GCA_964480455.1 uncultured Cytophagaceae bacterium
ATGACACTTACACAATTAGAATACATCATAGCTCTAGACACTCATAGGCATTTTGTTACTGCCTCAGAAACCTGCTTCGTAACACAGCCCACCTTAAGTATGCAGGTGCAAAAACTCGAGAAAGACCTCGGTATTTTGATTTTTGACCGCAAAAAACAACCCATAGAACCAACCCCCGCAGGCAAGGAGGTAATCAGACGTGCCAAACAAATTTTGAAGGAAATCAAAGCAATACAAGAATTTGTCAAAAGTGAAAAGGGGATTTTGGAAGGTGAGTTTAAAATTGGCATTATCCCTACACTTGCCCCTTACCTGATTCCTTTATTTCTGACCAATTTACTGAAGAACTATCCCAAGCTGAAGCCTGTCATCAAAGAAGTGCAAACTCACGATTTGATAGAAGGCTTGCACCAAGATAAACTAGATATTGGCATCTTAGTAACCCCCCTTGAAGACAAAAGCCTTCACGAAACCAGTCTTTTTGAAGAAACTTTTGTGGCATATCTTTCTGAAAAACACCCGCTGTTGAACAAAAGAGAACTCGCTATTGAGGACTTAGAAAAACACGACTTATGGATTCTAAACGAAGGGCACTGCTTCCGCAATCAAATCTTAAATATCTGCCAAAATGTACCACGAGAAGACCGACAGTTTATCTATGAAAGTGGCTCGCTAGATACCCTGAGAAGAATGGTAGAACTCAATTTTGGCTATACACTGCTACCCCAATTAGCACTCAACGACCTCCCGCCTGAAAGATGGGACTTTGTGCGCTACTTTAAAGACCCCCAACCCGCGCGTCAAGTAAGCCTTGTAGTGCATCACAGTTTCTTAAAATGGAAAATACTAGATACCCTACAACAATCTATCTTGGAAAATCTGCCCCAAGATGTGCAGCAAAGTCCAAAGGTAAAACGTATCATAGATTGGAAATAAGCAAATGAGAATAATGCAAAATATAAATCTTCAAAAAACAAGTATACTAATGCTTTATTCTTTTTTACGGTATTTTACTGATGATAAATTCCTTGGATAACTCACTCAAATTTATAAAAGACTAATTAATTAACAAGCTGTAAGCAATTTTTAGAGATATTATATTCATTCCCAACTTTGATAGAATACCCTTAATTTGTCCAAAAAATAGAAAGTCAACAATAGCTAACTATTTGAAAAACAGTAAATTATGAGATAGGCATAATATATGATTACTCTTTCAAAACGCTAAACGTCAATATTATGCTAAAAAGCAGTACGAACATGCTATACTTAAGGAAAGACACTTTTTTGTTAATTTCTCTATTATTTTTTTTGTGCTCAAGTCTATCTGCCCAAGAGATTGCACTCAACAATGCAAGCCAAACCAAAGCATTTGAGCTACTCTCAGAAGCAAAAAAAGAATTTGATAACAATCCTTCAAAAAGCCAAGCACTTGCCGGAGAAGCTGAAAAGTTACTGACCTCTAAACATAATATTTTTTTGAAAGCCTCACTTTATACTTTGCTGGGCAACCTGAATGGCCTAAAACTAGCGCGTGCTAATAAAGCCGCTAAGTACCACAAGCAAGCCTTTGAAATTTACTATCAATTGTTCAAAGAGAACAAAATCACAGCACAGCAATTTCAAAACTTTTTTGTAGAAAATCTAAGCCCTATCTACGATTTAATCACAAGTGAAAATTATAATAGAAAGTGCAGAGATAAAAAAGCCATCAGAAAATACCAGGTACTCTACACAGAATTAAGTCATTTTTTTCTTAGTGATGAGGAGCAAAAAAATATCCTCACGCCTATCAAAACCGTTGGAAACTCTTCAAGTGTATCCTTTCAAAATCTTACAATCACAAATAGCAACGAGGAAGCAATACTTGCTATTAAAACCAAAGAAGTACTCAACAAAAAATTAAAAAAACTCTATGAGCAGTACATCCAAGAATTAGAAACTGCATTGCAAGGAAAAGGGGGAGATATCGAGGGACTCAAAAAGAGGTTTCAACAACAGCGTGAAACTATTGAAAAAGAAATAGAAAATTTACAATTCATTATCATTGAAAAAGACACTCTTTTAGAAAAAGAAGCACGAATGGCAAAACAAGTACGAGAACTACTTGCCATCAAAAATGATAAAATCCAAGCCGAACTTACACTCAAAAATGCAAAACACAAGCAAAATGCAATTGTAACCGCAGCCATTTCTAGCATTTTCCTATTGATAAGTATCTTCTTGCTTTGGGCTTACGCACAAAACCATAAAAGAAAAAGAATCGCACAAATCAAAAATCAAAAACTGAGGAAAATCAACGAAGAACTTGACCAATTTGCAGCAAAAGTAAGCCACGATCTGCGTTCGCCTATCTATTCTACACTTGGACTACTCTACATCGCAAAAGAAGAAAAAGACCTCAACACGCTGCAAAAATACATGGGCTTAATGGAGCAAAGCCTCAAGAGGCTTGATGAGTTTGTTAATGATGTACTGGCGCACTCGCGCAATACCCGCGCCGAGCTGTCCATAGCACCCATAGCACTAAAAGAACTACTTGACAATGTGGTTAAAAAACATCAGTTCATAGAAAGTGAAGTGTCCACAGCCATTCATATTGAAATAAAAAATCCTGAAAATGTACTTCATTCTGATAGCTATAGGCTCGAGCTGATTTTTAATAACCTTGTAGGCAATGCCATTCGCTATGCTGACAAACATAAAAATACCTCGTGGCTAAACATTACAGCAGAACTCCAGCCTAAAGAAGCCATCATTCGTTTTGAAGACAATGGCTTAGGCATCAGAGAAGAATGCCAAACGCGTATCTTTGAGATGTTTTACCGTGCCGACCAAACACGTAAAGGCTCGGGCTTGGGGCTTTACATTGTAAAACAAAGTATAGACAAACTAGGTGGGAAAATTAATGTGAATTCTACCTTCGGAAAAGGTACTTGCTTTGAAATCAGATTACCTAACCCAAGCCTTGTGAGTTAGGATTAAATAGAATTTAGTTTTTCTGAATTAACCGCCAAAATGCAAGAAAAGTGTAACTCTGTGTGTGTTAAGTCGGTCTAAGGGTCGGTTAAAGTCGTTTAGATTGTCTTTGTTAAGTACATTGCTTAAGCCGTGTGAGAAGCGAATCTCAGGGGCAAATTTAAAATAAGAGAAAAACACATCTAAGCCAAAGCCATACTCTATTGAAAGGTCGGAAGTGGTAGTGAGCACGGCATCACGCTCATCTTTGGGGCGTGAGAGGGCAAAACTTGGAGTGAGCCCTGCTACCATATACATACCGCTTTTGCCTCTAAGTTTTGAGCGATACTTTATTAAAATTGGGATTTCAAAGGAGGAACCTTCAACCAGTTTTATTTCTGTATTACCATCAGCAAAAGTATATTCTAGGTTGCGCTCATAAAACGAGGCTTGGGTATTGAGCCTGAAATCAAAAAATTCACTCAGTCTAAAATTACTATAAAAACCTACCCCAAAACCTGCCAAACCTCTAGGGCTAATGCTTACAATGCCTGCGGGGTCATTGCCTCGGGCAAAATCTTCGGTCAGTTTAGTACCAAACCTAGTGCCTAGCCCTGCCAAATAAAATCCAAAACCAACTGGACGTGTTAAGCGTCTTTTTTCTCTTTGTAAGAAAGTATTGACATCTTTGGTGTATTCACCACTATTTGCATTGCGTTTTTGACCAAAAAACTGCGCCTGTAGAGGCACAGCATTTCCCCAAAAGATACTCAATAAAATAAAGAAAACTAGGCTTTTTTGCCTATATAAATACTGCTGATACCAAGTGTGAGCGTCTTGCATTTTGTGTTATTAAATCCATTTTTTTCTAGTACTGTCAAAAAGTCTTTTCCATCAGGAAAAACCCTTACTGATTCGGGAAGATAAGTATAAGCAGCACTATCTTTTGAAACACGCTTACCTATCCAAGGCAAGATATTTTGAAAATAGAGATTATACAATTGTTTGAAAGGAAACATCTTAGGGCGTGAAAACTCCAGCACTACCAATGTGCCTGAAGGTTTCAAAACTCTATGAATGTTGGCGATTCCTTCTGATAAGTTCTCAAAATTTCTTACCCCAAAGGAAACGATAACCGCATCAAAATAATTGTCTTTAAATTCTAAGTTTTCTGAATCACCACTGCGTAATTCTATGATGTGGTCAAGTTTTTTCTTCTTCATCTTCTCACGTCCGTGCGAAAGCATACCTTCTGATATATCTACGCCAATCACTTTTTTAGGCTTGAGTACCAGGGCTTCAATGGCAAAATCGCCCGTGCCAGTAGCCACATCAAGGATAAGACGTGGGTGTGGCTGCTCTTTTTTAAGGAGTTTGATGGCTTTTTTGCGCCAAAGTATATCTATTCCTAAGCTCAAAAAATGATTCAAAAAATCATATTTTGGAGAGATATTATCAAACATCTCTGCTACTTGTGCCTTTTTGCTGCTGCTTTTATCTTTGTAAGGAACTACGGTTTCTTGCTTGCTCATTTTTATTTTTTACAAAATTAAAGAAATTTATCTCTCTTTAACTACCTACCAAGTGAAAAGGTTATTCCATTGTAGCACAAGGGCATGCTGTAGCATAAGGGCACGCCCTTGTGCTACAGCAACGTATCAGCTACTTCAGTACGATAGCTTTGCCAAGCGGGCAGCACAGATGCCAAAATACCTGATGCAAACACCAAACCCAAGAGCCAAAGCTCTTCTACTAAAAAAATCCAGCCCGTGATATAGACTTTATCTAGCACTGAGGCTTGTTGCCCTGCTATCTCTACCGCCAAATGACCCAAGAAAGCCCCAACCAATCCACCTAGCAAGGCAAGCAAACAGCCTTCTAAAAGCATCAGCCTGAATAGCTTAAAGCGTGAAGCCCCTAAGCTACGCATCACTGCCAAATCATAGCGGCGTGCTTTGAGGGCGTTGTAGAGGGCTATGAAAGTGCTGAGTATTGCAATCCCAACCAAGATAAACCCAAATACTTGAGCTATCTGCTGCCCAATGCCTATTTGCTCAAACAAGCGATTGACCTCAATGGCGGGTGAAGCAGCTTGTAAAATCCCTATCTGGCTAATTAGGCGTGGTAAGTTGATGGCTGCAATCGGGTTTTTGTATTCTGTGATGAGCATGGCTGTTAGCTCTTTGTCGCCTGCCTCCATTTGCCATAAGTTGGGTAAAGTTTCTTTGTTCTGTGCATGACTGTCGTGGTCGTGTTCTTCGTGGTCGTGGTCGTGTTCTTCGTGGTCGTGGTCGTGTTCTTCGTGGTTGTCATTAGTATTATCTTCTTCTTCCTCATTGTGGGCTTCGTGTACGTGCCAGAAGCTAGGCACACTTGTCAGAATGAGTCGGTCAAGAATACTGAAGGTAGGTTTAAAAATACCTACTACCTTGAAGGTGTGTTCATCATGCGCCAAGTCCATGTCTTCTTCGGTTTCTAGTCCGTGCGAACTCTGGAAAGTATCCCCTACTTTTAGTCCTGTTTCTTGAGCTACTTTTGCGCCAAGTGTAACCTCCATTACTTGCTCAAAATGCTTTCCTGTAGAGAGGCTTGCGCCATAATGCTTGCTAAAAGAGGCATCTGTACCTACTATTCGATAATTTTGGTAGTTGTCGCCCAAGGCAAGCGGAATGGCAGTTTTGACAAAAAGTTTATTATTGGCTATCTTCTGTGCTTCTTCAAGCGGGATATTACCTGTAGGGTTATCAATATGATAAATATTGCAGAGGATAATCTGCAAAGGACTGCCCTTGGCTCCTACCACCATTTTAATACCTTTTACATCACTCTTAAATTTATCTTCTAATTGGTGCTGTATGAGCATTAAAAAGATAATCACCCCGATACCAAGCCCCAAGAGCAACACATTGAGAAAGGTATTGAGCCAGTTTTGTCTAAGATAATGCCAACTAAGGCTTAGTAAATTCATAGTTTGTTCAGGTTTTTAATCAATTCAAAATGCTGTTTTACGCGTTGGTCGTGGGTAGCTATGAGCAAGGTAGCGTTCCATTTTTTGGCTTGGCTTTGCAGCAATGCCACAACTTGGGCAGCGTTTTCATCATCAAGGCTGGCAGTGGGTTCATCAGCTATGAGCAGCGTGGGTTGGTTGAGTACTGCCCTTGCTACAGAGATGCGCTGTACTTGCCCCTGACTAAGCTGGTGCGGATAGGCTTTGGCTTTTCCAGACAAGCCCAATTCTTCTAAAATCTGCATACATTTCTGTTTGTCTTGCTTCAGCCCTGCAAGGTATTGCGCCAACACGAGGTTTTGTAATACATTTAAAGTAGCAATCAAATGTGATTTTTGAAAAACCAAGCCAATGTTTTTAGCCCTAAACTGGTCGCGTTGGGCTTCGGAAAGTGCTGTGATAAGGGTGTCTTTTATCCATATTTTACCTTCGGAGGGCAGGCGAATACCCGATAAGGCATGAATGAGGGTAGTTTTGCCGCTGCCCGAGCTGCCCAAGAGAAGCCAAGCTTCACCTTGTTGTACTTCCCAAGCGGGTAGATTCAGTACTTCTTCTTGTTGATATTGATGCCTGAGCGAATCAATGCGAAACATATTTTTAATTTTGGATTGATTGTCTAAAATATACAATTTCTGGGAACATTGGTTAGGTCTTTATTTCCTAAAATTGATTTTCACTCCCAAAAATGCAGTATTTTGTTTAGACAAGCTACCAAGGTAATGAAATTTAGAGAAATTGATTTTTGAAGAATGAAGTAGTTTGCACGTTAGCCAAGGCAGTTGCTCAAAATAGAATATTTGGCAAAACCCTTTTATCAAGCCCTATCTCACTGAGCAATATTTTTTATCTACTTGTCAAACCAAATATTTAACAATCAAATAATATACGATTCGCGCACTTGCACCAATTTTGCAAAGTCAAGTTGTAACATGCTTTATCCTAGTTCAAGTGATGGTATTTTTCAAGATGAGCTATTTTATAGCTAATAGAATAGGCTTTAAACTATTCATAATCAATGCTTCACAGTTATAATAACTCACAAATGACAATTAATCATTGACAATTACTTAATGGCTATTTTTCAAACAATACGTACTAAGCTTTTGCTTTCGTTTTTTCTGTTATTGCTCATTACATTGAGCATGCTTTTGCTCAATAGCTGGTCTGTTGAGCGTGAGCGAGGTGTAAGACAAATCACTGAAGCTTTGCAAAATATAGCCTTACAAATCCAAATGGTGAAGAAGCTAGAGCGAGATTTCTTTTTAGACGAAACCAGCGATAGCAAATACTATCAAAATCAAAAAAGTGAATACCTCTTTGCGCGTAACCGCACACTCAACATCATCAGAGGTGAGCTTGGTTTTCTCAAACAAGTAAAGGAACTTGACAGCACACAGCTTAATGCACAAATTGTCTTGCTTGAAAATAAATTCAAAGAATATGAGGCAATCTTCAAACAGATAGAACAATTGATTTTAGAGCGTGGTTTTAAAGACTATGGGTTAGAGGGGCAAATGCGGAGGTGTATCCACGAAATAGAGAACGCCTCTGCTAACTTTGGTTTTGATCTTGCGGCTATCTTGATGATTCGCCGACACGAAAAGGATTTTATGCTCCGCAAAGAACGTCAGTACTCTGACAAACTCTGGAAAAAGGTAGAAGAATTTAAACAAAATATTGCCCAAAAATCACCCACGCCTGCTGTGAGAAAGCGATTTACAGACCTAATAGAACAGTACAGAGAGATTTTTGTGAAAATAGTCTTACTTGATGAAAAGATTGGTTTTACTAGCAAAACAGGACTCAAGCAAAAGCTCGCCTTTATTTCTGATGATGTGGAGCAGGCTACTCAAGAAATTAATCGCTTGGCACTCCTCAATGCCGAACGCATACAACTCCAAAACCAAACTAGCGCGTGGGTAGGGGCAGGGCTAGGGATAGGTTTATTTATTTTCTTGATGTTTTATTTGCCTCAAATCTTAAGCCGTCCTATACGAAAACTCTCCAACAGTATTATGGAGGTGATTCAGAATGATTTTGACAAGAATACGCAACCTCTCATTATCAAAAATCAAGATGAAATAGGCAAACTCTCTACTGATTTTGCCTACATGATAAGTAAGGTACAGAACAGCATTGCTCAAATCAAGCAACAATCACAAAGTATTGAAAAAAAACAAAAGTTGCTGATTGATAGCTTGAATTATGCACGCAAAATTCAACAGGCTATCTTGCCTACACATGAAGAAATAAGTACTTATTTACCCAATTACTTTATTATTTACGAGCCTTTGCATACCGTATCGGGAGATTTTTATTGGCTAATTAAGCGCAAAGGCTTTTTATTTCTAGCAGTAGTTGATTGCACGGGGCACGGTGTGCCTGGAGCTTTTATGAGCATGATAGCTAATACTCTTTTGAATGAAATCATTTTAGGAAAAAAAATCACTGCACCCGAAGAAATTTTAGAAATATTAGATGAGGAAGTGAGACAAGCACTCAAGCAAAGCAAGAGTGGCAATGATGATGGAATGGATATGGTTATCTGCCGAATAGAAGGTTTAAAAAAAACGGAAGACAATCATCAGCTTGAAATTGTTTTTGCAGGAGCAAAAAATAGCTTATATTTTACACAGTCAGGAGGTTTCCATAAAATCAAAGGTACACGCCGCAGCATAGGTGGTATTCAAAAACAAAATGAAAAATCTTTTGAAGCGCATACAATTAGGCTGCAAAGAGGCGATAACTTTTATCTATGCTCTGATGGTTTCATAGACCAGCCTAACCAAGAGCGTAAGAAATTTGGTGAAAAACGATTGATAGAACTTATCACCAAATTTCATGCACAAGATAGTATAACACAGCATGACCTCTTTCAAGAGGCACTACAGGGTTTTACCATTGAAAAAAGAGATGATATTACGCTCTGGGGCATTAAGCTGTAGCACCTAGCTCCATTTTGCCATTTTCTTCAAGATAAATCTTACGTTTTATCTTCAAATAAGTATCACCATACAATGTAGTAAACAATTGCTCGGTTTCTATCCACTCTGCCCCAGTGCCATTGCATTTGCGGAAAGCGTTTCTTACAATCTGTTCTATTTGGGTTTGACTAATATTTTTCATACGGGCTTGGTGGTTTACAATTTAAAAAAATGCTTACGTTTGCTTAAATTCACGAAAAATAGACCAATTACGATAAACCACTGAAAAACAGCAACTTATGAATTAGTTAGGTAAAATTACTTTCCAAAAATGAAACAGACCTTACATCATTGGTATTTTGGGTCTTCATTCCCATTCTTGATTTATTCTACCAATATAGGCTTTTAAAATGAGAAAAACTATTTTTTTTAGTTTTTTTTGCAAATTGCAATCGTTTGCGGCCATTGTTTTACTTTGATAAGTACTAAAAATTTCGTGCAATTTTGATTTTGTTTAATCAATAGCCGGAGGCAAAAGAACATAAGGCTGTGAAATTTGGTATTTTGATAACTTTCGTGACGAAGCTAGGCAATAGAGGTGCTTTGATTGTAAACAATACGGTACAAACCATACGTACTCAACACGCCAATCCAAGCACCTGCATATACATCTTCAAAAAAATGCTGCGCCAAATACATGCGTGAAATACCTGCCAGCAAAGCCATTAGAAAAAAAATAGCTCCCGCAAAGCTTGTCCTAAATAGCAATGCCAATAAACAAAAACAAGAAAAAGCAGTGGTAGTGTGTCCCGAAGGAAAGCTCTGCCAAGCGTGCATACTTACACCTTCTGCCAAGTGCAAAGGCACCGAGTCGCTGAAGTAACTAATGGGGCGAGGAACATCTGAAAAAAAGACCTTTTTACACAACTGCACCGCTCCACCACTCACAGCAAAAGACAACAAACCTAAAAGGGCGGCCTTTCTCTGCCAAAAAAACAAACCCACAATCACTACTGCATAAAAAACGCCATCACCCACCCAAGTAAAATACCTGAAAAAAATATCTAAGACAAGGCTATGCTGCGCATTGAACCAAAGCACTGCAAAACCTTTGTCTTGGGTGAGTAAAAGCCAAGCACCTATGAGATAAAAACCCAAACAAGCCTGAAAAAATGTAGTCTGTAACTGTTTCATAGCTCAAAAAAAATAAATAATTCTCAATAATACACTAGCTTTGTCTTACTTGGTGATATATTCTGTGGCGTATCAAAACACCTTATGGAAATACTTGATTATTTTGATGACAACTTTCGACTTCTTGGGCAAGCAACACGCAAAGAAGTACACGATAAAGGGCTTTGGCATCAGACCTTTCATTGCTGGGTGATTGGCTTTGAAAATGAAACGCCTTACCTTCTTTTTCAGCGTAGAAGCTCCACAAAAGACCTTCACCCTAACTTGTATGACATCTCGGCGGCAGGGCATCTCTTGGCAGGCGAAAGCCCTGCCGATGGGCTTCGTGAACTGAAAGAGGAACTTGGCATAGAAGTAGGTTGGGAAGAACTCATACCCCTAGGGGTTAAATTAGACGTTTCAATTGTCAATGGGCAAACTAATCGGGAGTTTTGCCATACTTATTTCCTAGAAAATCGCTTTACAAAGATAGATTTCCAGCTTCAAAAAGAAGAGGTTTCGGGGCTGATGCAGCTATTCTTACCTTCAGCATACTTACTTTTTAGTGGTCAGGCAGCAGTAGCAGAAGGAAAGATTTATGAGTCAGATGCACAGGGTAAACTTTATAGTCCTCACAGAGGCAAAGTAGATAAAAGTATGTTTTTACCCCATGCAGATTATCTCAAGGTATGTATTATGGCAGAGCGGTATTTTGAGGGGAAGCCCTATTTGGCTATCTAAATGTGCGTTTTAGAAGGCATCAATACACAAACCTCGACTGAGCTTATTTTGTTGTGATGATGATAATGCAATGAATAATAGACATTAACCACAATATAAACGTATGAGAAATTTATTTTTTTATTTGTTTTTTATGAGCATTTCTTTGACACAAATACCGCTTTCAGCGCAGATACTAAAAGATGAAGCCGCCAAGCAACTTTCTTCTCAAATCTTGAATAATATTTATAATTTTAATTTCACCCATGCAAAAAATCAAATCGAGCAGCTTGAAAAAAAATATGCCAAGCACCCCGTTATACCTTTTTTGAGGGCATATCTTATCTCGTGGCAGTATTTACCCTTAGAGAAAAGCATGCCTCAGTTTACATACTATAATCAATACTTGCAACTCTCAGTAAATTATGCCAAAAAACGTGTTGATGCTAGCGCAGACGACCTAGAGGGAAATTATTTTTTGATGATGACTTACGGATTGCTGGCAATGTTTGAGGCAGAAAGTGGTGATTTTATGCAGTCGGTAGGTTATGGAAAAAAATCGTATAGCTATATGAAAAAAGGCTTTGGGCAAGAAAGTAATTATCCTGATTTTCACTTTTCTTCAGGTTTGTATAAATACTACGCTGTACAATACCCCGAAACACACCCCATAGCCAAACCATTTATGATATTTTTTCCAGGAGGCAATAAGACGCAAGGGCTTTGGCACTTTCAGCAAGCAGCCCAATTTTCTCAATTTAGCAAAACTGAATCAAAAATTTATATGGCAAGTATATATGCCAAATATGAAAAAAACTTCGTTCAGTTTCTCAATTATGCACAGCAACTTATCAATCAGTATCCTCGAAATCCTTTTTTTTGGACAAAATACTGCGAAGCACTCATACATGTAGGGCGTTATGCAGAAGCAGAGATTTACTTGCCAAGATTTAATAGTCACACCGAAAATATGTATGCCTCTGCCAATCATCTTTTTAAAGGCATTATTCAAGAAAAATACTACAAAAGTGACATAAAGGCAGAGGCTTTTTACAAAAAAGTAGTCCAAGCAGGTAAATACGATAAAAAATATACCATTGATTATTATGCCTTTGCTTACGCAGGACTAGCACGCATTGCCCACCGAAAAAGTGACACAAAATCTGCCAAAGACCATTACAAAAATGCCAAGAAAATAGCACAATATGAAAGCCTAATAACTGAAATAGATACCTATCTAGCAAGTCATTGATTGAGGAACTGGTCATTGGGTCATTTTTTTCTCTTACTCTCCTATTCACCCAATCTCTTAATTTCTCAATCTCCTCATTCAATCAAAACTTACTCACATAACGCACCAAGAGTCTTTTGGCTACGGGGAGTAAGGTTTCTTGCAAGGGTACAGGCGTATGCGATACAATAAAATAGGTAGCAGGATTAGGCATTTTGGCATAGCGGCGTATGAGGTCAAGTTTGATATTTTCTACTGTGATGCCTAAATCTTTGCGGACATTTTCTAGGAAATAGGTTTGTATTGCTCTGAATTTTTCGTTGGCATTGTCAAAGACAGTCAAACGATATTCAAAAATTTGAAGTTCTTTCTTGTTGCGCTCTTGAATAAAAAAATAGCCCTCGTCAAAGCGTAGAGGGGTAATCCCAACAGGGCTTATTTCTAAGTTTTTTTCTACATATTCATAGATTTCTTTTCCTTCACGCAGGGTGTGTTCTATCTCAGGCAGTGCAAAGGCAATAATTTCCTCCATTTCTTGCATGAGTTCATCGTTTTCAATGATGCTTTTGTATTCTAGCTCAAGCCTGTCAAAATCAGCTTTAGAGATTTCCTTAGGGAAATTTTCAAAGAGTAGTTCTTTATTTTGTTTGAGGTCTTGTAAATTTTGATAATGAAAAATCAAATCAGAAAGCTGCGGATAAAGATAGATGGCAGCAAATCTTTTTTTTACTTTTTGTAAATAAGCCAGCAAGACATACTTTTTGTATTCATAATCAATCAAGCCGTGAGTAAGCCAATCTTTGTTGAGTGTATTCATAAAGTGTATAAGGGTTAGGTAAATGAAATAATGTCAGGGATTTGTCAGTGCTTCTGTGCAAAATTGTCAGTCATTGTAGAATTATTCTGTAGTATTTTGTGATTTATCTAATTAAATAATAGCAAAGCATATTCCTCAAAATAATCTGTTGAATTTAATTACTTTTTCGCAGATTTGCAAACTGACAAGGAGTTTTTTTTTGCCTTAAACGTGAAAAAATGGCAGGTAGTTGTGTCATTTTTATCAAAAAGCAGCCTTGGCATATTAAATGATAAATCAAGTTTATAATTCAATTATTTTTTAAAATTAAACCAAACTTAAAATCAATATGTCTGTAAGTCTAAAACCTCTAGCAGACCGCGTTCTAGTAGAACCCGCTGCTGCCGAAGAAAAAACTGCGTCAGGTATCATTATCCCTGATACCGCAAAAGAAAAACCTCAAAGAGGTAAAGTGGTCGCCGTTGGAGCAGGCAAAAAAGATGAGCCTATGACTGTAAAAGTAGATGATACAGTGCTTTACGGCAAGTATTCAGGTACAGAAATCACCATAGAAGGGCGTGAATATCTCATCATGCGTGAGTCAGACATTTTTGCAATTCTCTAATTATTATCTTTTTATCGGCAATTTAATTTTTTAAGTTAAACTCAAAAAATCTAAAAATCATGGCAAAAGAAATATTATTCGATACCGAAGCACGCACTAAGCTCAAAGCTGGTGTTGATGCATTAGCAAATGCTGTAAAAGTTACCCTCGGTCCAAAAGGACGTAATGTAATTCTTGACAAAAAATTTGGCGCACCTACCATCACCAAAGATGGTGTAACTGTGGCAAAAGATATTGAACTCAAAGATGCTATTGAGAACATGGGCGCACAACTCGTGAAAGAAGTTGCCTCTAAAACTGCTGACCAAGCTGGCGATGGTACTACTACTGCTACTGTATTGGCACAGGCCATTTTCAACGTGGGTATCAAAAATGTTACCGCAGGTGCTAATCCTATGGATTTGAAGCGTGGGATAGACAAAGGCGTAGCAGCTATAGTCGCCAACCTTAAGGCACAGTCTAAACCTATCAGCGATTCTAACGAAATTGCGCAAGTAGCAACTATATCTGCCAATAGCGACGAGGAAATCGGTAAAATGATTGCTAATGCTATGGATAAAGTGGGTAAAGATGGTGTAATCACGGTAGAAGAAGCCAAAGGTACTGAAACTGAAGTCAAAACCGTAGAAGGTATGCAGTTTGACCGTGGTTATCTCTCTCCTTACTTTGTAACTGATACCGAGAAAATGGAAGCCAACTTAGAGAATCCTTACATCTTGATTTCTGAGAAAAAGGTTTCTTCTATGAAAGAATTGCTCCCCGTACTGGAAGCCGTAGCACAAACAAGTCGTCCGCTTTTGATTATCGCAGAAGATGTTGATGGTGAAGCATTGGCTACTTTGGTAGTGAACAAAATACGTGGGGCATTGAAAGTAGCTGCTGTAAAAGCTCCTGGTTTCGGCGACCGCCGCAAAGCTATGCTAGAAGATATTGCTATCCTTACAGGAGGTACGGTTATCTCTGAAGAGCGTGGCTTTAAACTTGAAAATGCGACACTTGACTACCTAGGTAATGCCGAAAAAATTATCATTGACAAAGACAACACTACCATTGTGAATGGCGTGGGTAGCAAAGAGGACATCGTTAACCGCGTAAACCAAATCAAAGCGCAAATAGAAAATACTACTTCTGATTACGACCGTGAAAAACTACAAGAGCGTCTAGCTAAACTTTCTGGCGGAGTAGCTATCCTTTATATCGGTGCAGCTACTGAGGTAGAAATGAAAGAAAAGAAAGATCGTGTAGATGATGCCTTACACGCAACTCGCGCAGCCGTAGAAGAAGGTATTGTCACGGGTGGCGGTATTGCACTTGTACGTGCTATCTCTGCGCTTGATGATATAAAAACAATCAATGAAGATGAGGCTACTGGTGTAAATATTATTCGTGTAGCCATCGAAGCACCTCTCCGCACTATCGTGGCCAATGCAGGTGGCGAAGGTTCAGTAGTTATCCAAAAAGTACGTGAGCAAGCTGGTTCTTATGGCTACAACGCTCGTTCAGGAGAATACGAAGACCTCATCAAAGCAGGTGTAATTGACCCCACCAAGGTAACTCGCCTTGCCCTTGAAAATGCAGCTTCTATCGCTGGCTTATTACTTACTACTGAGGCAGTGATTGCTGACGAAGAAGAGGAAAACGCTGCTATGGGTGGTGGTATGCCAGGCGGAATGCCCGGAGGCATGGGTGGAATGATGTAATTTAATAATATATCAAAACAAAAATAAATCCAACAGTCTGACTGTTGGATTTAATAACAATCTTTATTTTTTTAACTGACACTTTTACAATATCCTATTGTTGGATTAACACAGTTTTAGTATATAGCCTCAAAGCAAGTGCTTTGAGGTTTTTTTGTTCTATTGAAGGTCTTTTGAGGTAGGTTAGTAACTATCAACTGCCACTTGTCCCTGCCTGATATAAGTTGACCTCAAAACGTCAAGTACAAATGTCAAGCAAAAAAAATGAAACTAAGAAAAGTACAAATTTCACTATTAAATCGAAGTATAATCGCAATTTTAGTGAAGCCTTTAAGCGGTCAAAAGTAGATGAAATACAACGAAAAGTAATCACAA
>CAYZQI010000115.1:0-15457 GCA_964480455.1 uncultured Cytophagaceae bacterium
TCAAAATGTTTATCTAGGATGGGTTGCAAATTAGGAATCTTTTTTAATGCAGATATAATCAAATCAATATCACTTATTTCTGCTATTTCTCTGTCAGAAAAAAAGCTAAGTAGATGAAATACATAAATGTCAGCATTTATAAGTTTACTGTTAAATAACTTATCAAGTAATTTTTTAAAATCATCAAACTTGCTTTTACGATTATCATCTTTTTTACCACCAGATTCATCATAAAAGTTTTTTCTCATTAACTCTGAAATATACATATCTAGATTTCTTGTGTTTGCATCTATGAGTCCACTACTCAATAACTCATCTAAGGTTTTATTGAAGTAATCATAATTAAATTTGTCGTAATATTTAAGTAATGTCAAAGAGTACGTGCTTTTATCTATACTTCTCTCGTCTAAGGATTTTTTTAAATTTGATTTAAAGCCATTAATACTAAAACGATTCTTATCAATCATAGCCATGTAAAAGTATGCATAAGTAAATCCATCATTGGCTATATCTTGTAATGAATTATAAAGGAGGTCTGAATTAATCTTGCTCTTATACCCTTCATCTAATACTTTCCAGTAAAATGGTATGAACTTTGAACTTAACATTGTTAGGCAAAGTGAATCCATTTCGCTTTCTGAAAATCCAATTCCTATTGATGCAAGTTCCAAATTTGATTGATTAAATCGTTCTTCATACCTTATTAAATGAGTCCAAGTTCTCAGGAATCTACCTGCATTTTCTTTATATTTGTATTTGTAAGCTGTTTCTAACATTTCCTCAATCTCTTCATCTGTTAAAAAGATAAGCCTAACATTAGCAGTTTCAGAATCTCTTTGGTATTTATATTCAATACCTAGAATCCTATAAAACCATACCTGAGCCAAAATATCACCTTCTGAGGCAAGTTTAACTAAATCCTCATAAGCTTTTTGCCTAGTTTCTATATCACCCATTAAGAGTTTATCAACAATTTCTAGTCTTTTTGCTACATTTTTTGGCGACAAAGCAAGAGGTTTGATGTAGTATATCTTAAAATTATCAAACTCCACAGTAGCGTTCCTTGCGTAAATACCGATTGCTTTTTTAATTATATTTGAAGAGCTGAACTTAATGTTGGGGAAATTAATACTCCCTATTAAAGCTTTATCAAAATAAAAATACAATCGCTCATCTACTTTTCTTAAGGTCATGTTTACAAAACCATTCTTTTTGTCCATAATTTTTGATTCAAAGCCATAACTCTCATACTTTCCTGAAGTTTCTCCTGCATCTACCTTATTTCCATCAGTCCAAAAATATATTGTAGTAGCAGATCTGTTATAGTTGTATAAGCGAGATATGTAGAGTCCACGCTCACTTTCTTTTTTGATTTTAAGATAATTAACATCAACTGTTATTTCAAAATCACTTTGATAGTCAAAATTTGCCAATTTTGTATTAGAAAATGTGGTTTCATCACCAGATGAAGAAAGTACAAAAGTACTATTCTTAAATTTCCCATCTTTGGAACTGAATAAACTCTGTTTGGGATCGTCAAAATTATCTTGTGCGATTAATACTTTTCGATCTTCTGGAATCGCATCATATTTCAGCTCTTGTGCTTTTAGGTTTAACCCCAAGAAAAGCAAAGTCAGTAGAATTACGGTTTGTTTTGTTTTCATCGTCTTTTAATTAAAATTGATTATTATTTGTGAATCATGTAATTATGGACTATAATAGGAAGTGTTATGCCATAAGAAATGTTATCTATCTTCTTCATTTTTTTCATCTTTATTCTTTGACCTAGTTTGATGAAGCTGATAAATTAAATTTTGGAATTTTTGTAACATAATGGTAAAGAAAATTGAATGAAACATAATAAAATTGAGATTAGATTTGAAACAGGAATGTGGAGATAATTTGCTCAGAAGTACAATCACTCTCATAACTGAATGAATGTTTAATCCCATAGCAAATATAATTAGGCTGCTTTAGACATACAAGCAATTCTAGAAAATAAATAAAAAATATTTTTTCTGCAGTGCAAAGCTCCAGCTTCGCACGAATCACGTGCAAAACTGGAGCTCTATGCCTCACTACTCACGAAGCCAGAGCTTCGCAGTACATCTACTTCACCTTCACCCTAATCCCCTCCGAATGGCTTGCAAACTCGGGGGCGTACATACATTGGATAGTCGTGATGCCATTGGAGAAATCTCCTGCTTGGCTTACACGCAAGGGGTATTCAAATACGTAAGTACCTTTGGGCAAGTAGCCAAAGAAGAAATTAGTGGCTGCATCACGGGTACTTTCATAGTAGCCTAGGCCGTCTTGGTATTTATAGCTTGAAATCACATTGACAGGCTCAAAACCAGTGGCACGCATATCTTTCATGTGGACATATTCCATCATTCTATCTACACGCAGTTCTATGCGTACTTTCACCAAATCGCCTACTTTAAGGGGCGTAGCTTCAGAGATTTCTTTCAAAATAGGGCCTCTGTCGGAGTTTTCTTGCAAGAAAAGCTGTTTTTTGAGCTTTAAGGGCGTTTCGGCAGTAGTGATTTTATCTAGCTGCTCAAAATACTGCCAATAGACTGCGCCCCACGCTACGCCTGGAGTGTCTTTTTTGATGGTGATATTGCCCATATTGGCAGTGATTTCCTCGCCTTTCCAAGCCGTTTTGAAGTAGCCTGTGCCAGCCTCTACGGGCGTTACGTTTGCCTCACTGTTGGGATTGATTTTCTTGTCGCCCACCGTGATTTCTACTTGCTGCTCTACCATGAGCCAGTTTTCGCCACGCAAAAGAAGAGCGTAGCAAGCCTCTGCCGTAGCTCTAGTTGTTTTCCAGTCTTGGGTTTGCTTTTGCTTCAAGAGCCAAGTCTTGAGGTCATCAACGGCTTTGGCATCTTTGGCTACTTCATCAAAAAGCTCTACCATCAAAGCCTGCGTTTCTATGGGGGCTTGGTACCAGTAGTAGCCTCTTTCTTGCTTCCAGTACATACCCATTTCTTCAGAATTGAGCGCACGTTCTCTGAGCGATTTGATGATGTCTTGGGCAGTTTTGACATCTGCAAATCGGTGCAAGCCCAGTGCTATCATACCTTGCATGTATTGGTTAAAGTTGGGCCAATATTTCGCCGCTTGCCCCTTGTAGTAGTCCATTGCCTCTTTGAGGTTTTTGTCTATGGAGATTTCGGGGAAATAGCTGCGGGCATACAAATACTGAATCTGATAGTAGCCAATGTGTTGGTCTGTCAGTTTGATTTTGCCTTGACGCGCCAGTCTTTGTAGTTCTTGGTAGTTTTTCACTATTTCACCATCTAAGAACCTAATGCCTTTTTGCATCATTTGGGCTACATCTTGGTTGTTGCTCACCACGGAGATTTTTAGGTTACGCAAATGCCCTAAACCCGTGATGATGTGCTGTGTGAGGTAGCGGTCTTCACGCATTCCCTCAAACCATGTCCAAGCACCGCTGCTTACTTGCTTTTGCTTGAGCTTTTTGATTGCCTGAGCCAGTTCGTTGCCCATTCTGTTTAGGTCAAACAACACCCCTAGCTGACGCTTGCGGTCGCTTTCGTTGTTGGCATTCAAGAGCCAAGGCGTTTCTTCTAAGATAAGGCTTTTGAGTTCTTGGTTTTTATCAAGGTTAGAAAGCAAAGCATCAGGGCTGATTTCTTTCCAGCTATCAAAAACGGCTTTAATCCTAGGCGTAGAATTGGCAATGTGCGAAGCCAAGGCATTGGCATAGAAGCGGCTAAACACCTGCTCGGCACATTCATAAGGATATTCCATCAGATAAGGCAATGCCTGCACTGCATACCACGCAGGGTTAGAAGTAAACTCTAAGGTGTAGCGGTGGTTTTTGAGTGTAGTAGATTTGGTGCTTGCTGTGAGCTTATCCAATGTAAAACGCTTGGTCTGATTGCCTCTGATAGGCAAAGGCAAGGTTTCGGTTACGAGCATACGGTTGGTCAGCACGGGCAGGGTCATTTCTTCTCCATCAGAAAAATTACCTGCTTTTGCGACTACTCTGTAGGTAAGGGCTTGCATCCCTTCGGGGATTTTTAGCTCCCAACTCACAGCGGTATTTTGCCCTGCGGCTACTTTGAAGCTTTGGGTGATGTTTTTCAAGCCTAGTTTGCTGTCCACATTTCCGTTGGTGAGTGGGTCAAGCATCGAAAGCTGAATTTGTCCTTCCAAATCTTTGTCGGAGATATTGCTAATTTTAGAAGAAAAAACCAGTAAGTCATTTTCTCTATAAAAACGAGGAGCGTTTGGCACTACCATCAGGTCTTTTTGCGTAACGAGTTCGTTGGTCGCCATGCCCGTTTTGAGGTCTTGGGTATGGGCAAAGCCGAGCATTTTCCAGCGTGTGAGCGACTCAGGGATGGTAAATTCTATGCTCAAGTTGCCTTCGGCATCTGTGCGCAGGTTAGGATAAAAGAAAGCCGTTTCATTGAAATTAGTACGCACTTGCACGTCTTTGGTGTCTAGTGGTTCGGCCTCTTCTACTGCTGGAGGTGGTGGGGGAGCTTCAGTTGATGGACTGTCTGCCGTTTTTAGTTCTGTTACTTCGTCCTCAGTAGATTCTAACATCCCAAAAACCTCTTCCTCTACCTCTTCATTTGCCATAGATTTTTCCATTCTTCTTGCAGCGGTTGGAGTAGCTCCTAACATTTGGCGGCGATAACCATAATAATAAATCCGCTCAAAGCCAAACCAGTTTAAGTAAGGATAATTGACGCTTGCAGCACTAAGTGATTTGTTCCAGTCTTCTTGGTAGTTGCGGTAGTAATTTCCCCCGAAGCCCTCTCCAGCAGTCCAGCCAAGGCGTGCGTAGTTGTAGCTCAAAATATTAAAAGCCCAGCTATGGTTTTTGAAAGCATCTAGCGAAGCATCATAAAGCGTGGCGACCATTTCGGCGGCTACTTTGTCGCCTTGCCTGCCTTTGATGTTGATTTTCCAGGTTTCTTCTGCACCTGGCAGTAGCTTATCACGATAAGTTTCAAAGCTGATGGCTAATTCTTTGTTGGTGTAAGGCACACTAATGGTTTGGCTGTGCTTGTAGGTGCGGTTATTTTTGATAAATGTATAATGCACCCCAAAATTGCCTCTGTATTCTTCTTTGATGGGCAGTTCTATGGTTTGTGTGGCATTGTTGAGTTTTATCCATTGTTTTTGGACAATCTTATTGTCATGCTCTACTTCAAAGAGTGCTTGTATCTCTGAAGAACTTCCTACTTTTAGGATAGCTTTTTCGTTGGGTTCGCCTTTGGTTTTGATGCCTTGGAAGAGGCTCATTTGCGGTATGACGAGTCCTTTTTGCGTGGGTTCGGCTACGGTGAAGTACTGCACGGCTTTTACTTCTTGTCCATACTTGTCGGTGGCAGTCATCTCGAGTTTGTATTGCCCTGCTTTCCATTTCTTGATATTGTCAAGAGTGATGGTTTTCTCTTTGCCTGTATCAAAGGATTGCTGATGCACTTCTTGGCTTACTTCCCAGCCATAGATATTATTTTCATCTTTGTAGAGGTCATTGGGAAGGTCTTTTCTCCAATCGGCTTCTGAGTAGATAAATTTATCAGGCATTGCCCAAAGTCTTGCACGATAAGCCGTGGCAGGTGTTTTGAGTTGCTGAATGATGATTTTTCCTTTTGTGGCTTCAAACTCACCGCTGAGGTTGGTAGAATTAAGTTTGATTTCGGCTTTTTCGGCATTGTTGAGTTCATTGGCTATTCCAG
The DNA here is from genome assembly GCA_964480455.1 of uncultured Cytophagaceae bacterium. Lineage (GTDB taxonomy): Bacteria > Bacteroidota > Bacteroidia > Cytophagales > Microscillaceae > JAABSX01. The sequence continues at coordinate 5,730 of CAYZQI010000115.1, forward strand.
CACTTATCTCGAGGGCTTTGTAGCCCACTGCTACGGAGGTCTGTTTGCTGTGTGTTTCGCCATTGAGGTCAGTTACATCAGCATAAACCGTATAAGTAAAAATGGGTGAAGACTCAGGCGATACATTCAAATCGGGCAGGGCAGTAAAGTTTACTGTAAACTTACCGCTTTCGTCGGTTTGGGTTTTGCCATTGGTGATTTCCATAGAGGGCGAAGTAGGATAGTAGCCCCAGCGATAAAACCACCAATAGGGGAAACGCGCCTGACGCACCACTCTGTAGCTCACTTCGGCATCTGTAATGTTTGCCCCAGAGTAAGCAATCGCTTTGCCTTCTACTTTGATGCTGTCATTGAGGCGATAGCTGCCTTTTACGGTCTCAAAAGTTACTTCAAACTTGGGGCGTTTGTAGTCTTCTACTAAGAAATAAGTACTGCCGAGGCTTTGCCCACGGGTTACTCTAGTGGCACGCAGCACTTGTCCTACAGAGAGAAAATTATCGTTTGCATCAATATTGTTCAGTCTTTTGAGTTCTTCTAAGGTAATATTGTATCGGCGCGCAATGCTGTAGAGTGTTTCCCCTCTTTGTACGGTATGTTGTATATCTTCCACACCAGAGCCAAGCACCAGTTCCAAGCGCATTTGCCCGTTCAGCCCTGTATTGGGGAGGGTAAATTTGCCTTGCGCTGAGCCAAATTCATTGGTAGTGAGGGGCAATTCGGCTACTTTTTGGCTATTCACATCATAGAGATAGACCATTGTATTGAGCGAGGGCAAGATACGGCTATCTTTTGAAGCCCTTTCAAGCACAATAGATTTAAAATACAAAGTCTGCCCAGGGCGGTAGATGGCACGGTCAGTAAAGAAATAAGCACTTGGGCGAGGTGGGCTAGGCTCGCCCCGTCGGTATTGGGAGAAATTTCTGCCTGTCTGGAATACATCATTGCCATTGGTAAATTTGGCATTGATTTCATAGCTGTATCTTTCGTTTCTTTCTTGGTAAGGCACAGAGATATAGCCCTCATTATTGCTGACAAAATCACCTAGTTTGCGGTTTTCGTACTTCCGCTTGTCGTAGTCGTAGTAGCGGGCAAATACTTCTGCTTGCACTTTTTCTAGGGGCTGCCCTGTGCTTCGGTGCATGAGGTAAAATTCTAATGTGCCATTGGCTTGGTCAGTTCTTTGGAGGTAACTGATGTTGGTTACTTTTGAGAAAGCATAACTTACAGATTTTTCTTTGTAAGCAAACTGGGCATTATCACTAACCATAATGATATAATAACCAAAACCCAGTGCAGGTATTTTCTCCTCGAGGGCGTGCTGTTGGTAGTCGCCTTCATCGGGGAGATTGGTTTCCCAAGTTCTACTGGCTTGTTTGGCATTGTAGAACTTGATGAGTTCTTGCTCATAGTTGCTGTTTTTGCTGCGGTCGTAGTTTTTGCGGATTTGTTCCTCGTCTTTTTCAGTGGCAGCAATGATTTTCCAATAAATCTTCTTGACATTGCGGTATTTGACCAAGGCAGGGTTAAACAAATTGGCAGCCAAGATTTCTTGAGAGTTAAATTCTAGGCTTTTAGCCTTTATTTGGCTTTGTAGTGCCTTTGCTTGGCTTGCGCCGATAGATTTCGGAAATTTCTCTATAATGCTTTGGCACAGCTCGAGAGCCTCTTTGCGTTTCCATTGGTTTTCGCCTGATTGGGCATTGTATTTTTCGCCTTGGGCATTGAGTAATTGGGCAATTTTCACTGTTACTTCTGCCCAGATAGGCGATTGAGTGCATTGGGCTTGCAAGTTTTGGAGTGCGGTTTGGTAGCGCAGGTCTTTGTCGGTAGCAGTCAATTTATCATACACAAATGAAAGCCTTTTGAGGTCTATGTCCACCCAAAGCTCGGCATCACTGTCATTGATTCTGAATTTGAGCAGGTCTTGGAGTGTCTTAAGCGCGTAAAAATCAAAAGAAAGCGAATCTCGTGTGCTGAGGTCAAGCTGTATAAATTCTTTGGCAGGCTCAAGGTAAGCCAAGTCATTAATGACAAACTGGTAGGCAGGCTGATTGAGTCCGTTTTCATTGTTGGCAAAAAAGTCAATGGCTTGGTGTGCCACAAAATCATACATCGTGGGGCGGCGTTTGCGTCCGTTTTCATCTCCCCCTACCAGTACCTCCTCAAAATCGGCAAGCGTAACTTTTTTCAATGCTTCGGCAGCCGTGAGGGCAGCTAGGTGCTGCTCGAGCGTAGCCTCCACGATTTTATCCAAGCTCCAAGTACTGATGTCGTTGGGGACTACTTCGGTATTGGTGCGGTTATAAAAATTGTAGCGATTGTTTTGGTAATATTGCCAATAAATCTGCCCTAGCATAGATTGTAGCAGGGCTTTGGCGGGCTGTGCGGCTTGCTTTGCCTCTGCCTCAAAGCTCTGAATGGCTTTGACTTGGGCTTCTTCTTCCATCATTCCCGTATATTTCACACGGTGTACGACTGCCTTCACGAGTTGCCCTTGTCGTTGGTCTTTTTGGGCTTGGGCATAGATTTGATTGACTAGCTCTAGGGCAGATTTGGGGAGTTGTTTTCGCTCCAGAGAATCTACCTTTTGCCACTGCGAGGTGTAGAAATCATTACTCATATTGTTAGGTTTTTTTTGGGAATAGGCATTGGAAAGGGAGAAAATGCCCATCAATACCAATCCTATAGATTTGAGTTGATGGAGCAGCAGTTTTAAAATTTTCATATTGTTTTGGTTTGATTGCAAATAATAATGAGGTTTTGAAACAAATATAGTCAATTACTACCAAAATGCTTAAACATTACAGGGAAAAAGATTTTTTTGACTTTTTTGTGGTGTAGATTTTATGCAAGTTTACGTTATTGTAGATAGTTACCACAAAAAAAACATACAAGTTAAGTATGGAAACATTCATTTCAGGCAAAATCTCAGATTACGAACTAGAAAGGAACAAACATACCCCTAGCAAACTACACGCTATCATTCAAGCGAATACTGTCTTTGAGTTGAAATCGATTTACTCAGCAGATTTTGATGTGTTCTCTGAACTTACCCTAGCATTTATGGAAGGTGATGTAGTGCCCGATGTTTGCTTGTTTCTCAAAGGTACTTTAAGTTTTACAGAAGACGAAGTACGCATCAATACGCCTCCTGTCTTGGCAATTGAAATTCTCTCACCCACCCAAACTCTACAAGAGCTTTTGACTAAGTCAAGTGCTTATTTTCAGCACGGTGTACATTCTTATTGGCTAATCATACCCCCTTTGCGCTCGATACATGTTTTTAGTTCGCCACAAACGTATGAGGTTTACAAACAGCAAAATACCTTGCAAGACCCAGCCCTGAACATACAGCTAGATTTGACTAAAATTTTTACTGTATAAAAATGTTGTGGTAGTCTTTCAGTAAGAAATCTATGAATTATCCGTTTTTAGTATGTTCATTATCGGTAATCTAGAAAGTATAGATGACCAATTTATCTTTTATATTCTCCTACCCTACCTCTCACTCAATTTTACCTTGCCAAAAGCTAAAAATTCTAAGTTATTGTTATATTTGCACACTTCACAAAGGGCTGTTTCAGGATTTTTAAAAGCAAAGTGTCATTGAAATTATGAAAATACATTTTATAGCCGTAGGCGGTACCATAATGCACAACCTCGCCATAGATGCACACCTCAAAGGGCATCAAGTAAGTGGCTCTGATGATGAGATTTTTCAGCCCTCCAAAGGAAGACTAGAAAAATATGGTTTGCTACCAGCAAAGTATGGCTGGTTTCCTGAAAAAATTGATAACGAAACAGACCAAGTCATAGTGGGGATGCACGCCCAAAAAGACAATCCTGAACTGCTCAAAGCCCAAAAACTGGGTCTAAAAATTTATTCTTTCCCTGAATACATCTACCAACAAAGCCAAGACAAACACCGCATAGTGATAGCAGGTAGCCATGGCAAAACCACCATCACGGCCATGATTATGCACGTCTTGAAGCAGTGCCATCGCAAGTTTGATTATTTGGTAGGTGCCGCACCCAAGGGCTTTGAGCAAAACATTCGCCTGAGTGAAGATGCACCCGTCATATTGATAGAAGGCGACGAATACCTCTCTGCCCCCTTTGACCCTACGCCCAAATTCTTGCATTATCATCATCATATCGGCGTGATAAGTGGCATTGCTTGGGACCATATTAACGTTTTTCCTACTTTTGATGACTACATAGAGCCTTTTGAGCAGTTTGCAGACAATACACCCAAAGCAGGTGCGCTTATTTTGAGCCAAGATGACTCCCTTACCTCTGTGATAGGAGCAAAAGACCGCCAAGATGTAGTACAGATTGCCTACCAGGCTATGCCCCACAAGGTAATAGACGGGCAAACTTATCTCACCACAGAAGAAGGTAAAATTCCATTGCAAATCTTTGGAGAACACAATATGCGCAATCTCTCGGCAGCTTTTCAAGTTTGTAAACGCATAGGTATCAAAGATGATGAGTTTTATCAAGCCGTTTCTTCTTTTAAAGGGGCTGCCAAACGGCTTGAAAAAGTAATAGACTACCAAGAATTTATTTTCTTCAAGGATTTTGCACACGCTCCTTCTAAACTTTTGGCAACCACTACAGCAGTCAAGAAACAATTCATTGATAGAAAATTGGTAGCTTGCCTAGAGCTGCACTCTTACAGTAGCCTCAACAAGGCATTTCTGAGCCAATATCAAGGGACTTTCAATGCAGCAGACCGCGCATTTATTTACTTTAACCCTGAAAACCTATCACGCAAGCGGCTAGACCTGATAGACAAACAAGAGATTGCTGAGGCATTTGACCATGATAATTTGATAGTACTAGACAGTGTGGAAATACTCAAAGCAGAACTTTTAAAGGTGAATTGGAGTAATAAGAACTTGCTGATGATGAGCTCGGGAAATTTTGACAATTTAGATTTTAATGAACTCGGGCAAGAAATTTTAAAACTGTTAAAAATAAATGATGCGTAGTCTTTTACTTGTGGGTGTGCTTTATGGTTTATGGGGGCTGTTTCCTTCCTTCACGCAAACTGCCGCAGAATATCAAAAGGCTTACTATGCTTCTTACCAAGATGCTTTGACTTTTTTGCAGCAGAACCAATCCCTTATCAAGAGAGAACTACAAAAATGCGGTACTGCGCCTACTTTCATCATTCCTGCCGTATTTCCAGAGTTGGTGCGTTTTTCTGGCTTTCAAAACCAGCTAGAAACCACTTCGTTACAATTGCTTTATGTACGCTTTGGGGCAAGTTATGCTAATTTTTCCGTAGGAAGGTTTCAAATGAAGCCCTCTTTTATAGAAGCCCTAGAAGCCGAAGTAAAACAAAGAAATATCAAACAGTTTCAATTCATTGGAGAGTTTGCAGATGCAGACCTCTCTAAGGTACGCCAACAGCGGGTTGAGCGACTTGCAGACCTGACTTGGCAAGTACGCTATTTGGCTTGTTTTCAGTATATTGTAAGCCAAAAATTCCCCCTACACACTTTTGGTAAAGAAAAAAAAGTGCGCTTTTTAGCGGCTGCCTACAACCGTGGATTTCAAAATTCGCAAGCCGAAATAGAACGATGGATGCTTATCAAAGCATTTCCCTATGGAAAGGCTTACCGAGGGGGAACGCAGTATGCCTATACCGATATTGCCTGGTATTTTTCTCAAAATCACTTCTCTGAAAGCACCTTGGCAAAGTAACTACCGCAAGTTGAGAACTTTAACTAGCTTTTTTCTCTACCTTCGCCCTAATTTATATCTCACAAAACACTTTTGCACCTATAATCTACAAACAGCTTACAAAGCAAATAAGATTAAATACTCATTGACTTCTGCCTTGCATCAAACCAAGTTCCTAACTTTAATTATTGGTAGCAAACCAAAACGGTATAAAATCTTAGCTGAACCAATTATTTTAACACTCTAAAAACATTTATTTTCTAATATTTCATTATTTTGGTGCAAATTAGTCTTTTTTAAATTTTTCACACCAAAAAATAATCTGATGAAAAAAATATACTTTTTACTTTTACCAATATTGTTACTGTGCTATCAAGGTACTTTTGAAACAATATTGGCACAGAAAAAACAAAATAAAAACAGCACCACGAGTAGTCAAGCCTACGAAGATAAATACTTCAACTCCCTTTCTTGGCGTAACATTGGGCCTTTTAGAGGAGGTCGCTCGGCAGCAGCTACAGGTGTACCAGGGCAACCCAACCTCTACTACTTTGGGGCAGCAGGCGGAGGCGTATGGCGCACAACAGATGCAGGGGCAAGCTGGGAAAGCATTTCTGATGGCTATTTTGGAGGCTCTATCGGAGCCATTGCAGTAAGTGAATCAGACCCCAATGTAATCTATGTAGGCGGAGGAGAGAAAACCGTGAGAGGCAATGTATCGCACGGTTTAGGTGCTTGGAAATCGCTTGATGCAGGTAAAACTTGGGAGCATATCGGCTTGAAAGATGCACGACATATCACACGCATTAGGATTCACCCCAATAATCCCGACCTCATCTATGCCGCTGTATTGGGGCATCTTTTTGGGCCTAACCAAGAACGAGGCATCTATCGCTCAAAAGATGGAGGCAAAAACTGGGAGCGTATCTTGTTTGCCAATGAAAATGCAGGAGCAGTAGATTTACTCCTAGACCCCGTGAACCCTCGTATCTTGTATGCCTCTACTTGGCGTGTGCGCCGTACGCCCTACTCTCTTGAAAGCGGAGGCGAGGGCTCTGCCCTCTGGAAAAGTACAGACGGTGGCGACACTTGGGTAGAACTCACCAAAAAGAGTGAAGGGCTGCCCAAAGGCATGAAAGGTATCATTGGGGTTACAGTTTCGCCTGTTAATAATGAGCGTGTATGGGCCATCATAGAAGCTATGGACGGAGGCGTATTTCGCTCTGACAATGGCGGCAAAACTTGGCGAAAACTCAGCGATAACCGCAACCTGCGCCAAAGAGCATGGTACTACACACGTATCTATGCAGATACCAAAAACGAAGACATCGTCTATGTATTGAATGTACGCTTTCACCGCTCAAAAGATGGAGGCAAAACTTATGAATCTATCTCAACACCCCACAGCGACCACCACGACCTCTGGATTTCGCCCGACAATCCTAACCACATGATAGTAGCTGATGACGGCGGCGCACAAGTTTCGCTCAATGCAGGTGAAAGCTGGAGTACCTACGAAAACCAACCCACCTCTCAAATGTACCGTATTGCCACAGACAATCATTTCCCCTACCGCATCTATGGTGGGCAACAAGATAATTCTGCCATCAGAATAGCCAGTCGCTCAGATGGAAGTGAGATAGGTATGAGAGATTATGAATCTACGGCGGGGGGAGAAAGTGGACATATCGCACCGCACCCCGTCAATACCGATATTGTTTATGGTGGCTCTTATGGTGGATTTCTGACCCGTGTCCATCATCAAACCAACGAAATAAGGGCCGTAGATGTCTATCCTGATAACCACATGGGCTGGGCTGCCAAAGATGTAAAGTACAGATTTCAATGGAATTTTCCTATCTTGTTCTCACCTCACAACCCCAATACGCTCTACTGTGCTGCCAATGTACTGTTCAAAACCACCAATGAAGGGCAATCGTGGGAAGCCATCAGCCCCGACCTTACGCGTAACGATACAACTCGCATGAAAGCCTCAGGAGGACCTATCACCAAAGACAACACTAGCGTAGAATATTACGGAACTATCTTTGCCGTAGCCGAAGACCCCAACGAAAAAGGCGTCATCTGGACAGGCTCTGATGATGGGCTAGTGTATGTTACCAAAGATGGCGGCAAAAACTGGACAAATGTAACCCCCAAGGGCATGCCCGAATGGATGATGATTAACAGCATAGACCCACACCCCTTCATCAAAGGGGGCTGCTACATAGCAGGTACACGCTACAAGTCTGATGATTTTCAGCCTTACCTTTATAAAACTACAGATTATGGCAAGACTTGGACAAAAATCACCAATGGCATTGCCAATGACCACTTTACGCGCGTGGTACGTGCCGACCCTGATAAGCAGGGCTTGCTGTATGCAGGAACAGAAATCGCTTTGTATGTTTCCTTTGATGATGGAGCTAACTGGCAATCGCTTCAGCTCAATATGCCCCAAGTACCCATCACAGATTTGAAAGTCAAAGAAAATGACCTCATCGCAGCTACCCAAGGGCGTGGCTATTGGATTTTGGATAATTTGAGCTTGCTACACCAGCTAGAGCTCGCAATCAGAACGACACAGTTTCAACTTTTCAAACCTGAGCCTACTTATAATAATATGGGAGGCAGACGAGAAAACAATAAATTTGCGGGGCAGAACCCCATCTCTGGAGTAGGCATACATTATTATTTGGCTGAAAAGCCCGATACAAGCCGAGTAGTTAGCCTTGAAATACTAGATGCACAAGGCAAGCTCATTCAGAAATACAGCACTAAACTCAGTGCAAAGGAGAAAAAAGAAGGTAAAATTGGGCAATTAGATGCCAAGCAAGGTGCTAATCTTTTTGCTTGGAATATGCGCTACCCTGCTGCGGCTACTTTTGAAGGTTTAATCCTTTGGTTTGGAGGCACGCAAGGGCCACGTGCCGTGCCAGGTACTTACCAAGTAAAACTTACCGTAGGTACAGAAAGTAAAAGCCAAACATTTGAAATTTTGAAAGACCCACGTATCGTGGCTGCTCAAAGCGATTTGCAGGCGCAGTTTGATTTTTTGATGCAAATCAGGGATAAACTCACCGAAACCCACGAAAGTATTAAGCAAATCAGAGAAATTCGCAAATTGCTCAATGCCTATACAGAAAAACTCAAAGATGATGAAAGCTATAGGGCTATTTTAGAGCTTGCCAAAGACATCAATAAAAATCTTGGCAAAATAGAAGAAACACTCTACCAAGTAAAAAACCGCAGTGGACAAGACCCTCTCAACTACCCTATCAGGCTCAACAATCGTCTGAGTGCCTTAGCAAGTATGGCGGGCTACGGACATAACAAGCCCACTGAACAGATGCACGAGGTGTATAAAGATGTAGCTGCTAAAATCGACAATGAACTGAGCAAACTGAGGCAGGTGATTTCTCAGGATATTCCTAAGTTTAATGAGATGATTTTTCAGCAAAAAGTGCCAGCCATTCAGGTTGAATCTGTAAGCAAAGCACCCTAAGCCTTCATGAACTATGAAAAGGGAGAGTGTACTTGGTGTACCTCTCCTTTTCTTGTACTTTGGCTCACGCCACGCTCACAAAATGTTGCCTGCTGTTTTTATTCTTTTTTAGTCCCCTTCCACGGCTGAATCAACATTCTACCCGAGCTGTATGTAAGCCCTTCAATGCCGTCTTCAACTATTTTAACGAAATGCCAATAGGTATCTGAACGGTCTTTGGTAGTAAATGCTAAAAAGACATTTTCAAATTTATCGTTGATTAATCCATCTTTTATTTTTACCCCATAAAACGACCCTTTAAAGGAATCCCTCAAGATGCTAGAAATTCTAAAGTATTGTTGGTATTCTTCTGAGTCTGGTGTGGGGCGTAAATCAATCACATAAGTTCCAACCAATGGCTTTGTCTTTTCAATTGATTGGGCGTTTATAGTAAGCTGACTGACTACAAGTAAAGTAATTGTGTAGATGATATTTTTCATGGCTCTTATATCAAAATAGACTGATACCCAAAATTTAGCTTTTTTAGTTGCTA
>CAYZQI010000116.1:0-15422 GCA_964480455.1 uncultured Cytophagaceae bacterium
TGTCAGCACAAGTGGGGTCTTGGCTATCAAAGCCAGTCAATACAAAGGTGGAACAGTCTATCGTGCAGCCTATTTCGCCAATTATAACACTAGCAGTATTAGTACAGCCGTTAGCATCTGTTACTGTCAAACCATAAGTACCTTCCCCTAATCCAGAAGCAGTTTCTGAGGTTTGCGCACCTGCGTTTATGTCCCAAAGATAAGTATAAGGAGCTAAACCACCCGTTATAAGCACTGTGGCAGTTCCATCTGAGTTATCGCAAGTAGCGGGAGTAGCAGTAAAACTTAACTCAGGTAACGCTGGAGCATTTACAGTAATAGAAGCCTGTGTGCTACAACCTGTTAAATTATTGGTTACAAGTACTGTGTAGATTCCTGCGCTTATTACATTGTCAGGCGATACTACAACTCCTTTATCGCTTGTCCAAACAGCAGTAAAATCACTAACGCCTTCTTCAACTACCACTGTAAGTGTTGCAGGTGCATTACACGCTAACGGTACACTCACTATTGGTGTGATTTGAGGTCCGCTAGGTTCTGTAAGTATCACTTGCAAACTTGCCGTACAGCCTGTCTGAGTATCCGTTGCGGTGATGTCATAAACTCCTGTTCCAAGCCCTGTAGCTGTGTTGCTATTCAATCCAACATTATGACTCCAATTGTAGCTTACAGTACCTAATGCGCCATTGGCTACAATGTTTATTTCGCCGTTGTTATCAGCACAGTCAGGGTTTGTTGCACTTACTAAAGTAAGGGTGAAAGGACCACAATCTACTACTTCACTTTCATCTATTGTCAAAATCAACTTTGGTGCAGGTGCACTGGTGTTTTCTTTGGAGGCAAATGCTACATCATTGCCACCAGGTAGGTGGGTTACAATCAGACTTAGTTTACCATTGGCATCAGGCTGAATTGCTCCTAAATCCCAAGATAAGGTATTGCCCAAGGCAAAAGTACCACTTACCTGATTGAGTACACCTACCGAAGTAGGGGCATTGGCTGGCGAGAGGTTAAACTCCGTCCAATTGTTGGAGTTTCCTTCTGAAACACTCACTGTACCATTACCTGGGTCGCTATTGACAGTCATTTGCAATTCAGCTCCAATGATTTCGCCTTCAATACCACTTAGGTCAAACATTAGATAACCTACTCTATTACCCGCTTCTGTACGAATGATATTGATATTATTCAAAGCATTGCCTTGTAAGAACGCATCATGAATTGGTCCAGCTTCAACTACACTTATGCCGCAAGTGGGGTCTTCTTCTATCACTACATTACCTTGCGCTGTACAACCATTGGCATCTGTTACTGTAACCTGGTATGCGCCAGGTGCTAAATTAGTAGCGGTTGCCAAGGTTTGTCCATTTGACCATGCATAAGTGAAAGGACTCAATCCCCCACTCACAGTAACTGCTGCCGTGCCTGTTGCCAAATCACAATTTGACTGAGTGGTGGTAAAGCTAAGCAAAAGATTGCTTGGATTCAAGACTTCAACATCATCACTTGCCGTACAACCTGTTTCTGTATCTGTAACTGTGGCGGTATAAATACCAGCACTTGTTACTGTGTTGGGATCTATAGTATTACCTCCTGCATCTGTCCAAACTACCGTGAAATTGCTGCTTATGCTTACAGTTGCAGAGAGTTGTGCTGGTACTGAACAAGTGAGCGGTGAATTAATCTGTGCAGTAATACCAATGTAATCTTCACAAACTATTGGTGCAACAGTAAAGCTAATATCTGCTGTTACATCAGGATAGGTGCCGCTTGGGTCGCTTACTGTCAGAAGAGCTGTATAAGTACCTGCTGCAAGTACACTTCCATTTAGATTTAAAATAAATGGATTTGTACCACTCACACTTGCCCAAGTAGCGGGAAGGTCAGTAGCATTGTCCATCACTTCAACTACTAAGTTCTCAGGAGTAGGTTCTCCATTATTAGTAGCTACCGTAAAGTTCTCATTGGCAAGTCCTTGAAAAGGTACTACTACATCAAAATTGATTGGATTGATGGCTAATGCTGGTGCTATGTTTACATTCACCGTGCCGTCTTCGCTATCCGTCAATACAGAATTAAAACCAAAGGTTACATCTGTCTTTTGCGTAATGCTGTTGACAAAGGCGATGGGCGAGCTTCCTGTGGCAATGGTTTTGAAGGTCATTTTGAATAATTCAAAGCTACCTTCTGCTTGCTCACCTGCCACTAAGAAACCTGCTGCGTAAGCTACTTCTCCGCTTACATTGGTCTGAGACTGAATAAATGGCATGGTTGCTCCATTGGTGATGGATTGTAGTTCTAATACACTAGCATCATAGGTAAGGTGTACTTCACTTGCCGTAACAGGCTGTTGATTGGCATTGACGCGCACACTTACTTCTACTATCTCATCTTCTAGTACTGCCTGAACGCTCGGTGTAACTGCTAAGAATACATCTTGGCTTGGTGCTGCTACTGTAAACATTATCATTGTAGGCTCACATAGTAGTTCGTGATTGGCACTCGCAGGTTGTAACATCAGTGTATAGTCGCCAGGCTCTAGGTCGGTAAAGGTAAGTGGGTTCGGATAAGGGCCATAAACAGAATTATGTCCTTCTTCCCCCGCCGTATTCTTGCCATTCAGCATCACATGCACGTGTTGATTTCCATCAATGTCTGCATTCACCACGTCAAAATTCACTATTACTTCCGTTCCCACTATCTGTGTTCCCATCATAGGGCTGATATTAGTAACCACAGGAGCAGGCTTTACATAAACTGTAATGGTTTGGCTTACGGTAGCTCCTTTGCTATCTGTTACGCTTACTGTAATTTCGTGTGTGCCTTGTGCCAAAGCCGCGCTAATCTCTTTTCCTGTACCCAACTCATTGTCAAGTGCATCTTTCCAAACAACACTTAAACTTTCTTCACTGTCTTCTTGGTCGCTTATTTGAGCTACGAAATTAACAATTTCTCCATCTCCCTCACAATCATAGAAAATAGCTCCATCACTGGGTGTATCTACATTTACAGTAGGCACCGTATTTACCTCAGCAAAAGTGGCTTCTATACTGCCATTCGCCTGCACATCCACAAATTCGTAGGTAGTGATTTTGCCTTCTGATACTTCATTTACCACTACATCCGCAATTTCAAAGCCCTCGTCCGGGATGATGGTAAAGGTGAAGTTATCTCCTTGAATAACTTGCGATGGCCCCTGAGGGTCAATTGAACCACCCGGACCAGCCGTAGCCGTGATGGTAAAGACAGCAGGATTTACCTCCAGAGTAAACTCTTTGGTAATATTGGAATTTTCCCCATCATTGGCTAAGATGTATATGGTAAAAATGCCCTGCTCTGTGGCTGCACCTTCTATGCTTTTGGTGGCCGCATTGAAACTCAAACCACTCGGTAACCCATTAACAGTGATGTTCAAAGGCTGTCCTTCTGGGTCAGTAATGTCCAAGGGGATATTTACCGCTGCTTGTGCTGCAATAGATTGATTGCTTACATTGATAACCGGTGGAGCATTAAAGCTTTCAACCTGTGTAACACACAAGCCTGATATTTTTCCATTGTCTGCCGAAGCTGTCAATAAAATATCCAAGACTCCGTCTGTTACATTGACATAGTAGGTCTTGGTAATCGGTGTAGCTGGAGTTGTCAAACCACCTTTATTGGGGTTGAGCAAGTCAAACTCATCTAGGAATAGATTTCCTTCTATACTTACATCAAATACTCTTAGACCAGGTAGGGCGTTGGGTGAACCTGTATTGATTCCGTGATATACTTCGGCAAAGTACAAATCTACTTTGTAAGCCCCAGAAACAGGAACTGGAATATTGTAATTGACATCGTTTTCGCCATTTTCACCTCCATACACTTCTTTTTGAAAGAGTAATTCTTCACCGCTACCCGCAGTTGTTCCTACAACTGTCCCAGTATAACTACCAAAAACAGTTCCTCCCGTACGGGTTGGGTGGATAGTACCAGCATCTCCTTCAAATGGTTTTCCAAAAGCATTCAAAGCTGCCGAGCCAGAAGCGATACATAAAGAGAAAGGAGGCGTTGGAATGGACTTGAAACTTGCTGAGATAGTTGAATCCCCTGTAACATTTTCAAATGTGTATGAACCAAGAGCACCTACCGAATTACCATTTACCAATACATCTTCTATCTCAAAACCTGGATTTGGTGCAATGCTAAAGGATTGGCTGAAGCCTTCGGTTACTGTTACTGTACCATCAGGGGAGATAGTACCTCCTGCACCTGCACTTGCAGTGATGGTGTAGGTGGTGGTTATTGTAGCTGGGGTAAAAGTAAATTTATCCAGGTTAAACAGATAATTATTTGCAGCAGCCGCAGGATTATCAAAAGCCAATCGTAAAACTTGATTATCCCCTTGTGTTAGGCTAATTGGAGTGTCTAAGTTAAAAGTTTGGTATGTTTGCCAACCTTGATTAGGCTTTGCAGTAAGACTACCTATGGAATTGCCTTCTAAAAGTATATTTATCGTACCTCCAGCCGCAGCTGTTGCATCACCTGCCAATTGAAAAGACAAGTCAAACTGACCAGCCTCACTTACGCAAATCAAAAAATCAGCATACGAATTGTGCGAAATAAAGCCAATATTTTGTGCATCATTTGATTCAATAATAATTGGATTTGCTCCTACACCTAGCCCTAATCCTGTCGTAGAACTTCCCTCTATTGTACCTGGAACACTCTGACAAACAGGAGTTACTACTATTTCTGCAAAACTCACTGAAATAGTTGAATCCCCTGTAACATTTTCAAATGTGTATGAACCAATAGCACCTACCGAACTACCATTTACCAATACATCTTCTATCTCAAAACCTGCATTTGGTGCAATGCTAAAGGATTGGCTAGAGCCTTCGTTTACTGTTACTGTACCATCAGGGAAGATAGTACCTCCTGCATCTGCACTCGCAGTGATGGTGTAGGTAGTAATGGTTGGCTCAGAAATCAGACAAATCTCAATACCCTTCAAGGCAGGATTTTCTATTACGTGTAAAAATTCAATATCCAAAGTTCCATCTTCTACAATGACTGTATGGCTACGTGCAAAAGCCCCCTTAGGTCCCGCAATGGCAATGGGGTCAATGTTATCAAGCGAAGGAGGTACTGTACCTTCTATGCTTACATCAAATACTCTTTCACCAGGCATATCTACGGTACCAAATAACTCCGCAAAAAGCAAGGTTACTTTGATTTCAGCACCTGGCGTTACTGGAAATTCCCATTTCATATTCGGCTCTGCCGAGAAATCAAAGCGTTCAATATTAAATATATCTGTTGTTGCAGAAATCGGCACCGAAGGGTCTGTCATCACAATCGATCCTGGATGTGCACTTGCTGAATTTCCATTATAAATATTATTAGAACCAGAAACTCTAAATGGGGATGGTGTAGTCGCATTGTCCACGCTCCAGACTGGCAAGCTACCATCGGCTGCGTTTACCTGCGTTCCCCCTACATTGATGCGGTACAAAGTACTCAGACAGTTGTTTGGAGTTACAGTAACTTGTTCCTTAAAAGATGCCGAGATGGTAGCATTGGCCATAACATTTTCAAATGTATATGAACCAACAGCCCCTACCGAACTGCCATTTACCGATACATCAGCTATCTCATAGCCAGCATCAGGAAGGATGGTAAAGGATTGGTCTTCGCCTTCGTTCACTACCACATCTCCTTCTGGGGATATACTACCATTTTCACCCGCACTCGCAATGATAGTATAAGTAGTAGGCTCAACGGGTATCAAAGAGAAACTTGCCGAGATAGTCGAATCTCCTGTAACATTTTCAAATGTATATGAACCAACAGCCCCTACCGAACTGCCATTTACCAATACATCAGCTATCTCATAGCCAGCATCTGGTATAATGTCAAAGAGTTGGCTATTACCTTCGGTTACTGTTACTGTACCATCAGGGGAGATAGTACCTCCTGTACCTGCACTTGCGGTGATGGTGTAAGTAGTAGGCTCAACAAGAATAGGCGTAAACTCAAACTCAGTAATGTTTACTCCTCCATTGAAGTCTAGCCTCAGCGTTTGGATTCCTGCATTAGGGATTGTTACCAAAGCAGTGTAAGGGTTATAACTTTGCCATCCGCCATTGTTCACAATTCCACTTACACTACCAATGGGCGCACCATTCAACGATACGCTGACGGTAGTAGTACCCCCACTTCCCTTGGCAGCTTGAAAAGTAAGGTTATAGTCGCCCGCTTGAGTTACATCAACCAAGTATTCTACAAACTCGTCTTCATCGATGTAACCTATGTTCTGAACAGTATTGCCTTCTATCGCCACCGTAAAAGAACCTCCTGGTGATGAAGACCCATACCAAGGCAAAGGGTTACTGAAAGTACGGGCTAAAATAGCCCCTGGTATCTGCTGAGCAACATCAATATTAAAAGTAGCTGTTACAGGCGGATTGACCCCATCGCTGGTCGTTACAACGGCATAGTAAGCGCGTCCATCTCCCACTGCTGCATTCCAAGTGAAAGTATAGCTTCCTCCGCCGTTATTGGTGAAGGTGTAATTGGCTGGATTAACAGCCACGCCAGGCTGGAAGGGATTATTTGTACTCCCCAAAGTTTCACTTTTGTCATAAAGTACAAAGCTTGTATTATACACATCATTGTCATCACTCACCGAGATATTAGCCGTAGCCGTCCCTCCTTCTGCTACCTCTATATCAGCAATGGGAGCAATACTAGGAGGTAAATTACTCGCAGGTGGATTAATAGTGAGTGTAAACTGTTCAGTAATTGGAGAACTTGTACCATCACTGATGATGGCATAAACTGTGTAAACTCCAGCTTCAGTTGCTGAAGGAGTTCCTTCTAATTGCTTGGTAGCTGCATCATACTCAAGAGAAGAAGGTAATCCACTCAGCGTTACAGTTAAATCATCATTATTTGTATCTGTGATATTCAGCGTTGTAGCTACTGGTATTTCTGCTTCAAAAGTAAGGTTACCAATATTGCTGACTGGATGCACATTGGTGCTTTCTACTTTTTTGACACAAACGCCTGAGAGTTTGCCGTTGTCTGCCGTAGCAGGGCCTACCTGTAAGCTCAAAGTTCCTCCTGTTACATTGACAAAATAGGTTCTGATCTGTGGGGTAAATTGCGCACCTGGACCATCTTTAGTAGCATTTAGCAAGTCCCACTCATCTAAAATTCGGTTTCCTTGGAGAGTAATATCAAATATTCTCTTACCAATGGTTGAATTAGTTGGAAATGCCTCTGCAAAATACAATTCTACTTGATAAACTCCTTCTTCTGGAACAGAAATTGAGTAAGAGTAGGCTGGATCCGTACCTGTTAAACCTGTTTTACCTCCATAAATTTCTGTCTTGTATAGTGTTTCTTCTGCACTACCAGGTGCATAACCGACGATAGTCGTATTATTTGGTGAGGCATATTTTTTTCCGCCTGTACGCGTAAAACCTGCTCCCGCAGGCGGAGTATTAGAAGGGTCACCTTCAAAAGTCTTCCCAAAAGCAGTAAGCCCAGCCGAGCCTGAGGCTATGCAGAGTTCAAAGGGGTCTCCTTGTGCTGTGGCGGGTGTAAGTACTCCTACCCAGCCTATCATTAGTAACACCATAGCCCAAGCATGGACTTTGAGGTGTGTACCAAGATTTTTAAATGTTCGTGTGTATGATTTCATTATGATTAAAGTTTAATTGCTCATCAATAAATTATGTAATGTATAGAAACCAAAGGGTAGGCATTAATTGCCTAACCCTTCTCCAATAATTTGATAATTGCTTCTCAGGTAGTTGAAGTCAGTCAAGTTGATTACACCATCTCTGTTGAAATCAGCCACTCCATTAAAACCAGTACTTTCAGGTATTTTAAAGAATAACCCTTGCAAGATACTGAAGTCAGTATCATTGACAATGTTATCACCGTTCACATCACCCGCAAGTAATTCACCAAAGTCTAGGCTGTTATCTCCTATTGCTAGTGTAAGTTGCTGTACTTTCCAGAGGTGTCCCAAGTGTTTGATGCGTACTTTATACGTACCTGGCAAGATACCTATGGCATTCATTTCACCCAATTGGTTTGCATTGAGGCTAAATTGGAATGCAGGCGTTGTGAGATTGTTGAGTGTGTATAGTTCAACAGTATAATCTCCCTCAGCATTGTTACTACCTTGTAAATTAGTAGTGATGCTTAGGTCAGCAAGTACGGGTGCAGGGTCATCTTCTGTACCCACTATCCAAGTAAAGGAGTTTGTTGTAGAAAGTGGTGGTACGCCATCATCAGTAACTGTAACATTCACTTGATACGTACCTGCTGAGCCAGGAGAGCCTGCTACTTCCTCACCGTTACGTGGTGATTCGGGAGCATTGGTAAGCGTAGTGGTACTGTATCCATTTCCATAAGTATCTATTTTATAAAGAGCTACTTTATCGATGGCATGACCTTTTGAACGATTGGAGATTTGCATCTTATAAGTTCCTGGATTGACAAACCTGACAAAAATTTGGTGTGCATCAAAATCACTTGTATTTGCTGTCCAAGGCCAGTTAGCTGTGCTATTCATATAGACTTTAAAAAACCCGCTGCTTCCTGCACCTTCGGGTGTAGTGGCTGTTGTGATTCTGTTACTTCCTTTTGGAAATACAATATTATTTTGTGAGCCTTCTAGTAGATTAATAAGCTGTTGCTCACTACTTACTGAACCTTTGTGTCCGAAGAACCAAACATTGTTATCATTGGGAAATTTCAGCCAATTATCGTTTGCATCAGTATTAGATGTACCCTCGTTGATTTTACTTCTCCAATTGAATCTGTACACACCTGGTGTAGTAATTTGGATATCATAATTCAACACACCAGAATTAGGATTGCTAAGACTATTTTGGGTAGCTTCATAATATACCACACTACCGTCTGTACCTTGTACCCAACCATTGGCAATAGGAGCTGATTCTACCTGTACAATTACACGTCCGTTTTGCTCAATGAAAGCACCTGACACACCTCCAGAACCTTCTTGCTCAATGGCCAATGTCCCTGAAATCAAGCCAGTGTTAGGGTCTATCGTAATACCTGCGGGTAAATTGGTGGCACTAAACGTAAGACTTTGTGTACCCTCATTGCCATCATTTCCTGATAGAGGGATATTCACTGCATCACCTTCTGTATTAACTTGCGTTCCGGGGAAGTTTACAAAACTTGGCGAATTATTGACAACCACCTCACCATTGGTCAAAATAACACTTGCCGTACTGCTAGTGCCATAGTTCACATCAAGAGAAGCTAATTGATCTCCTTGTGTGTTATTTAGTTTGATAACTACCTGATGCGTAGCATTGGCAGGAATCACGAAGTTGCTGAAATTACCACTTTCAATGCTGAAGTTGTTGGCATTACCTCCAACCAAGGCTAATGAACTTATAAATATAGCTTGATTTCCTACAGTATTGCTAAGAGTAATTGTTTGAGTATCTTCGGTTTCAAAAGATACCGCATAAGGTGTACTCAATACACTTGCTACCGACGGCTCTCCGACAGGATTATTCTCTCCCAAGAACTCCATATTCTTTTGATTACCACCGCCTTTATTGGGAGAGCCTGCTGCTACAAAGATACCCTCACCAGATACAATTGCCTGCGTTCCGTGTCTTCCGCTATTGAGTGGATTAAGTGTTTGCCAAGAGTTTGTAGAAGGGTCATAAGCTTCTGTAAGGCTAAGCGTAACAGCGTTGTTATTAGGTGTTTCACCTCCAATAACAAATACTTTACCTTCAAAACTCGCCACCATAGAAGCGGCTCTTGGGGTAGGTAGTTGAGCTACTTGCGACCAAGTCTGGGTAGCAAAGTCATACACATCTACTTCGGGGATTACCGGTGCAAATACACCTCCATCACCTCCTGACAATCTACCACCTACTGCGTAAAGTTTCCCGTCAAGTACAGCAGCATGGAAGTGGTCTCTTGCACGGGGTGCATCTGGTAGGGCAGTCCAAACGCCTGTTTTAGGGTCAAAAACATCAAACCAATTTACGTATCCTCCGTTGTGTCCAATTGTATTACCTCCGATGACATAGAACTTATCCTCGTGTAGTACCAAACCAGCAGAACCTCTACGGCGATTAACTGGAATCTCTGCTCCTTGTATCCATACATTGTTAGCAGGGTCATACATATACACATGGGTAGCTGGGGCTTCATTAGGATAACTGTTATCTTGGAATGCGCCGATAGCCCAGATAAGCCCATTGTACTCAGTAGCTTGGTAGTGGTTCAATTCAATAGGAGCTAGTGCACCTTGTGTCCAAGTATTGGTAGCATAGTCATAAATATCTGGTGTTTTAGCGTTCTCACGCCCACCTATGAGGTAAAACTTATTACCAGCTTGCACAAAAGAACATTCGTGTCGTCCCGTGTAGTTTTGTGCTTCATTTGCCATTTTCCAACTGTATGGAATGGCAGGTGGGGGAAGTACATCACCTCCACTAATTACTTCTATACCTTTGATGGCAGGATTTTGTATCTTTTTGATAAAGTCTATGTTTATTACTCCATCTGTAACCTCTACTGTAAAAGTTTCTACGGCAGCATTGCCCCAACCATACTTAGCGGTTTGGTCTAGATTGCTCAATACAGTTTGTCCTTCTATGTTTACATCAAAAGTTCTGATGCCAGTTGTTTGAGCACCTGTCCAAACTTCTGCAAAAAGCAGTTTTACGGTATAATTACCATTGGCTACTGGAAAAGTCCACTGCATATTATTTGGATTTGGCTCTGCGCTGTACCTCTCAGTTGTGAAGATCGAGTTAGGATAACCTGTGTTATTTGTACCAGCCAAAGCAGAGCCAAAAGTAACATCAGAGGTTGTGTAATTTACGTAGGGGCTAGGTGTTCCAGCGGTTGCCGTTCCATTTGAGTTAGCAATAGACTGGTCAGCCTCCCAGTTTTTAGTAGCATTACTTACCAATGTACCCCCTGCATTTACTCTGTAAAGGATTTCACCTTCGCTTCCACTTGCAGGGCTTACATTCCAAGTAAACTGTGCCACAACCGCTTCGCTTGATGGCTTGTTAGCAGTGATACTGACATTGTAAACACCTTGGGTAGTTAACGTACCTGTGATTTGACCAGTGTTAGAATTAAGATTTAATCCTGTGGGCAATCCTACTGAGGTATAAGTAAAAGATTCTTCAGAAGCGCCGCCCTGTGCTTGTACGTTTAGATTAACTGCGCTACCCTCAGTACCTGATTGATTGGCTACGCTGAAAGTGATGGGAGGTATAAAACTACCTGCACCTGATAGGCTCAAAATTTCTATACCATTGATGAGAGGATTCTCAGTTACGTGTTCGAAAAGAATGTTCAGTTGATTGTCATTGACTTGTACTTGGTAGCTTTTCATTCCACCTATTTGGTGTCCAAAAGTTGCTACTAAATCAAGGTCATTTTCTACCAACTGTCCTTCTATCTTGATATCAAACACTCGCCCCCCCACTTCTGAGGTTCCTGCAAAGCTGTTTGCTAGGTAAAGGCGTACTTCATAATTTCCAGGCGTAACATCAAAAGTCCACTCCATTTCGGGAAGGGCAGCCTGATCCCATCTTTCTGCATCAAAAATACTTTGGGGGACATACGCTGGAAGCGAACTGTGTCTGCCATTGATGGCTAAGGTGTAAATACTTCCAGTATTTACAGAGAAGCCTGTGCCAGTTGTAGCACCCGCTGTGGCATTTGCCGCCCAATTCATCTTACCGTCTGTGGCTGCTACCTGCGCATCGCCCGCATTGACACGATAAATGACTATTGGTTCGTTAAAAAGTGAAACGTTAAAAGTTTGTTCAACAAAAAAACCACTAGCATCGGTGGCTCGAACAGTAATAATTGCATTACCACTTTCTACACCTTCGTTTGTATTGTAGCTCAGACTCAAAATATTTCCGTTCAGGCTGGGCGTTACCAAACTAGGGTTTGTATTGTTCTCAATACTAAAAGTAAGGTTATCAAAACCTTGATCATCACCAAAAATCCCAGACAAATCATAAATAACAGGGTTTCCGTCAGGATTTAATACTGCATCATCTGGTGTAATAAATGCATAAGGTGCGCTACCCTCTACTTTTATAAAATCAAAATTAAATGCAAAGTTCAAAGCGGTGCTAAGTACACCATTACCGTCTTTGCGCTGGGAGTTATTGGCCATTTCGGTAGTGCTGATAATACCCACCGCCAGCGGCGTATTGATATTTTGTAAAGCCGCCAGCACATTATTGGTAGCATTGACCGACCCGACATTTACACGGGCTTGGGTATTAATGGCGTATTGGCCTGTAACAATTCCCGTACTAGGATTAATTTCAAAGAAGAAATCAATATTATCTAAGCCAGATGTAGGAATCGTGATGGGAATACTAGGTCCATTGCTAACCGCAGCATTATTTTCTGATACTATTTTTACGAGTGCCCCCCCACTGCCATTGCCCGTGAGTACCATTTTGATATAATTATCTTGGTCTCCGGTACCGATGTAGAAACCTTGTTCATCTTGGGTACTCCAGTTCCAAAAAGGCGGAAACATACGGAAACTCACCGTGAAGGGACCAGTGGCAGTACCCACTTTTGCCCCAAATTGAAAGGCTTTCTCTTGATTATTTTGTGTTCCAAGGGCTGAACCCGCGGTAGGAAAAATGGTTACAGCTCCAATGGCTCCCCCATAAATGTCATTGATGTCATCTGTGTCCGTCAGAGCATCTGGGTCGTCCAACCAGGCAAGATAATTTGCACCCGTATTACCATTATTCATTAATCCTGTAAGACCTAAACCACGGAAACCTACACCAAAACCTAAATTATCTGAAAAGAGCTGATTAATGATGGGCAATTCAAATGGGGTGGCGGGATTTTCAGAAGAACTACCAATTTGGAAAGGATCTAGGGCATCAGCTACTCCATCATTGTCATCGTCTGTATCGTTTAGGTCAGATATCTTATCCCCATCATAATCAGAAGGAATACTTCCTCCATTGCAAAAATCCGTTTCATTATCGATTTCATCTTGGTTGGTGAAACCGTCAAAATCATAATCAGCCGAAGGATTAAAAGCTGGGTCAGTTTCGTCAATACAAATGGTGAAGTCGTTTGGCTCTAGGATTTTAATCTCATTATTGAAAGTAGCTATCCAAATAGTGCCTGGGAACTGATACTTAGTCGAGAGGTCGCCTTGGCATATCAAGCCCAGAGGATTACCACCAGTAGAAAATTTATTTTGCTCCACGGTGGCAGTAGTTCCATCTCCCGTCAAAATAACTCGGTGAAGCGAACCGCCCGATTTTCCAGCAATTAAATTGCCCTTCATCTGCCCCCCAAAGTTAGAAGCCGTATATTCCGCAATGGCATTGGTATTATTGCCCCAGTCCACAATAATAATGTCATCTTCCCCATCAGGGTTAGAGTTTCCAAAGGCAGGCTGACGGTAATCCGCATTGCGTACATCAAACAAACTTGGGTCAACAGGTGACCAATCGGCGGGCAAAGCTCGCTTAGGATTAGCCGCATCGCCCGTACCATTCGGGTCATATTTAACAGTGCGGAAATAACCATCTGTAAATCCATCACCATCTGTATCGCTGGGGTCACTAGTATGTGTTCCCCTTGTGTAAAGTCCCGCATTCGGATTGGCACGTGTAGGACAAGGATGTCCTCCATAGGCACTGCCAAAAACATAATTTTGGATATTGGTAGTTACCACGTTGAGATGATCACTGTTATTCACTTGCGGTTCATTATTGGCTACATCAAAGCTTGAGCTTCCTGGCTCTTTTGGATTGGCACGATAACGGTTATCCACATTGGGGCTTGCTTCATTGTGAGGATAACCACCCCAGCCACCGTTAGCACCATTATCGGTAACATACACAGCACCCGATTCTGTAATTTCTAAATCGTAAGTATTACGATAGCCCGCTGAAAACATTTGTACTGGCCCACCAGCCACTAGTTTAGCTTGGTTAAGACCATCGTTTCCGCCCCAAGGATCGTTGATATCTATACCATTATACCCTGTTGCATTAGGGTCATTGATGCCATTGGCGTTCGCACGGGTAGGATCATCTAGCGTTGGTAAATCATAAATATATTGCCGTCCAGAAGCTGGGTCGGTCAAAATGGGAAGACTTTGCAGTTGAGTCAGATTTACGGACAAAACCGCACCTGAGAGTGCATATTCTGTAATGTAAGCAAAATTATTCGAGGGTGCTCCTGCATTGGTGAATCCGCCACTACAAACAATGAGGTAGTCTGTTCCATTAATGTTTCTAAACTCCATACCATTCGTAGCGTGGTTTTCCTCGGAGCGAGGCAAACCTCTAACAATGTCCACGGCTACCCACTGACTGCCATTCCAAGTAAGGCGAGTGATTACCCCCGAATTGGTGTCAAGATTGACATCGCCACCACCACCACCTGCTCCTACGCGTTTGTCAGAGGAGGACACATACATCACGGGATTTTGAGCCGTTCCTACAACTACAATGCCCGTTACCTGACGATTGTTTGGGCCACCTAATCCGCCATCATCATCATCATGATTAGGGATAGATTTAACCAAAGTTACGGTTTGAGCCGCAGTTACGTCATAGCCGCCATTGCTCGTGTTTTTTTGAATGGTATAAATCTTAATATCACCATCTACTTCGGTAGCATACAGGCGACCATCGGGCCCGAAATCAAGAGCGGTGCCGCTATTAATAGACGTAAACCCATTAAAATTCAGGCTTTTAAGCGAGAAATTAATGGTTTGGGCATTTGCTTGTTGGTTGCTTCCTATAAATAACAATAAGAAAAAACCAACCACATGAAAGCACAATTTCCATTGCTTTGAAAGCACTTTGTGCAAAAAGACGTGTTGTAACATAATTTATGGTGTTTGTGTGATAAAATACTATTTAAAATTTTGACTATTTACTACTATTTTTAAAAGATTAATACATATCAATTGGATTAGGAAATTGAAATTTATAGTTTTTCAATTTTCTAACCTAACCGATTATTATGTTAATTAATTTATCTTTATTGTGAGTTCTAGGCTGAAAATCCTAATTTTCTTGCAAGGTAGTGCTTATTATCGAATTCACAAAAAAAATCATAAAATTTATTTTAATATTTGATTAATTATATTTTGCAACCTTATACTTTTATTTTAATGCTGAAATATTTTCATAAAAATTTGTAAATACAACATATTTTAGCGGCTCTTACTTGTGTAATATAAATTCTAAAACTTAACTTAAATCTAGTAATTTAGGTTTTAGGAATCTCAAATACTTACTCAACTTTAATAAATCTCAATCGTTTTTGTGTGAGCGTTTCACCTTCTATGAGTAGTAAGAAACTACCACTGCCTAAGTAAGCATCTTTTAGGTCTA
>CAYZQI010000117.1:0-15199 GCA_964480455.1 uncultured Cytophagaceae bacterium
TTCATCTACCCCATATCCCTCAGCCACAAGCCTAGTTTCCATAAGCCATTCGTGCGTTTCATTAGGTCTTACATAGAGCGTAAGCCCTTCAAATTGAGTTTCTATTAAAATCTGTTGTGTATTTTCCATTGGATTAAAGTTTAGATTGATAAAAATACTGAATATCAAGTGTATTTACAAATTTTTAATAGGTTTTTTTGATGTTTATTAGTTAAATCCTCTGCCTAATCTCTGAATAGTTTTGCTCGTTTTGACTTGATGAAAAAGTCTAGCCTTACAATACCCTTTTTAGTCCAAAATATTTGTTCTCTAACCATTGAACCAAGTTTAACATCTGTAATTTGTGCGTGACAAATAGTCACGCACAAATAGTGTTTCCCTTCTATTAGTTCTGAGTTATTACGTTTTTTATGTTGTCTAATGGCTGATTCATCTACCCCATATCCCTCAGCCACAAGCCTAGTTTCCATAAGCCATTCGTGCGTTTCATTAGGTCTTACATAGAGCGTAAGCCCTTCAAATTGAGTTTCTATTAAAATCTGTTGTGTATTTTCCATTGGATTAAAGTTTAGATTGATAAAAATACTGAATATCAAGTGTATTTACAAATTTTTAATAGGCTTTTTTGATGTTTATTAGTTAAATTATCTGCCTAATCTCTGAATAGCTTTGTCCGCTTAGATTTTATGAAAAAGCCTAAATGGATGACACCTCGTTTTGTTCAGAAGGTCTGGATATGTGCTATTCCTGCACGTGGATTAGCGTTGCAATTTGCAACGCTAATAAAATGCTTATTTTCTAATAGCTCGTCTTGATGTCTATTTTTAGTGGAGCGCGGAGAACCCTCACTTATTCCATACCCTTCAGCCACAAGCTTAGTTTCCATCAGCCATTCGTGTGTTTCGTGTGGTCTTACATAGAGCGTAAGTCCTTCAAATTGGGTTTCTATTAAGATTTGTTGTGGATTTTCTGCAATAATAATTTCTTTGATAAAAATAGCAATAAAAGTTAATAATACAAACCTTAGTGATGATATTTTTGGACTATACTTAATAAAAACGCTCATTTGATAAAAAAACTATACAGATTAGATTATATCATATCTTGCCCAACAGTCATTTGCTTATCTAGCCTAAAACAGCGAAGAATATTGAAAATATCTAGTAAAATAATTATTATTACACAAAAATTGACAATGGTTGGTTGTTAGTCAAGAAAATATAAATTTATGCTCCAACAGAGTTATTTGAGGCTACTTGCTTATTATTTATTTTTATTACAAATGTGCATATCATTGGTTATAGGCATTTTACCTGTATCAATGGCACAAAAAGGAGGCAATGTATTTATCAAAAATTACTCATCAAAGGTATATCGTGCAGCAATTCAAAACTGGGCTGTTATACAAGACCAAAGAGGGATTATCTACGTAGCCAACGACAGAGGCGTGTTAGAGTATGATGGAAAGCAATGGGTTTTGATTTCAAATAGCAATCAATCGGCGGTGCGTTCACTTGCCCTTGATGCCAAGGGCAGAGTTTATGTAGGGGGTAGCAATGAGTTTGGCTTTCTTGCACCCAATACACAAGGGCAGGTGCAGTACATCTCTCTGAGTAAAGACCTACCCGAGGATAAGAAAACTTTTGGTGATGTTTGGACTACTCACATCACTCCCGAAGGAATTTGCTTTCAGACAGACCAATTCCTCTTTATTTATGCACCCGATAAGCAGCAATTTAAAATTATACCCGCTTTTGCAGACTCATTTTTCTTTCTGACTTTTCTTGTCAACAAGCAACTATATGTTTTTGACCAAACGTATGGTCTGTATAAGCTTCAAAATGGTAAACTGCAACTTAGCCCCAAGGGTGAAGTATTGAAAGATAAACTTATCTATGCAGTGCTTCCTTTTAAAAAAAATACGTTTTTGATAGGTACACGCCAAGAGGGGCTTTTCCTGTTCCGACCCAATGCCACAAAACAAGAAGATATATTTATACCCTTCCAGACTGAGGCAGATGATTACCTCAAACAAAAACAAATCTATACTGCACTTAGCTTACCCAATGGCGAAATAGCACTCTGTACACGCTCTGGAGGGATAGTGATGATGGATACACAAGGAAAATTAAAAGAAATCATCAACCAAAGTAAAGGCTTGGCAGACAATAACGTACACGCTGCTTTTGTAAGCCGTGAAGGGGTACTTTGGCTTGCCTTAGACAACGGAATCAGTCAAATAGATTACTTTATACCAATTCGCTATTGGAACGAGTCCAACGGATTGGAGGGTACTGTCAAAGATATATGCTACTACAAAGGAATACTCTATGTAGCCACTTCGCTAGGCGTTTTTTATCAACAAAATAACCGTTTCAATGCAGTGCAAGGCATCAATACACAGACTTGGAGCTTGCTAGATTTTAGACCTGATGCCAATACCCAAAAACTTTTGGTGAGTAGCAACCGAGGAATTTATCAAATAGAAAATGCTCAAGCGATGCCTATTTATCTTACTGATAGAAAAGCAGTGTTGAAACTCTACGCTTCTCCTAGCCAGCCCAATATGATTTATGCAGGGCTAAAAGGAGGATTACTACGACTTCGCTACCAAGGAGGCTATTGGACTGACGGGCAGGTCATTGAACCGCCCAAAACAGAAATCTATAGCATTGCAGAAGAAGCTCCCAATGTGCTATGGCTCGGAACATTTATTGACGGCGTAACGCGTGTTACGCTCAATCCAAATTACCCTATTGCTAAAGTACAGAACTTCGGATTAAAAAATGGCTTACCTTCCAAGAGAGGAAATCAAGTCTATCTCATCAACCAGCAAATCTATATCGGTACGCAAAAAGGCATTTACAAGTACCACAAAGGTACGATTGCCCCTACACAAGATTTAGGAAAAACACTCGGAGCTAGAGGCTACGGAGTACACAGCCTTAGCATAGACCTAAAAGGTAATATTTGGGTGGCCAATACTAGCAATCATCTGCAACCCATCGGGGTGGCTTATCCAGATGAAGAAGGGCGTTACCATTGGAAAGATATGCCCTTACGCAGTCTGCCTGAGTTTGAGGAGGCTGTGATATATGCAGATACGAGCCAAAAGGTCTGGATAGGAGGTTCAGAAGGTTTATTTAGGTTTTTACCTGATGCGCCTTCACTTTTTGAGCGAGATTTTAAGGTGCATATCCGTAAAATAATGCTTGAGGGAGATTCACTTGTATTTGGAGGAACTTTTTATGATGCGCAAGACCAGCAGCCTTTTGCCCATTTTAGGCAGACCAAAGCTACAGTAAATATTTTTGAATATGTAGAAAATGGTGTGATAGAGTTTCAAGTAGCTGCTCCTTTTTTTATCCGAAATGAAGCCACCCAATACAGATACAAATTGGTAGAAACTCCCAATAACTGGCTTGAACATCTTTTATTTGGAGAAATTACCTTACCTTGGACTAGCTGGAACAAAGATACCAAACGCCAATATACCAACCTCAGCGAAGGGAAATATATCTTTTATGTGCAGGCACGAAACCTCTATGGAGTAGAAAGCGAAGTAGCTACTTTTCAGTTCAAAATTACGCCTCCTTGGTACCGCAGTACAGTAGCATATTTTATTTATTTTTTGTTGGTGGTTTTTCTGATATGGCGTAGCATCAAATTTTACACTGCCCATCTCAAAAGAAAGCAATACCAACTAGAACAAATCATAGCACAGCGAACTCAAGAAATTTCACAAAAAAATGATATTCTTCTTCAACAGCAAGATGAAATCATAGAGCAATCCGAAAATCTCAAAAAAGCCAACAATGCTATCTTGGTACAAAGCGAAGAACTCGCCGACCAAAACCAAGAAATCACTTCAAGCATCAATTATGCTAGGCGTATCCAAGAAGCCATGCTGCCACACCAAGAACAAATCAAAGCAGCGTTTGTAGATTCTTTTATTTTTAACAAGCCACGCGATATAGTGAGTGGTGATTTTTATTGGTTTGCAGAAACGCCCCTCGAGGCACGCTATGTCAAAGACCCACACATCAAGGGAACTCCCTCTATTTTTAAGGATTTTGCAGAAGGAAAAAAAATCATTGCTGCTATCGACTGCACAGGGCATGGCGTACCAGGTGCTTTTATGTCTATGATAGGTAATGTCTATCTCAATCAAATTGTACTCTCAGAAAGTATCACACAGCCCCAGCTCATTCTCAAAGAACTCGATATGTCTATCAAAAAAGGACTCAAACAAAAGGAAACTGCCAATTTAGATGGTATGGACGTGGCACTCTGTGTGATAGACCCCAACCTCAAAACACTCTCTTTTGCAGGAGCTAAAAACCCCTTGTTGTATATCCAAAATGGTACTATGCAGCATATCAGAGGCGACAAAATAGGCATTGGAGGCTTTGTATATGATGAAACTCAAGAAATAGAGTTCACTCGACACGTCATTAAGATAGACCAGCCCACTTGGTTTTATATCTTTTCTGATGGCCTGCAGGACCAGTTTGGAGGGAAAAAAGGTAAAAAATTTATGATAAAAAAACTCAAAGAACTCCTCTTTGCCCACCACCAAAAGCCTATGCTTGAGCAAAAGGAAATCATCAAAAAAACATTGAGCAACTGGATGCAAGGCTACCAGCAAATAGACGATATGCTGCTAATAGGGGTCTATCTTCACCCTGATAGCCTTTAGATTTTTTACAAAAAGAGTTGTTCTAATTCTTTGCGATGAAGCATAGCACTTTTGTAACCAATCTGAAAAATCTCACCGGCTTTGTCTATGCGGTGTGCAGCTATTTTTTGAAGCTGTTCGGGTTCTATCACAAAATCGCATAGCTCAAAATTAGCACGTGCATTGGCATGAATAGAAAGCGAAAGACAACGCTCAAGCACCGAACGGGCAGAGTTTACAGGCTGATTCTTATCAAAAGGATTGGTATGAACGCCCAGTATCTTTTGACAGTCTTGCTGCAAAGGTCTTACCTCCATACTAGAAATGATGCCACCATCCACCAAAGTTTTGCCTTTCAAACTTACAGGACTAAACATGAGTGGCACACAAGCAGAAGCAATGATAGGCTTGATGAGTTCTCCACTTGAGAAATACACTGTTTCGCCTTCATTTACATCAGTTGCAGAGATAGTAAGCGGAATTTTTAGGTCTTCAAAGCTATTGTGAGGCATATATTCTGTGAGCATTTCTTCTACGGTTTGTAGAGAGAGAAAACCTGCCTGAGTGAATGCGGAAAGACTCAAAAACGAAAAGAACTTTACCTTTCGTACCATTCTGAGTATCTCTCTGGGAGAGTAGCCGTGGGCATACAAAGCTCCTACAATTGCCCCTGCACTTACACCAGCTATCTTTTGAGGGCGAATATTGATTTCTTCTAAGGCGTGTAAAACACCTAAATGTGCGATTCCTCTTGCACCTCCCCCTGATAAGGTGATGCCCACTTGGTATTTTTTGCTAACAGTATTTTCTGACATATTGTATTAAGTATTGATAAACCTTCAAATCAAAACACAGCGAAATAACACAATTCAGTGAAGTTAAGTTTTGAAGGAGGCAGCACTTATTGTTTTAGAGGTAGGGTTTGTAGAGCAGCCAACTAGCTTTTAGGAACTGTTTAATAAATAATCTACCCAATCTGTATTAGAGATGGGGTCGCTCTGAGCGGAGTGAATTAATTTTTAATAAAAGCCTGTACCTAATTTCATAAAAAAGCCTCTCTATGTGTTCTATGATACTATGTAGTTTTTAATTTTATAAAATATCAATTGCTTAGACTAGGGCTACCCCCGTTTCTGATTAGCGACAAACTTAAATCTGATTTGGGTATAGTATTTTCTGTTTACTCCCTTAAACCTTAAAACGCCTCCCAAAAATAACCACAGGAATTACCGTAAAAAACATCATCAGTCCATACAAAGCACCGGGCAGGGCGATGGTGCTGTTGCCCAAAATCCCGAGTGCAATCGCAATTGCCAGTGCGCCATTTTGAATACCTGTTTCAATAGAAACGGTAAGACTTTCCCGAAAATCAAGCGTGCCTAGGCGCGCAATCAGAAAACCAATCACAAACATCAGCACATTCAATATCAGCAAAGGCAAGCCCACCAGCATAAAAGAAGTTTGTAAATTTTCTGTATCTTGAGCTACAGCTACCACCACCACAAGTACAAAGAAAATCATAGATATAATATTTACCAAGCGAATGACTCCCTCCGCAAAGCGAGGATAACGCCCTCTGACTAGCATGCCGATACCAACGGGCAGAATGGTGATTGCCATTATTTTAAGAATGGTAGGCAAAAAAGGAATACTGATGGCTTTTGCCTCGCCCATAAAAAAATCCATAGAAAGACCCAAAAAATAAGGAATCGTGAATACCGTAATGATGCTGCTAAATGCGGTCAAAGTAATAGAAAGTGCAAGATTTGCCTTGGCAAGGTGCGTGATAAGATTAGAAGTAGCTCCTCCAGGGCAAAGTGCTACGAGCATCAGCCCAACAGCCAACTCAGGATTAAGTGAAAATGACCAAGCAATCAGAAAACCTGTTAAAGGTAATACAATCAACTGATTGAACAAACCTACCAATACTGCTTTGGGAAATTTGAATACACGACCAAAATCGGCTAGTTTTAGGGTAAGCCCCATGCCTAGCATGATGATAAACAAAGCAAGCGGTAGAAATACAGTGTTAAAAATGTTTTCGTTCATAATTAAGGATAATTCGTAGGCGAATAAAGTGAATTTAAAACAAAATAATGATTTGCTAATTTTTATTTTAATCTGTAAGATAGTGATTTGGCACTAGAAATAAAATGGAATTTTTCAGGTTTTCAAGACTGCTAACAATGCTTCTGTTTTAATGCCCAAGGCACAGTTAAAATGCCCTTTGGGACAGGCTTTTTTGCCGTGGCTTCCACAAGGGCGGCAAGCCAACATTTCTTGGGTTTCTATCACGTGTTGTACCTCCGCCAAAGGACCAAACCCAAAAGCAGGACTTGTAGAGCAATAGATTGCACAAGTAGGTGCATTGACTGCTGAGGCAAGGTGCATTGGGGCAGAGTCATTGACATAGTTCATCTGGGCGTGCTGCATGAGTGCAGCCGACTCTAGCAAAGAAATTTTTCCTGCTAAAATTATTATTTTTGGGTGTGTGCTGTGGTTTTTTATCCATTCGCAGAGGGCTTTGTCAGAGGGCGCACCAAGTAGATAAATGTTGCTTGTTTCGGGAAGTGCATCGCAAAGTGCTGCCCATTGTTCGCGTGGAAATTGCTTAGTAAACCAGACAGAGGCAGGTGCAATACAGATGAAAGGATTTTCTAAATACTCATTTATTTTTTGATAAGCTGCTTCACTTGGGTAAAGCCTAGGCATAGCAGGCTGCGGGTCTGTGATGCGCTCAATGAGCCGCTGGTTGCGGGTCACTTCGTGTGTGCCATCTCCAAAAGCGTGTGGCACTCGCTCAGAAAAAAAGTAAGAAAGTGGATTTTTTTCAAAGCCAATGGTGGTTTCTGCCTTGGAAAAAACAGTAAGCAAACCTGTAGAAAAATGCCTTTGTAGATTGATTAGCAAGTCATATTTCTCAGCCCTGACAGTTTGAATTAGTTTAAAAAGATTTTTTTGCTTGTGCTGGGTTTTGTCCCATATCCATACTTTGTGCAGTTTGGGGTGATTTGCCAATAGGCTTTCATTGCCTTTGCGTAGCAAAAAATCTAACTGTGCTTTGGGGTAGTGTGCGTTCAACTTTTCTATCAGTGCTGTAGCCAAAATCACATCACCAATAAAAGCCGTCTGAACAATGAGTATTTTTTGAAAAGAATGTGCCATATTTGTTTTCTTGAAAGTCAAAAATAAAGATTTCTCTATGCAAACTTCCAATCTAGTCGTAAAATTTAGTACTTTTTTATTCATCTTGCTGTGCTTGGTATGTTGCTTGTTTGTGCAGTGTCAGAGCCAGCAGCAGCAAGATGTACTTTCTCTGAGCCTTTCAGAGATAGACTCTTTGCAGCAATACTACGCCCAAAAACTTAAAAATGTACTTTTAAAAGACCCAGCACTTCAGCAGCAAATTAAAATAGAAAGCACGGGCATACATCTTTTTGCACCCAAAGCAAAAGAAGCAGAGTTTATACTTACTTGGCAGGCTTTGCCACAGTACCTTGAGCTACTTCAAAAAGCACCACTTTATTTGCAAAGTATTTATCCTCAGTTGCCTACTGAGAAAGAGGAAATTGATACAGTTTATTTACAAGATTTTCCTGTTTTTCAGGTAAAAACATTGCTGCCCCTCAAAGGCTGGCGCATAGCCCTAGACCCCGGACACTTTGCCGAAAATATGGAAACGGCTATGATGGAAGGCAAATATATCAAAATGGATTTGACAGAAGGTACAAAAATTCGATTTTTTGAGTCTGAGTTGGCTTGGTTTACGGCACGTATCTTGGCAGATGAGTTAGAAGCACTTGGGGCAAAGATATTGCTCTCACGAGACAATTATAAACATACAGCTTTTGACGAAACATACATGGATTGGTACAAAAAGTTTATCCAGACAGCACGCGAGGCAGGCAAAGCAGAGGCAAAACTCACTCCTCAACAAGCATTTTACCAGCATTTCAGGAAAATAGAATTCGAGGAAAGGGCAGAAAAAATCAATCAATTTCGCCCACATCTCACGCTCATTATCCATTATAATGTAGATGCCACCAATACTAAATGGGCAAAGCCTACCCCACGCAACAATAGCATGGCTTTTGCGGGAGGGGCATTTATGGCGAATGAACTAGACAAAACCGAAGCAAGGTTTCATCTTTTACGTTTATTGCTCACCGATGCTTTGGAGCAGTCGGTAGGTTTGAGTAAAGATTTGCTTGTTTCATTAGAGGATAGCCTTGGCATCAAACCCATTCCTGAGCCCAATGAACAGTTTTTTTTGAAAGACAATTGCCTCAAAAGTGAGGCACAAGGCGTATATTTCCGAAACCTTACGCTTGCCCGCAAAGTGATAGGTAAGTTGAGTTATCTTGAGCCACTTTACCAAGATAATCAAACAGAGGTCAAAAAACTCAATACTCGAGATTTTGACTACAAGGGACAGGCACTACCTCGTAGAATCTATGAAGTAGCACTTGCCTACAAAGCGGGTATCTTGGCGTATTTGTCGAGATACTAATTTTCCACACTTTCGTATTCAAACTCTTCAAATTTGCCATCTGCATAAGATAAGTTGGCTTTGCCTTCAATTAATCCTAAGCCTATTTTTTCAGGACTTCCAGGAAAAAGTACTGTAGCCGTGAATCCAGAGATTTCACCCTCAGTGAATTCTTGTTCTAAGATTTTCAATGATATTTTGTTTTCATCATCGGTAGTCCAATACCAAACCCCTTCTATTTTGTTTTGGTCTTTTGAGAACGCAACTTGTAGCCACTCACTCGCTACACCTGGGCGCAAACCATCTGCCCTGTAAATTGAACCTCTAGGTTTATCAGATTTTTTGGCTTCTTCTTTGTCTTCAGCTACTGCTTCACTGGCTTTGGTAGAAGGCTCTTTTTTTGTACTGTCTTTTGTTTCTTCTTGAGTACTGTCTTCTGTTTCTTGAGTTTTGGTTTCGCAAGCAAACAATGACACACAAGCAAACAAGCTAATAAAGGCGATTTTTTTCATATCATTAAAAAGTTTTGTTAAAATAATATTTGATAGCACAAATTTAGTTACAAATTCGTGGTTTATATTTTAATAAATTATCTAAATTTTGGCGTTCTGACAAAAAGAATTTTGAAGAAAAATAAAAATATTAAATAATTGATAATCAGGTATTTAATATTATTGAGTGCCAAACATTGACAATCAACCACTGCCTAAAATTAAACCTTTTGAAGAATCTGCTATCTAAAACCCCAAAAGACCACCCACAAAAAATGAGTGTAAATATATTTGCAAATAATATTTTGAGCGACCAAGAGATTATCTTACAATTTGCGGAGGAAAAAACCAAAAATAAGGCTTTTGATACCCTCATTAGAAAGTACCAAGAAAAAATATATTGGCATATCAGAAAAATGGTGATAGACCATGAAGATGCCAATGACCTCACGCAAGATGTCTTTGTGAAAATTTGGAAAGGATTGGCTAATTTTAAGGGAGAATCGCAGCTTTTTACTTGGATGTATAGAATTGCTACCAATGAATGTCTTACTTTCTTGAAGAAAAAACGACAGAAATATTTTTTACCTTTGGTAGATGTGGGGCAAGAGTTGAGTCAGAAATTAGATAGTTCAGCATACATCTCAGGTGATGAAATTCAGCTAAAATTACAAAAAGCATTGCTCAAACTACCCGATAAACAAAGAATGGTATTCAATATGAAATATTATGATGAGATGAAATATGAAGAAATCTCGGAGATTGTGGGTACAAGCGTGGGTGCTTTGAAAGCCTCTTATCACTTGGCAGTCAAGAAGATAGAGACATACCTTAACAATCACTAGCAATAAAAAGATGAGTAAGACATGAAAAAGCCAAGCATCAACATACACACACTCAAAAAAGAAAATGTATTTCAGATACCTTTTCAGTATTTTGAGCAATTACCTGCCGAGATTCAGCAGAAGCTTGCTGCCATGAATGGCTACGAAATAGCACAACTAAGTAAAGAAAATGTATTCAATGTGCCGTTTGCATATTTTAAGACTTTGCCTCTCGAGATTCAGCAAAAGCTAAACCGTGAGGAAGTATTTGCAAGAAATCCAAAGCAAAGCCCCTTTGAAGTGCCTGCAAATTTTTTTGAAGGGCTAACTGAAAAAATTAATGAGAAGATTGCATATAAAACAATAGAAAATACTGAAAAAGCAAATGTTTTTCAAACTCCTGCCCAATACTTTGAATGGCTGCCTGCCAAGATACAAGCACGCGTCAGGGCAAGTGAGCAGACCACTAAGCAGAGCCATAGCATACTCAAAAAATGGTATCAGCCTGCGGGCTATTTAGCATTGGGTGTATTAAGTATATGGATTTTCTTGGGTATCTTCAATCAGAAAAATACTGAGCAAGTACCCGACGAGCAGACGCAAATTGTACAGCAAGACACACAAACCAAAATAGAAAAAGATGTAGTAATTGATACACTCAGCAATACCCAAGCAGTTGCCCAAAATGAAGCAATACAACGCAATATTGAAATTGACCAGAGAAAAATCTCAGCAAATATTTCTCAACAACGAGCTACACAGCTAGAGAGTAATACCCAAAAAAATACACAACTTAGACTGATTGATTTTGAAATAGAACAACTAGAGCCACAAGATATTTTGAACTATTTGGCTTATACAGCTACTTCCGATAATTTATTGCTTGACCTTATGCTTGAGCAAGAAGAAGAATCAATGACAGAAGAAACCCTCTTGGCATTGAATGAGGTACTTGAAGAAGATATTTATGAAGAAATCAACCACAAAGAATTTGAAGAATTAAATCAATTATTGAAAGAAACAAAATGAAGAAAGAAAAACTATGTCTAGTAATTTTATTAAGTATGTTGAGCTTTTCCCTCTGGGCGCAGCCCAATTTCAGGGAGAGAATGAAAGAAAGACGACAAGAAATAGAACAAGTCAAAAAAGAGTTCATCACGCAGCGCATCAACCTGAAACCCGAACAAGAAAAAGATTTTTGGGAAGTCTATGACAATTATATTGAGCAAAAAATAGACATCAAAAGGCAAATTGCTTCACTCAAAAATCAGAGCGATAACCTGACAAGTACTGACAAAGAACTTGAGGAAAGCCTAGACAAACTTTTTGACCTACAGCAAACTGAACTTGACCTAGATAGAAAAACCAAGACAGAATTACTCAAAATCATTAATATTAGGCAATTGACAGAGCTCTATAAAAGTGAAAATGAGTTTATTCGTAAATTGGTGCTCACACTCAGAGAGAGAAGGGTGGGCAACAGAGAGTAAACATACAATAATTCAATCAACTTTTTTAGCGCATCACCCCACAGTACATCTGTAAATGTCTGTGGGGTGATGCTATTTGTATCCACCACTATTATCCTTTGAATTAAAGCGTATTCACATAATTATACCAAGATTCACTTGATTTGAGGATTTACAGGATTTGATTCACTTGATTTTCAAGGATTTTCAGTAGCCCCATTTCCCAAACCAATTTGGGTTGGGTATATCTTTATTCTACAGAAGTTTTACTATTTTTTTATTTAGTGACATAATTCTGTTTAGAATGTGTAAAATATTTTATGTTTATTTTTATTGTAAAAACTTACATCAAAATAATAAATTCTAATCTCAAAAAAAGACAATTTATTCCATAATCGGGAACATAGTGTCTTATCAAACACCTTCAAATTACATTTAAATACACTTTTCTACCATTGGTAAATTATTTGTCAATGAAAATTCTATTAAAATTACACACATACTATTTTCTATCTTACAAAGTAAACAATGACAAAAATTTATACCAATTTATCTTTTAACCTTAAATATTACTCCAAATATTTAAAAACATTCTTTTCTGCCAAAGTATCTATTAAATTTTATCATTTGAGCCTCCTTTTATTTTTATATTTACTTATTTTTAAAACTAACTATTAACTCTTATGCAACACAAAATCGTACTCTTATGTATGTTCCTACTGTGTTTTGTGGGCTTGCAGGCCTGGGGGCAATCGCCGCCACACCCGCAGCCAACTTATGGCACAGCCACAGTAGATGGAGATTTTGGTGAATGGAATCTTTCAGGAGATTTCTTTGCCGATATGATTCGTGCTGGCGGAAATGGAGGACAGACTGATGTCCTTTCCAAGCTTTACCTCCGCTATGACTGCCAAACCAACAAATTATATGTGTTGGTACTTGCAGAGGCTGGCCAGAAAATTCACGCCACTTCCAATTATTATGATGATTCTTTCGTCAAACTAGGAAATTCTACTAAACTAGTTGATGCCAATGATACAGATAGTTTTAACTGGATTGGCTTGGATAGTGAAGGTTTTGCACAAGGCTGGGAAGCAGTAGCTGACCTTGCTGAGGGAGATTATAGTGATCTTAACGTGCATACTCAGGTATTTAATAATGAAACCTCAGCCGTTCAAGGACGTGCTATTCCCATTAGTATTCTTTGTGAAGAAGAAGTAGTTCCCGTTCAAAACCTGAATCTTACTTCCTTCTGTTCTGACGATCCAACACTTACACGCCGTTGGAGAGTACGCAACCCCAATGCTTTTGATGTAGAAATCACTTGGGAGGTGGTGGGCACTTCTCAAACTGGTGGATTTACCGCTCCTCCGGGAGATACTTTTTTTGAAACCAATGCTGTGGGAGGTTCAAACACAGTAAAGATTTTTTGGCTAGATGAAAACGGACAGCAAAAATCCAATACTAAAGCCTCCTGCCCCGACCGCTGTATTGCTAGACCGCTCTACACAGCTAAATGTACGCCTGATGCCACTAGCACACGTAGTTTTACCATTATAAATTCAAATCCTTTTGATGTCAATGTATCTTGGATTGCAGGAAGTGATGTAGGGAGTATCATACTTGTAGCAAATACTACTGCTGATTTTGACCTCCCTACTATTGCTGATGAAGTACAGTTTAGCTTGCCACCAGTATGTGGTAATGTAGCAAGAAATACTGTAGCAACTTCATCTCAGTCTTGCTGCGACAATGTAACTGACGGTGGCGAAATTGCTGGTGAAGAAAGCAACTGTGGTAAATTTGACCCTTCGGAGATTACGAGTGTAAACCCACCTATGGGTGGAAGCGGAGAGCTTGAATATGTATGGCTTCGCACTACCAAGAAAAGTGTAGTGGACAACAACCAAGGCAATGCTGGTACAGATTATTACGTGATTGAGAACAGCAATAGCCCTAATTACGACCCAGGTGAAATCACTAAAACTACTTGGTATCGAAGATGTGCCAGAAGAGTAGGCTGCGAGGAGTTCATAGGTGAATCTAACTGGGTGAAAAAAGAGGTCTATAAAAATGTAACCAATGCTGGCACGATTGCAGCCAATCAAAGCAACTGCGGACCTTTTACACCTAGTTTATTGACAAGTGTAACACCCGCGATGGCAGCAGAAGGGCAAGTGATTGAGTACCAATGGATGATGAGCTTGGTAGATGTGCCCAACACACAAGGTAATAGCGATTGGATGCCCATTGAAGGAGCAACTGCGGAAACCTATCAACCTAGTGGATTAACTCAAACTACTTATTATATCCGCTGTGCGCGTGTGCAGGGTTGTACTTTTGTAGGTAGCAACACAGAAAGTAATATGATTACTGTAACTGTGAACCAATGCTGCGACAATGTAACTGACGGTGGCGAAATTGCTGGTGAAGAAAGCAACTGTGGTAAATTTGACCCTTCGGAGATTACGAGTGTAAACCCACCTATGGGTGGAAGCGGAGAGCTTGAATATGTATGGCTTCGCACTACCAAGAAAAGTGTAGTGGACAACAACCAAGGCAATGCTGGTACAGATTATTACGTGATTGAGAACAGCAATAGCCCTAATTACGACCCAGGTGAAATCACTAAAACTACTTGGTATCGAAGATGTGCCAGAAGAGTAGGCTGCGAGGAGTTCATAGGTGAATCTAACTGGGTGAAAAAAGAGGTCTATAAAAATGTAAAAAATGCAGGCGAAATCAGTGGCAACCAAGAAGGCTGCTCACCTTTTACTCCTGCTCTGCTGGGCAGTGTTAGCCCTGCTGAAACCTATAAGCCCGATCAAATCATTGAGTACCAATGGATGATGAGCTTGGTAGATGTGCCCAACATACAAGGCAATACCGATTGGATGCCTATTGAAGGAGCAACTGCAGAAACCTATCAACCTGGTAAATTAACTCAGACAACTTATTTCATTCGTTGTGCGCGTGTGCAAGGTTGTACTTTTGTAGGTAGCAACACAGAAAGTAATATGATTACTGTAACTGTAGAGGAGTGTTTTGAACCTGTACGCCCTGTGCTAGAATGTGTGAGATTAAACAATGATGGTAATTATACCGCTGTATTTGGATACAATAATCAAAATGATGAAGAAATTGTAATCCCAGTAGGCGACAACAACAAGTTAAGCCCTGCTACCCAAAACGATTTATTGCCTACTACATTCTTGCCTGGTCGCCAAGTAGCTGCTTTTGAGATACCT
>CAYZQI010000118.1:0-15162 GCA_964480455.1 uncultured Cytophagaceae bacterium
CGGTAGTAGAAATCATCTTGGTACGTATTTTTGAATCGCAATGGATAGGCTGGGCAGTATTTTTGCTTTTCTATCTTTCTGCCATTGTAGTATCAGATTTGCCACGTTATTTTCGCTACCTTAGAAATCACCGCACATTGGCCAACTCGCTAGGGGCTTCGGGAGGAGTTTCTGCCATCTTGCTATTTTCTATCTTATACTTGCCCGAAATGAAAGTTAGTCTTTTCTTTATTCCTATCGGGATTCCGGGTTTTATCTTTGCTATTTTGTATCTGTTTTATTCGGCTTATATGGATAAGCAAGGCGGCGACCGCATAGCCCATGATGCCCACCTTTATGGTGCTTTGTATGGCATTATAGTAGGTGTAGCTGTCTATCCGCCTGTGGTATTCAGGTTTGCAGAATACATTATGAGTGGAAATTATTTTTAGAAATAGTAAAAAAGCTTAGTATCTTCCTTAGGTTGCCTCTTGATGGTATTTTCTGAGGTCATCTTTGAGTTGCTGAGGTTTGATGACTTTTACATCTTTGCCAAGGCGTGCTAGTTCCATGAGTAGTTCTTGATTAAGGACAAAGTCAAACTTTACCCTAAACTCTTGGGCATTGTCTGCCAAGATACGCTTAGGGTCTAGCTGCTGTGCGTGGAAGGGCTGACTCTTTAGGTATTTGGCACGGCTAGGTGTAAAAGACAAAATCACCTCCTCGGGCTTGCTCCTAAAATCTATAAAAATGCCAAAGGAATTGTTGAACATTTGTGCCAAATCAATGTGATTAGGTCGGTACTGAATGTTCTCAATCAGGGAAGGTTTGTTGATGCGGTCAAGCCCAAACATTCTTAGGTCCTTGGCTGCTTCATCATGCCCAATGACATACCAACGGTTGCGGTGTTCTTTGAGGAAGTAAGGGTGCAAGCTACGCACCTTTGGGGCTTCGGCTTGAAATTTTTGGTAAGAGAATGTTACACATTTTTTTTCTTGAATGGCTTGTATGAAAAAACCAACCCACTCTCCTCCTGCAAAAAATGGCACGGACTCAAACTGTATGAAGTTGTATTTGCTTGCGTTGTCGTCTGTTTTGAATTTGATGGATTTTTCTATTTTGGCAAGTAGTTCATCTAGTTGGTTGTAAATACCTAAGTGCTTGTATTGGGCAAGGGTAGATGTAGCAAGTTTGAGTACACTAAGGTCTTGAGGTTTTAGACCCAGCTCGCCTCTAAAGGCAAAATTTTCTGTAAAATAATAGCCTCTTGCTTTGGCATCATATTCAATAGGTGCAAGGTACTCTTCTCTCAACAAGTGTAGGTCGGCTTTGATGGTGCGCTCTGTAACATTGAACATAGAGATAAACTCACGGATAGATACACGCCTGCCTTTGAAGCTCTCTAGTTTTTCGCAAATCTGGTGAAGTCGTGAAAATTGTTCTGCTTTATTTCTCATCTTTTTGGAAAATTTATTTTTTTTAGTTTATCGCAAAAATAACTCCTAACTGTGAAACATAATTTCACAGTTATTAATGTATATTTGTGCTACATAGTATTAGATGTTTTACTTTAACCCAGATAAGTACCTATGCGCTTCAAAATTACGCTAAAGACCCTTTCTCATCAGCCTGAGATTCCGATTAACTATCAGTACGAACTCTCGGCTTGGATATACAGACTACTCCAAAAAGCTGATGCGGAGTATTCTTCCTTCTTGCATGACAAAGGGTATGCGAGTAAAAAAGGCAAAAGTTTCAAACTCTTTTGCTTCTCTAATTTATATATTCCTAAACGATATGTAGAAAAAGGAAGCGATAGACTTAAGATTCTCTGCCCTCAGTTGAGTCT
Source organism: uncultured Cytophagaceae bacterium (assembly GCA_964480455.1). GTDB lineage: Bacteria > Bacteroidota > Bacteroidia > Cytophagales > Microscillaceae > JAABSX01. The sequence continues at coordinate 1,829 of CAYZQI010000118.1, forward strand.
TCAAATTGCTTTTTATATTGATAAAGCAGCAGAGAGTTTCATAAGGGGTTTGTTTCAAGACCAAATATTTACGCTGGGCGACCGCTACAGCCAAGCCGAACTGCAAGTAATGCAAGTAGAATTGCTGTCGCTCGAGATTCCGGAGAATGGTGCGGTAACATTGAGTCCGCTTTCACCCATTGTAGTGGCAGAGCGTGATGCACGTGGGCAAGACCAATACCTATCGCCTTTGCACCCCAATTTTGGGGAACGACTGCTAGATAACCTTATCAGCAAATATACGGCTGCCCTGCAAGAACAAGCCATACTTTCTCCTGTCGTAGCAATGGAAAGTACGCCACAAGTCATCGTGCCGCCCAACCAACAGCCTAAGGCGCGCCTCATCACGCTCAAAACGGATACCACTGCCCAAACAAAGGTAAAAGGCTATACGCAGTTTCGTTTTCAACTGATTGCGCCCCCTCCGCTGATTGAAATAGGTCTGCTGGCAGGACTGGGCAAAGAAAATGCGCAGGGCTTTGGTATGGTAGAGATAGTAAGGGACTAAGGGACTGAAATGCTGAGGGACTGATGGGTTGAAGATTTCAGGAAATTTCGCGAAATCGAGAATTGCTGGGAATTGCTAGTGAGTTTGGTTAAGTTTGGGTTTTTAAAATAATGATAGAAGGAAGATAATATGGATACTGAATTGAGTATAAGACAAGTAAAAAATCCCCAAACCGCTGTGTTAGGTCTGGGGATGAAAATCCTTGAATGGTACGATTAATAAACAATAAGGTAACTTATTTCAATTCCCAAGAGGTTCAATTATAAACTCCTGCAAAAATATGAAAAAAAATTTAGAAAATAAACCGTTGATTACCAATGAGTTAAAAAAATAAATTTTTAAACAATAACATTAAGGTAACTTAGGATTTTTAATTTGAATTATTATTTCTAGTTTTGTAAAAGAATAAAATAATTAACTCATGGTACAGAAAGATATTTTAGTAAATCGCCCAATAAGATGCTTGCATTGTCAGCTAATCGCTGAGGATTATGGTTATGATTGTGATATTTGTAATAACCGCCATTTTTTGGTTGATGATATTGGTCAAATTTATAAAGATAACTCCCGATGAAAAAAGAAACAGAAAATATTGATTATGAATGGCTCACAAAGCCTACGGGCGACCCCTTTGCAGATGTTGGGGGTATAGTTATTAAATATTTCTCTGAGAAATATCCTGAAAAAGATATTTTGGAACTAATTGAAGAAGTTGCCAAGATTTATGTAAATTGCTGGCAGGGAAAGTTAAATGCTTTCTTTCTTAATTCTACAATTACTCAACCAGCTTTCAAAGGTCATAGAAAGATAGATGAAACACTCAAATTTTTCAAAGAACTTATTATTGAGAAGCGAGAATTTCAGGAAGGTTTTTGCAGAATTACGGGCAGAGAAACAAAACTTTTTTCTGCTGGCAGGGATAATCATATTCTTTCAGGTTCAGGAACATTCATCAATTTTCATCACGCATTTGAAGCTGGTCTGTATATTTCCAAAGAAGTCCTAATTCGCATTTTCTTTGTGCCTTTTGGTTTGGTACAGTTAAGTGATAAAATTGCACTAATTCAAAGTAATAATCTTGAGGTTTTTGAATATTTTGTAAGGAAAAACTGTAAAGAAAATTTCGCTGGGCTTGCAAGCCAAATATCTGAAAATGTGCTGAAGTCTGAGTTTAAAAATCCCGCTAATGCTTTATTTTCTTTTGTAGATGATTGTATTACTAGCTTAAAAATAGCTACTTATAATGAAGAACTTGATAAAGTTAATGTAAAGAATACTTCATTAGGATTGTATCATTTTACTAACTTTGGTGCAAGCCCCGAAGTCCAATTACATTCTATTCAATCAACTGTATTCTCTTTTTATGCTACTTGTTTGCATCCAATATTAAAGAATGATTGGCAGTTATTTATCAAAAATCACTATACAAGTTCTAAATTTAAAGATGCAAAATTAAATGAAGAAACGGATGAAATATATAGTGATAAAGAAGTGACTAGATATGAAGAATACAAGACTTGGCGAAATAAAATTTACGAAAAATTACTAAACAATCAATCAGTATTAGGCGAAATACTTCACTGGTCTAAAACAAGAAATTTTAATTTCAGAATTGTAGAATATTATCAAATTTATCTTAAAAACATGGAACAAAAAACCTTAGAAAAAATCAAGGAATTGGCAGACTTCATTGTCAATAAACAAGACACAGATAAAGTCAAAAAGTCTATTACTCGTTTAAATGGCTGCAAAAGCAGTCATGATGTGCGATATTTCTTGTTGGGATTAATCAACAAAAACTATGAAGACAAAAATGAGAAACCACTTATTACCTTAGAGGATTATGTACAATATCTTTTCCCCGATGGTGTGAATTGGCGAGAAATAAGAGATTTATTGTTGATTGCAATTTACCAGAAATTGCATGAAAATCAAATTAGACTTGAATTAGAATTACCCGAAAACGAATTAGAAAACATAAACGACTAAAATCATGAATTTAAAAACACAAGGATTTATCTTAATTGATGTAGATGTAGTTGCCCTCAATAATGCAGGCAAGAGCACTTCAAGCAACTTTGACAATGCAGTTGCTACCAAAAAGATTTTCAAAAATGGCAGAGCCTATACTTATGTATCAGGGCAGGCATGGCGTTATTGGTGGCGTGATACTTTACAAAAGAATCACGCGTGGGGTTTATCACCTGTAACACGTGAGGCAAAAATAGCATTTACTGCTGCTGACCCAATTAAATTTCCTGATGATGATATTTTTGGCTATATGAAAGCAGCTAAGGATGTTGTGGTTGATGAAGCTGGAGAACCTATTTTGAAAAATGGTAAAGAACAAAAAGTAGATGTAACTGTAACCAGAGTTTCACCACTCAAAAATTCAGCAATTATTTCGGTAGCTTCTACTCGATCTGTGGAAAATTGGTCAAGCATGGCAAGGCAAGACGGTGATTCTGTGCCTTATAGTAAGGAGGAATACAGTGCCATTATGAAAGGAATGTTTTCTCTAGATTTAGAGCAAGTAGGTACTTTTGCTACTTATAACAAAACTGGATTCAAAAATCTTACGGATAAACTCAAAGAAGAAGCTTTAGAAAATGGTGCTGCCGAAATAGCAGATAGTTTTGTAAAAGATGCTAAAGGCAATCCTCAAAAGTTAGTGCGTTTGGAGAAAACTACACGTATTCAACGTATTAAAGATACCATTCAGGCACTGAAAAGTATTTCTGGTGGAGCTATGCAAACAAACAACATGGCTGATGTAACACCTAAGTTTATCATTTTGGCTACCACAAATACAGGTAATCACCCATTCTCACATATTGTCAAAAATGCAGGGGTAAATAATGACAAAGCTCTACTCAATATTGAAGGAATCAGAGAAATTCTAACAGATTACAAGGAGCAGTTTCAAGGTAAAATATTTATTGGCAAACGTAGTGGTTTTATGGATGAATATAATGCTGACCTTATTTCATTACTCAATGATTTCAAGGATTTGCTAGAATGTAACCTCGTTGAAGAGGAGAAATCAGAAACTAGACATTTATTATCGATAAACCAAGCTATCAATAAATATTGTAAACAAGTAGAAAATCAAATTGAGTAATGCAAGTATATACCATTGACATCACAAGTTGGACAGCCAGTTTTCGCTACCCCAACCTGATTAGTGGCTTCCAACCTACGTTGGAAGTTCCACCAATTAGTACAATTTTAGGATTAATTAATGCGACAACGGGTAGTTATCAACATTATGATAACTTAAAGATTGCTTACTACTTCGAGTATAAAGGCAAAGATGTAGATTTGGAAACGATTTATCAGATTGGCTCAAACAAGGGAGTGCCAAGTAACAATGCTAAATCTAATGTAATTCGTAGAGAGTTCCTTTCAGATACTTTTTTGCGTTTATATGTCTTAGATGAAAAGATAGCAAACTTTTTCCGAAAACCTTATTACCCTTTAGTATTAGGAAGAATGAATGATTTGGCAAGTGTTAGCAAAATTGAGAGAAAGGAAATTATAGGATTGCCCAAAGCTGAAAAGTTAAGAGGACAAATAATACCATTTCTTGAATACAAACTACCAGGTCAGATACAAGCGTTGCCTAAGTATTTTACAGATACTTTTCCTAGAAATAATTTAGGTACAGAACCTTACTCAATTATCAATTATAAAAATAAATTACAGGCTGATATTGAGGTGTTTCGAGATGAAGAAAAACAAGTAGATGTTTTTTTTCATGACCTAAAATTCCCTTCCTAATATAGGAAAAAAATATAACCCGATTATGACATTTTTAGCAAAATCAGAACCTCAACTTACATTAGAGCAACATATTGATGATTGCTTGAAAATTTGGGAACAACTTCCACAACTTTTTCCTGATATTAAAAAACAAAAAGGATTTGAAGACTTCTGGGAACTTCTCAAATTATCAGTTATTTTTCATGACTTAGGAAAATCACATAAAGAGTTTCAAAAACTTTTGAGAGGTGATGAGAATAATCAATGGAATAGGCAAAGGCATGAGCTTTTTTCTATTCCATTTGTTACAGCACTCGAAATAGAAAAGGAAAAAAAAGATATTTTACTTTTAGCTGTTGCAGGACATCACAAGAATTTCAACTTACTTTATAAAAATTTCATTGAAAAAAATTATAAATCTAGTGAAGATGACAGGTTTGGAATGTTACCTAGTTTAGAGGAAGAAGATAGAAGTTTTGTAAGTGAATTTGAACAAAATGTTGATACAGAGAAAGTTTTAAAAATTTTAGAAAAGTATCACATAAAACTTAATCAAGTCAAAGCAGAAGAAATCGATAAATTAGTTCTCAAGTATTTAAACAAACCTTTTACTCTGGATAATTCAAATTACTGGCTTCTTATGTTACTTTTTGCAGGTTTAAAACATTGTGACCATTTAGGGTCAGCAAGAGTAGAACATATTCCAAACCTAGATTATACTCATTTTATTTTTTTGGATAAGCTGCAAAAAAAACTAAAGAGTAAAGGGAAAGACTTTTATGAGCATCAAAATAAATGTGCAAAAGTAGATGGAAATTTGATTCTGACAGCTCCCACAGGTTCAGGAAAAACAGAAAGTGCTTTGCTTTGGCTCAGAAATCAATTAGCTCAAAATGGGCAAGGTAGGGTATTTTATATTTTACCCTTTACTGCTTCTATCAACGCAATGTATGAACGTCTAGGAAAAGACCTTGATGAAAAAGATACTAAAAATGTTGGAATGTTACATGGTAAATTGAGTGCTTATTTGAGTAACTATTTTGAGGATTATCAGTATTCCGTAAGTGAAAGAAAAGAGAAAATAAAAGGTCTTAAAGAGAAGTTTAAAAATATTCTTACCCCTATCAAAGTGGTAACACCCTTTCAATTACTCAAAAATTTATTTGGCTTAAAAGGTTTTGAACAAGGTGTTTTCGAGTGGGTGGGTAGCTATTTGATTTTTGATGAGATTCACGCTTACAGTCCTGAAGTTTTTGCTCAAATTAAAGTACTTTTAGAATTTATGAATCAAAATCTCAACAGTAAAGTGATGATTATGACCGCAACTTTACCAACTTTTCTCAGAAAAGAAATTCAGGAAGCTATTGGTTCATATCAAGAAATAAATGCAAGTAACGAACTATATACAAACTTCAAAAGGCATAAAGTGATAATTAAGGAGGGTTTATTATTTCAGAACTTAACACTAATTCAGAATGACCTATTTCAAAATAAAAAGGTTTTGGTAGTTTGTAATACAGTCAAACAGTCGCAAGAAGTCTTCAAATACTTCAGAGAAAAACTACCTGATATTGAGAAGGTATTATTGCATGGCTCATTCAATGGCATCGACCGTAATAAAAAAGAACAAGATTTACTCATAGGCGAAAGCAAAGAAGAACTTAATCCTGAAATACAACTTTTGATTGGCACACAAGCAATAGAAGTAAGTTTGGACATTGATTATGATATGATTTATACCGAATCTGCCCCTATTGATGCACTCATCCAACGTTTTGGAAGAGTAAATAGGAAGAGAGAGAAGGGAATTTGCCCTTGTTATGTTTTCAGGGAAAGTAATGAAAGTGATTTTTATATTTATAGTAAAGATACAATCCAAAAAACAATAGAGATTTTTGAGAACAATGAGATACAAAATCAAGGAATTATAGAAGAAAAGTTACTTCAAGAATTTATTGATTTTGTGTATCCCATTTGGGATAAGGAAAGTAAGGAAAAATTTAATGATGCTTACAAATGGCTGAAGGACTCTTTGAGTGATTTATCTCCTTTATTGCACTCAAAATATAAAGAAGATGACTTCTATAAGCAGTTTGATGGCATAAAGATTTTACCACAGAATCAAAGAGAAAGATTTGATGAATACCTAGAGCAATATGACTTTATTAATGCTGAGAACTTGAAAGTACAAATCAGAAAAGGAAAATTTGCAGCTTGGTTACAGAACCAATCTATCAGAAAAGGGGCAAAGGCATTGGAAAAAGGGATTACAGGCAAGATGATTCAAGTAGATTACTTTGAAACTAATAAGAAATATGATTCTGACTTGGGTTTATTGCAAGATGAAGATGAAAACTGGCAAAGTAATAACTTGCTTTAACCTCCATTACCTTTCCCCATAACTTACCACAGTAAAAAAGCATAAATGTTATATCAAAAGGTAATGTCTTAATTATTTATTGTTGGTGGATAAAAAATGTTCACTAGCACAAATAAAATCGTAGAATCTTGAAATAATCCTTAGGTAAGCGTTGCCAATCAATCAAATAAAGAGTATATTTAGTTTTAAATTAAAATCTGAAAAAATGGAAGTTACACTTAAAATCAAAAACCAAGAAGAATGGCGATTTGTCAAAGAACTCTTGGACAAATTACAAATTGAAGTATTGAGGGAGTCAATATCTTCTAAAAATCAAGAAGAAGCTTTTGCTGCATTAGAACGCATTGCTCAAAGAGGCACTTATGCCCAAACCATTACGGACCCCTTAACTTGGCAAAGGGAAATCCGAAAAAACCGCAAATTACCTTTTAGAGATGAATAATAATGCTTCTTAATCTATTTAATTTTTGCTAGACTAACCTATTCACATGAAAAATTTCTCACATTTATATCCTTATCTCTCTTGGTGGCTCAGTGAACAAGGGTATATGCAATTAGGGCAAGGAAATGAGTATAATCATGAACCTTTTCTGATGCTCATAGACGAAGGTGGTATGATATGGGAAGATGATGACTCGGAAGGTATAGATGAAGCCTTGGTAAGGGCTGAAAAATACCTGAGAGAGGAGGAGTTTCCTGATAACTTTGACAAGGAAACCATAGAATCAATAGAAGAGGACTACAAAAAGTATAATTTAAAATAGTGTGTCTTACAAAACCATCAAACCTGACAGGTTTGATGGTTTGATAATTAGAAAAAATATGACAGAAGCACTCATTCCAGGTGAGGTGTATCACCTCTACAACCATGCCAACGGCAGCGAGAATTTGTTTCGTAGCGATGAGAACTACCACTATTTTCTTCGCAAATATGCTGAGTACATCTACCCCATTGCCGATACGTATGCTTACTGCCTGATGCCCAATCATTTTCATCTGATGGTCAAAATAAGAAGCGAAGATGTAGTATTGGAGTTTTTGCAGTTAAAACGACCAACCCTCCAAGGGTTTGAAACCCTTGGAGGGTTCTCGAACGCTATCAGCAAGCAATTTTCTCACTTTTTTAACGGATATACACAGGCTTACAACAAAATGTACAACCGAAAAGGCAGCTTATTTATGCCCAACTTCAAACGAAAAGTTATCACCAACGACCAATACTTCACACAACTCATTGTCTATATTCATCTCAACCCTGTTAAGCATGGATTTTGTAAGGGCTTATTTGATTGGGTACATAGTTCTATCCATAGTTATGCCTCTGTGAAGACTTCTAAACTCAATAGAGTGTATCTGGAGGAGTGGTTTGGAAATAAAGAGTTGCTACTTCAATTCCATAAAGATATTATAGTTGATAACAATTTATTTGATGGTTTTTAACTTTTAAACTCATGAACCTCACGGCTACACACCTCAATTATTACCATGTTTGTAAGCGTAAACTTTGGTTGTTTCATCATCAAATTTCTATGGAGCAAACCTCCGACACGGTCTATGAAGGCAAGCTGATAGGTGAAACGACTTACCCACAAAGGGCAGAACGCTACCAAGAGATAAGTCTCTCGGCTGAGCTGAACGAAAATACGCTGCTGGCAAAGATTGATTTTTTTGACCCTTACAATAAGGTGGTACACGAAATCAAGAAATCAGACAAGCTCGAGCATGCGCACATTGCACAGGTGAAGTTTTATCAGTATATCTTGGAACTGAATGGCACCATGGAGGCTACGGGCATCTTAGAATATCCCAAACTCAGACAGACGCATCACTTGGCAGCACTTACAGCAGAAGATAAAAAGGAAATTGAGGGTTGGATTGAGGAGATATCCGTGATACTGGGTCAGGATTTCTGCCCCGAACGGGTGAAGAAAAGTTACTGTAAGTCGTGTAGTTATTTTGATTTTTGTTTTGTGGAAGACTGATAGACTGATGGATTGATGGGCTGATGGATTGATAGACTGATAGACTGATGGATTGATAAATCAGCTTTCAGTTCTTCAGTTCCTCAGTTCCTCAACTCTTCAGTTCCTCAGTTCCTCAACTCCTCAGTTCCTCAGTTCCTCAACTCTTCAGTTCTTCAATATTTAAAAATATGAAATCTTACTATTTATTCAATCAAGGGCGGCTGTCTAGGAAGGACAATACGCTCAAATTTGTGCCTACTGATGCCAATGGCAAGGAAGGTACACCCAAGTATTTGCCCATAGAAGATGTAGAGAAACTCTATGTTTTTGGTTCGCTTGATGTGAACAGTGCGGTGCTGAATTTTCTGGGAAAGCACAATGTTACGCTGCATTTCTTTGATTATTATGAGCATTATACAGGCTCGTTTATGCCCAAAGAGTATTTGCTGGCGGGTAAGATGCAGATAGAACAAACAAAGGCTTACCTAAATCATGCAAGGCGTATCGAAATTGCTCGCAAGATGCTAGAGGGCGGAAGTTTTAATATGCTCAAAAATCTGAGGTATTATACCAACAGAGATAAGGACTGCAGCATACAGATTGAGCAAATAGAAATCTTGATGAAAGGACTGAAGGATAGAAGAACTGAAGAATTGAAAGATTCAGTTCCTCAATCAACCAGTTCTTCAATCAATCAGTCAGTCAGTTCCTCAGTCCATCAGCTCTTCAACCCATCAGCCCCTCAATCCCTCAATCCCTCAGATTATGGGCATAGAGGGCAATATCCGTATGGCTTATTATGATGCTTTCGGGCTGATTATCAATGACTTTGAAATGGGAAATCGTGAGAAACAGCCACCTTCTAATGAGGTCAATGCCTTGATTTCGTTTGGAAATATGGTCTGTTACACACTCTGCTTAGACCAGATTTATCATACACAACTCAATCCAACGATTAGCTTTTTGCATGAGCCAGGGGCTAGGCGTTATTCCCTTGCCCTAGATTTGGCGGAGGTCTTTAAGCCAATTCTGGTAGATAGGTTGATTTTTAGTTTGCTCAACAAGAAGCAAATCCAAAGCAAAGATTTTGACAAAAAGCTCAATGGCTGTTTTCTGAAAGAATCGGGCAAGAAAACCTTTATGCAGGCTTGGGACGAGAAGCTCAAAGAGACAATTATGCACCGAAGCCTGAAGAAAAAGGTAAGTTACAAGCACTTAGTGAGGCTTGAGTGCTACAAGCTCGTAAAGCATATCTTGAAAATAGAAGAATACAAGCCTTTTAAGATTTGGTGGTAAAACTGAAGGGTTGAAGGGCTGATGAATTGAAGAGCTGAAGGGCTAATTTATTTATTTTTTTCAGATTATTATTTGTGTTTTATACTTAAAATGGCTAATTTTAAAAGGACTTTTATCAATTTTTGGAGATGGATAAAATTACATTCAGGGAAGAATTTAAAACTAGAACAAAGCAACTTGCTTTGAGAGTGATTCGTCTTTTTCAAGCTTTGCCAAAGACCTCTGAAGCGCAGATTATAGGTAAGCAGCTTTTGCGAAGTGCTACTTCGGTAGCTGCTAATTATAGGGCTGCATGCAGGGCAAGGTCTGGGAAAGAACTTTTTAGTAAACTATCTATTGTAGTAGAAGAAGCTGATGAAGTATTGTTTTGGATAGAATTATTAATAGAGAGTAATATTATTGAGAAAACACTTTTAGGAAGTTTACATCAAGAGGCAGAAGAAATATTAAAAATTGTGGCAGTAGCAAGAAAAAACGCACAAGGAAAGGACTAAGGAGTTGAGGAACTGAAGAGTTGAGGAACTGAAGAGTTGAGGAACTGAGGAACTGAAGAGTTGAGAAACTGAGGAACTGAAGAGTTGAGGAACTGAAGAACTGAGGAGTTGAGGAGTTGAGGAACTGAGGGCTGATTTATTAGTCTATCAATCCATCAGCCCATCAGCCCATCAATCCATCAGTCTATCAATCCATCAATCCATCAGTCTATCAATCCATCAGTCCATCAGTCCATCAGTTTATCAATACATATGTACGTAATTTTAGTTTATGATTGTGGCGAGCAGCGAGTAGTAAAAATGCTCAAGCTCTGTAGGCAGTACCTGAATTGGATTCAGAACTCTGTTTTTGAAGGTGAGATTACTGAGGTAAAGCTCAAAGAACTCATCAGCAAGGCGAAGAAATTTATGAATGAAGACGAGGACAGCCTGATTATCTTTAAAAGCCGTGAAGAAAGATGGCTTGAAAAAGAGGTAATTGGGCAGGAAAAGAATGATACGGACAACTTTCTTTGAATTGTCGGGCATGATAGGAAGTCGTCAATCATTCTTTGGGCTCTCAATAATTTTACTTTGAAAACAATGTTTTGAAACCTAGTTTCTATCTGCCAAAAATGCTTGGTATCAAATAAAATATTGGTATTTTTTTATTTTTTTTATTCAATTATTTATAGCTAGATTGTAGCGGTAAATCTTGAATTTTAAACCTTAGGAAGATATGTTAGCAGAAAAAAAATCAGAAGGTAAATGCTCATTTTGTGCCGAGACCATTGCACAGAGGGGCATCATTCGCCATTTAAGTACACACCTCAAGAAACTGACCAAGGAAAATCCTGTTGAAAAAGATACCTCTTATCTCGTCTATGTGAAGGCAGACATTATGTTTCTTTGTCTTTGGGTAGATGGCAAGACTACTTTTACGAAAATAGATAGCTTTTTGCGGAAGATTTGGCTGGAGTGTTGTGGACACATGAGTGCTTTTACGTACATAAAAGATGGACTTCTTGACAAAAGACCTAAGGAAGTGCCTATGAAATGGAGAGCAGATAAATTACTGGCAAAAGGTAAAAAACTAACTTACGAATATGACTATGGCAGTACTACTTATTTGAAGATAGAAGTCAAAGAAGAGCTTGAGATACCTGCCCAAGATGCTATAGTCTTGCTTTCTCGCAATGAACCGCTGAAAATAATGTGTGATGTATGCAAAGAAAAAATTGCCACTGAGTTATGTGAGGTACATTTATGGGAAGGTGAGGGCTATTATTGTAAAACCTGTGCAAAAAAACACGCAAAAAAGTGTGAAGATTTTGATGACTACGCACGAATGCCCATAGTCAATTCGCCTCGTATGGGGGTATGTGGTTATGACGGGGGAACTATTGACACAGAAAGAGATGGTGTTTACCAAAGCTAACTTATTAGAGAAAGAGGTAATTGGACAGGAGAAGAATGATTTAGACAACTTTCTGTGAGCTATCGAGTGTAGGGATTCGTCGTCTATCATTTTTTTATTGTGTTTTCGTAGGGTCTTTTTGGGAAGAATTAGCGAATTTTTGAGTTAAGTACCTGATTATCAGTGCTTGTCGTAGGTGGGGGTAAATCCTATTACTGGAGATAGACGACTTTTGGCTAACTTTTTTTCAAAAAAAACTTGCTTTATTCAATTTAAAAGCACATTTTTGTAAAAATATCAACGGCTTTTAATTGTACCATTTAGGAATTGAAATATGGCTGCATTGCTAATGAGTTGGTCTGGGCTATCGGCTTTTAATTGTACCATTTAGGAATTGAAATAAAGTAAAAGAACTTGGAATTGGCAGTGTATCACACTTTTAATTGTACCATTTAGGAATTGAAATCTCTTGGGGTAAAAGATGCAATCATCTACGGTATACTTTTAATTGTACCATTTAGGAATTGAAATGTGTAATTAGTATTGCCTTTCCCTCTTGCTTTCTTTCCTTTTAATTGTACCATTTAGGAATTGAAATCGAGCTTCAAAGAAATAATTGTTTTCAATTTCAATGCTTTTAATTGTACCATTTAGGAATTGAAATAGTATTCTACAAATATACACGAATTATGCTTGAAACTTTTAATTGTACCATTTAGGAATTGAAATTTTATCGCCTTTGTTTTTATCTGCCACACCTAATTCACTTTTAATTGTACCATTTAGGAATTGAAATGCAAGTGTGCCTGTGCCTACGGGCATTGTGGCAGGACTTTTAATTGTACCATTTAGGAATTGAAATCTTTTATCATTGGGTTTTCGGAAATGTACCTACCCACTTTTAATTGTACCATTTAGGAATTGAAATACTTGTGATTCTACTACTCCCATATCGTAATACAAACTTTTAATTGTACCATTTAGGAATTGAAATTGCCCACAAGAAAGAAATACCAAAGAGATGTATAACTTTTAATTGTACCATTTAGGAATTGAAATTTCTTTTCTTCTAAGCAAAAAAGCTGGGTCAATAAGTCTTTTAATTGTACCATTTAGGAATTGAAATTCTTTCGCTATATTCTACTATCATCTTTTTCCACTCTTTTAATTGTACCATTTAGGAATTGAAATATTCGTAAAGAAGTAATGGTAAGTGATGCTACACTTGCTTTTAATTGTACCATTTTGGAATTGAAATATTTACTGTAAATGATGTGCTTGATAAATCTGTTATCTTTTAATTGTACCATTTAGGAATTGAAATTCATCATCGATAAGTATTTCATCGGGGTTGATGATACTTATAATTGTACCATTTTGGAATTGAAACATTTATATTTAACCTATTCATAATCAGCTACTTAAAAAAATAGGTTTTTGGGTAGTCCAACAGTTAAGTGTGTATGGCTTTTTCAGCCGTTTTCACCCCATCCCC
>CAYZQI010000119.1:0-14985 GCA_964480455.1 uncultured Cytophagaceae bacterium
CCCGCTAACTTTTTAAACAGTTTGAAACCATACACACTTTAATCAGGGACTACCCAGTATTCAGTCATTATAACTAACTGACTATCAGTATATAGCAGCTAATTTGATGAGGTATTGTGTTGTGTTGTTGGCATACCTCTGACAGTATTTTTTTTTCTATAGTAGTGTATTATCTTTTGTCCAAAGTCAAATATAGAATATCATTAGAGATAAATAAAACAATTTTAATAAAATATTTTGCATTTCTTGGCTCAGGAAGGATATACAAGGCTTGCCTAAGCCTATGCTAAAAAAAGCTGCTGCACATTTCCTTCATAAATGTTTCATAAATCAGCCATCTAACAGTGCTAGTTTGCCCTTATTTCAAAACAAATCGTTAGCTTTACTTATTATTTTATTGCTATGCATCATTAACTCACTCAACTCTAAAGAAAATAAATTGCAATTATGACCCGCAAACAAATGCTCAACAACCTGACTGCCATGCAAGGCCAAATCTGGGACGTGGTGGTGATAGGAGGCGGTGCTACAGGACTAGGCAGTGCACTCGAGGCAGCCACACGTGGCTACAATACATTGCTTCTTGAACAAGCCGATTTTGCAAAAGGAACTTCTAGCCGCAGCACCAAACTTGTGCATGGAGGTGTGAGATACCTTGCGCAAGGTGATATAGCCCTGGTACTAGAAGCACTCCACGAGCGGGGGCTGCTCAAGCAAAACGCCCCGCACCTAGTACGCAATCAAGAGTTTATCATTCCTAACTATGAATGGTGGGGAGGTCCTTTTTATACCATAGGGCTTAAAGTCTATGATATGATGGCAGGCAGATTAGGTTTGGGGCCCTCAGTGCATATCTCTAAGAAAAAAACCCTCGAGGCAATCCCCAATCTCAATCCCGAAGGCTTAAAGGGAGGAGTTATCTACTATGATGGCCAGTTTGATGATGCTCGCCTTGCCATCAATTTAGCTCAAACCTTGGTAGAAAATGGAGGCACTGCCCTCAATTATGCCCGCGTAACAGCACTGACCAAATCTGATGATGGGCTTATCAATGGATTGACAATACAAGATGTAGAAAACCAACAAAGCCATCAAGTACACGCCAAAGTAGTCATCAATGCCACTGGTGTCTTTGTAGATAGCATCTTACAGATGGATAACCCCCAGACTCCTCCCCTAGTGCGCCCTAGCCAAGGGGTACATATCGTACTAGATAAGTCATTCTTGCAGGGAGATGCTGCCATCATGATACCCAAAACCGATGATGGTAGAGTGCTTTTTGTAGTGCCTTGGCACAGCAAAGTAGTAGTAGGCACTACTGATACCCCGATAGCTACCGCCAGCCTAGAGCCTAGGGCTTTGGAAGAAGAAATTGAGTTTATTTTGAACACTGCCAGTCGCTACCTCACCAAAGCTCCTCAACGCCAAGATGTAAAAAGTATTTTTGCGGGCTTGCGCCCTTTAGCTGCTCCTCAGGGCGAAGGCACCAACACCAAAGAAATTTCAAGAAATCATAAATTAATGGTGTCGCTCTCGGGGTTAGTAACCATCACGGGAGGTAAGTGGACTACCTACCGCAAAATGGGAGAAGACACCATAGACAAAGCTGCCCTTGTAGCAGGGCTAGAAGAGCGAAAATGTGTAACCAAAAATATGCCCATCCACGGCTATGTAGCGCATCAATCTGAGCATGACCCCCTCCAAGTCTATGGCGCAGATAAACCTGCTTTGCTGCGCTTGTTTGCAGAAAAGAAAGAATGGGAAGAAAATCTCCACCCCGATTTGCCTTACCTGAAAGGAGAAGTTATCTGGGCAGTGCGCCAAGAAATGGCACGTACCCTAGAAGATGTACTGGCAAGGCGATTGCGCGCTTTGCTCTTAGATGCAAAAGCCAGCATCTTCATTGCCCCTTTGGTGGCAAGCCTTATGGCAAAAGAACTAGGTTTTGATAAAACCTGGGAAATGGAGCAGATTGCCGAATATACTGCATTGGCAGAAGGCTATGTATTAAAGTAGCATTACTTTAATATTGCCTTTGAGATGATTGATATTTGGTTGTGAGTTATTGGCTAAAAAAGTGTTTAATTGTTGGTAGTTCAGTGTTCAATTCTATGAAAAACTTTTTTGTCGCTTTATTTTTCTTGATTTTAGTAATTTCAGTACTTTATTTTGATTTCCTGAAATGGAATCAGTTTGATGAAAAAACACAATTGGTGGCAGTAGTATATCAAGCTGAAAATTGCCCCTCTTGTAAGTTACTCAGCCAAAAGATGCATAAGGTGGAGTGGTTCTTTGCACAAAAGCCCATTGTATTTATTCACTATGACATACATCAGACTGTGCAAGGGCGTTTTATCAGGAAAATTGGCTTTGATGTAGTTGCAAAAAAAGAGATAGGTGCAGGGTTTGTGGTGGTCTATGACCGCAGCACCAAAAAGACCCTCCTAAAAATACCTTCTCATTGGCGGTGGGAAGAGATACAAGAAAACATAGCACAACTTCTTACAAAAAAGCAAAAGCATAGCAAACCATAAATGCTTACTATGCCTTTGATTTTGAGAATTATAGTAGCTCAACGTGTAATTTCAAGCACTTCGAACTCCATAATGCCCGCAGGTACTTGGATTTGGGCTATTTCACCTACTGATTTGCCTAAAAGTCCTTTGCCTATGGGCGATTGTACAGAGATACGTCCTGCCTTTACATCTGCTTCTTCTTCTGACACAAGCGTATAAGTGAAAGTCTTATTGAGTTTGATGTTTTTGATAGTTACCGTTGATAAAATTGCTACCTTGGAGGTATCAATGTTAGAGTCATCTAAGATACGTGCATTGCCCAATACTTCTTCTAGCTTAGCTATCTTCATCTCGAGAAGCCCTTGCGCATCTTTGGCAGCATCATACTCTGCATTCTCGCTCAAATCGCCTTTATCTCTTGCCTCTGCTATTTGCTGGGCTATGTCTTGGCGACCTTTTGTCTTTAGCTCGTGCAGTTCTTTTTTAAGTTTTTCGAGACCCTCTTTTGTGTAATAAGATATTTTTGCCATACATTTTATTGATTTATTTTTAACACAGATAGATAAGAAAAAAAGAACGGTTCTATGCGCACCGTTCTTTATTGTTTATTTATAATGATCTTTTATTTAGATTGCTTCTTACTTTCTATAACCTAGTATTTTATATAAATATGGCTACAAAGTTAAAGAAAATATTTAATTTTTTCATATTTTTCTTCATAAAATTTTTTCTGTAGGTCAAGGGCATGCCCTTGACCTACAGCCCTTGACCTACAGCCCTTGACCTACTATGGTTTTTTTTCACTCAGGCTTTTCTTTTGTTTTTCTCTTTCTGCTTGATAGGCCTCGTCTTTGAGGTGATCCAGATAAAGTATGCCGTTTAAGTGGTCGATTTCGTGCTGAAAAATCACTGAGGTAAAGCCCGAGACAGTTTCTTGCTTGTGCGTGCCGTCTAGTTGGTCATATTCTATCACAATGGTACAAGGTCTTTGTACTTGAGCGCGGTATTCAGGGATAGACAAACAGCCTTCGGCGGTCAGCTTGGTAGAGTCGCTGTATTCTATAATTTTTGGGTTAAGATACACCTCAAAAGGATAATTTTCTGCTTCCTTATCAAAACGCTGCACCCAAATAATCTGTCTCGGTATTCCTACTTGTGGGGCAGCAATACCTACCCCTAGCGAGTTGGGGTGGCGCACTGTGCGAAAGAGTCTGTTAATAAAACTCAGCAGTACGGGGTCGTTGGAGTTGGGCTTGATGGGCAGTGAGGGCATACGCAAAAAGACCGAGTCCACATAGTTGGTAATTTTCAATACTCGCATTGCCTCACTTGAGTCTGCTTCCATAATCATATTTACCTCAGCAGGCGAGAGTGCTTTATAAAATTGTGCTTGTAGTGTTGGTATAAACCCAAAAAAAAATATTGCCCACAAATTATTTTTTAGTAATTTCATATTAGCCATTGTTAAGTATATTTTTGATAAGTGCCTGCTTTTTGAGTTCCTTGATGAGTGCTTCTTGCAGTGCTTCCACTTGTGTTTCTAAAGCCTGAATGTGTGCAAAAAGTTTATTGAAATCACCTTCATTAAGCTGAATCAATTTTTCATCATCGTTGGTTAGCAAGTCATATTCTATATCTAGTGTTTCTATTTTAAAACTTTGTTTTTCCATTTGGGTCATTAGGGGTTAGAGGACTTTTTCTCAGTAGTTATTCATAAGCATATCCAAACTCTTTGGTAATGGCTTTCTTTTTCATTACTTTATATGTTATCGTAAAGGGTACATCAAGTTTGGGGCGGTCGCCTCGTTGGGTTTCTACAGCCGCAATTTTATCGATGATGTCTAATCCTCTGAGTACTTCTCCAAAAACAGTATAGTTTTGGTCGAGGTGTGGAGTGCCGCCCAAATTTTGGTAAACTGATTTTTGTGCTTCGGTATAAGTGATGTTGTTTCGTTTTTCTATTGCCTCTAGGTCGGTTGCTTTGAGTTTTTTGCCTTGTACGATATAAAATTGACAACTACTCGAAGCCTTTTCGGGGTTGTTGTCGCGTGCGGCGGCTATCACTCCTTTTTTGTGAAAATACTCAGGCACAAACTCAGCATCTACTCTGTAGCCCAAATCACCTTCTCCGAGCATTTTGCCCTCAGGGGCATCTTTTGAGTTGGGGTCGCCGCCTTGTATCATAAAATTCTTGATGACCCTATGAAAGAGCAGATTTTGATAGAAATTTTCTTTCACCAACTTCAAAAAATTTGCTTTGTGCTTGGGTGTTTTTTCGTATAAAATAAATTGCATATCTCCATAGAGAGTACTGAGTGTAAATAACCCATCTTTTTTTGATTTTTTTTGTGCTTGGGCAGTACTTGATAGGCACAAAAGACATAAAGTAAACAAAAGAAAGTATCTTAGTGTATTCATCATTGGATAATTTATTTTGACAAAACTAAATATGAAATTTTAAAAAACGAATAAATACAAAAGGATTTACAATCAATTATTGGTAATCAACTAAGCTAAATCCTTAGCTTTCGAAGAGTTAAGTTCATAAAACTGTTCTTTATTTTACCTAATTTATCATTTTAATTTGCTTCGTCTGCCTACAAAATCATTTGATAAAAAAGCAAACTATTGATGATGAAATGATTGAAGTCTAGCAAATTATTATAATTTTGCTTTCAAAACATCTTTACCCCGTGAAAAAACCTAACTATCGTAAAATATTGAAAATCACAGGCTATGCGCTGCTAGGGCTTTTTGTATTATTGCTTTTGCTAGTTACACTTGTGCCTTATTTCTTCAAAGATGACATCAAAACGGTCATTGACGAACAAATAGCCAAGAATGTAAATGCTGATGTAAACATAGACCTTGATAAATTTAGCCTGAGCATTTTTAGAAATTTCCCCAATATTACGGCAAGTCTTGATGACCTCAGCATCATTGGAAGGGAAGAGTTTGCGGGCGACACGCTCATAGCCATAGACCGCACCCATGTTACTTTAGATATTTGGAGTTTAATTTTTGGGGCTGAAACCAAAGTACGTGGATTTTATCTCAAAAACCCTCGCATCTATGCCAAAGTACTCAAAAGTGGTAAAGCCAACTGGAACATTGCCATAGAAGCACCCAAAGACACCACAGAAACCAAAACAGATACCACGACTACTGAATTTGAAGTGTCTATTAAATTTTGGCAAATAGAAAATGGACGTATCATCTATGATGACGCATCACTTGAAAGCTACCTTAAAATAGAAAACCTCCAACATAAAGGCAGAGGCAATTTCAATCAAGATGTATTTGACCTTGCCATTCAGACGGCTATGCAAGAGTTGACTTACAGGCAATCAGGGCTTACTTACCTAAGTAAAAAACAAATAGACTCTGACATCACGCTCAACATCAATCTGCCTGAATCAAAATATACCTTTAAAGACAACCAAATCAAAATCAATGATTTTTCTTTTGGATTTGAGGGCTTTGTACAGTTACTTGCCGATAAAATCAACTTAGATATTCGCTTTTTGACCAAAGAAGATAAATTCAAAAATATTCTTTCGCTCGTGCCGGGTATGTTTACTGAACAGTTTGCAGACCTCAAAACAAGTGGCTCGCTCAAAATGCAAGGCTTTCTCAAAGGCGAAACCGACTACGAGGGCAATCAATTGCCCGCTTTTCAGCTAGGACTTCAAGTCAAAGAGGGAATGTTTCAGTATCCTGCGCTTCCCAAATCGGTCAATCAGGTGAATATGGATTTGCTCATAGTTAATAAAAAGGGGGTACTTAATAATACCTTCATACACCTCAAACAACTTAGCCTTAACTTTGGCAAAGACCCTGTCTCGGCACAAGCAAAGATAGAAGGACTAGAAAGCCCCTTCATAGATGCACTTGCAAATGCAAAAATCAACCTCAGTGAGCTTACCCAAGTCTTCCCAATGGAAGGCATGACGCTCAAAGGAGATTATACCCTGAACCTCAAAGCCAAGGGACGAATTACCCCCACAACGATTCCTGCTATAGATGCCAAAATGCTACTCCGAGATGGCTTCTTCAAAACCAACCAATACCCCGATGCCCTCGAACAGTTGCGCATAGATGCTGCAGTGCAGAATACCTCAGGCAAAATAGAAGATACCCAAATTCGCCTCAATCAACTAAAAATGGTGCTAGACAAAGAACCCTTTGAAATAAAAGCACTCTTCAGTGATTTGAATGACCTCCGGTTTGACGTATTGGCAAAAGGAGGCATAGACCTCGCCAAAGTACTACACCTCTACCCTATAGAAGGTATGGAAATGAGCGGAAAACTTCGTGCAGATTTGCAAAGCAAAGGACGCGCATCTTATGCCATCAATGGAGAATATACCAAAATCCCTACGAGCGGTACTGTCTCGCTCAGTAACTTTAATTACACAAGTACCGACTTGGCACAACCCCTCAAAATCACTGAGGCTACCGCAAAATTTAGCCCTCAAGTACTTACATTAGAAAAAATGAAGGGCTTTATCGGCAAAAGTGATATAAAAGCCAATGGCACGCTGACCAATTATATCTCTTATCTATTTAGCACAGATGCAGTGCTAAAAGGGTTGCTTGATTTTCGCTCTAACCGCTTTTATGCCAACGAATGGACGAGTACTACCGAAACCCCAAGCTCAAATACAAGTACTGCTACTGAAAGTAAAACAGAAAGCACTGCTCCGCCGCCTAGCAGCAACCTAGGGGAAAGTTATGTAGTGGAAATCCCAAAAAATCTTGATTTTAGGGTCAGTGCTGAGGTAAAAGAAACCATTTATGGCAAACTTAGCATCAAAGATTTGGCTGGTGTGGTCATCATCAAAGAGGGTAAATTTCGTATGGAAAAAATCACCTTCAAAACTTTGGGCGGTGCGTTTACAACAGCTTTACTGTATGACCCTACCGACCTGCTCAAACCTAAATATGCTTTCAATCTTGGCATCAAAAGTTTGCCTATTGGCAATGTATTGAGCTACAATGCAGGCGAATCGGCAGGCGCATTGGCACAAAAACTAACAGGCGACTTGACAAGCCTCATAGACATCAGCGGAAATTTAAGCTCTTCTCTAACACCTTTACTAGATGAATCGCTCAATGGTACGCTCAGCATCAACATATTGCGGGGTATGGCAAAAGATTTACCTATATTAGATAGGGTTAGCTCACTCACTAACCTCAAATCGCTTAAAGCAATCGCACTGAATGACGTGCTTATCAAAGGCATTATCAAAGATGGAAAAGTAAATTATCAGCCTTTTGACATCAAAACTGCTGACCTCAATATGAACATCAGTGGTAGCAATAGCTTAGAAGGTGCATTGGATTTCTTGGCAAAACTCACCATTCCCAAAGAAAAAGTAGGCGGATTGGTAGCGACTGCCTTACAAACTCTGGGTGCAGGCACCGACCCGCAAGGCAATCTTTTAATCAATCTGAAAATAGATGGAAATTATCTAAAACCAGACATTAGTTTGCTCTCCGCTAATGGAAAACCCTCTGTGATTCAAGAGAAAAAAGAAGAAGTAGAAGAGAAAAAAGAAGAAATTAAATCCGAAATCAAAGAAAATATCAACGAACGTGCGGAAGAAATCTTAGCCGCAGCCCGCAAACAAGCCGATGCCATCAAAGCTCAAGCCCGTACGCAAGCTCAGAAAATCAAAGAAGAAGCTGATGCCACTGAAAAGCGCACCATAGAAGAAGCTGCTAAACAAGGTGTGATAGCAAGAAAAGCTGCCGAGGTAGCTGCTAAGAAGGCAAAAGAAACTGCTTACCGCAAGGCTGACCAGCTTGTGGCAGAGGCTGATAAAAGAGCTGAACAAGTAATGAAAGAAGCACAAGAAAGAGCCGATAAGCTCAAATAAAATAGATTAAATAATTTGTTAGACCTGAATTAACTTAAAATCAGTAATATGCAACGCTTCCTCACCAAAGCAGGTATTCTTTTGTGTTTTTTTTCTTTTATCTTTTTTTTATTGCTGACCTGTGCTCAAAATACCCCTGAAAACAACCCCAAAGCAAAAGTGGCTGATATAAAAGCACTCAAACAAGCCCTTCAACGCCTAGAGCAAGACCCTCTTTACCAGCATGGCACGGTTGCCTTTTCGCTCATCAATCAAAAAGGAACACCTATTGTAGAACTCAATGCCCAGAAAACACTTACGGTCGCCTCTGTGATGAAAGCCGTTACTACGGCTACTGCTTTGGCTACCTTGGGAGAAGATTTTAAATTTGAGACTGCCTTGGAGTATAGCGGTAACATAGAAAATGGTACGCTGAAAGGCGACCTCTTTATCAAAGGCGGAGGAGACCCTACCTTAGCTTCTAACCTCATGAAAGGTCTAACAATGAATGCGTTGTTGGTACAATTTACACAAAAAATAAAGGCAAAAGGTATCCAAAAAATAGAAGGGCGTATCATAGCAGATGAAAGCCTTTTTACCTACAACCTCACTCCCGAACAATGGATTTGGGGTGATATGGGCAACTATTTTGGTACACCCGCAGGCGCAATCAATGTGCTAGACAATACTTACAAACTCTTTTTTCAACCTACCAAGCTAGGGCAGGTAGCCAATATCTTGCGTACTGAACCAGAAATTCGCCATCTACGCTTTATCAATGAAGTAAAAACTGCCGAAGCAGGTACAGGCGATAGGGCAAGTATCGCAGGAGCACCCTACGACCCTGTGCGCTACGTAACAGGCACTATTCCCATGGGAGGCGTTTTTAGTATTAAAGGAGCCATACCCGACCCCGCCTACTATTTGGCCTACCAACTGCATCAAAAACTCAAAAACAGCCAAGTAAGCATTGCACACATGCCCGTTACTACACATCAACTCCATTTAGATAAGGCACAATGGGATACACAACGTACAAACATTTATACGCATCAATCTGCTTCTCTCAAAGAAATTGTAACTTACACCAATCTTTACAGCATCAATCTTTTTGCAGAGGCACTCTTGAAAGCCATTGCTCTACAAGTAGCAAGAGAAGCAAGCACTCAAGCAGGAGTAACAGCCGTAGTTGATTTTTGGAAAAAGCAGGGCATTGATACAGAAGGATTTTTTATGTATGATGGCAGTGGATTAGCCTACAGAAACAGCATTACTACTTCACAATTGACTGCTATTTTGTTGAAGGCTGCACAGAGTAACTATGGAAAAACTTTTTTGGCTTCATTACCCATTGCAGGAGTATCGGGCACTATGTATGGCATTGCCAACCAAGGCAGGGCAAAAAACAACCTACGTGCAAAATCGGGTGGTATGACAGGGGTACAAGCATATACGGGCTATTTTACCGCCTTCTCAGGCGAACAGTTATGTTTTGCCATTGTAATTAATCGCTATTTGGGAGAATATGCACAAACCAAGGCGAAGCTCTCTGCTTTTTTGGCTCTAATGGCAGAAAGCATTTAACAAGATAAGCAATGATGGGCTAAACACCTAAAAATAAAGTAAAGTAGGCATTAATGAGTGGTTAATTCTGCCCTGAAAGGCAACTATTTATTTTTTTTTAAAGTCTATAGTATGAACTGAAAATAAAAAATGAACAGTACTATGTTATATTTTATCAAAAACTTATCCATATTCTCCTTAGTAGTATTACTATTAAGTTTTACACCTACCAATCCACAAAAATACAGACTCATCAAAAATGATTTTTTTAAAAGAGGCGAACACATAGAATACCTTGTGCATTATGGCCCTTTAGTGGCTGGCACTGCCGTAGTAGATGTGCACCCAAAACACTATCTGCTCAATAACCGCTACTGCTACAGAGTAGATATCAAAGGTAAAACCTCAGGAGTAGGCGGTGCATTGGTTACTGTAAATGATGAGTGGCGTTCTTACATAGACACAGCTTCTTTTTTCCCGCACCGTTTTTACAGAAACATAGAAGAAGGTGATTTTAGGCGCAAAGAACTAACCGATTTTAACCCTGTGAGCAATACTGCGCTGATGAAGTTTGAACAGTTTAGTGCAAAAGAAAAAGATGCAAGCAAGAAGAAGAAAAATACAGTTAAAGTAAATGTACCCGATTATGTACAAGATATTGTGAGTGGCTATTATTATTTACGCACTATTGACTTTAATACCCTTAGTGCCGGAGAAATAGTTACTGTACCAGGTATTTTAGAAGACAAACTCTACAATCTTAAAGTCAGATTTTTAGGAAAAGACATTATACGTACTAAATTTGGTAAAATCAATGCTTTCAAGTTAGTACCAATTATGCCCGAAAATGGCTTATTTAGCGGTGAAAGCTCAGTCAGATTTTGGGTTTCTGACGACAAAAACCGTGTGCCTGTACGCATAGAGGCCGATATGTTTATTGGCAAAGTAGTGATAGAGATTACCAATCATAGAAATTTGAAACATCCCTTGAATTTTGCAAAATAAGTTTTAATTATTTGTGATTTTGAGTTTAAGAAGTGTTTGCAGGTTGCTGCAAACACTTTTTATTTTAGTATCACCTCAGACTGCTTGCGGTAATCTTTTTTTAGTTTTTGATATACTTCGGCATTTATCACCTTATTAGTAATAATTTCTAGGAGTTGTACATTGGAAGTATGCAGGTTCTCAAAGAGTGCTTTGAGGGCTGTTTCAAGACGCTCGAGAGTATCAGCAACATAGTAGGTCATTTCAAAGTCTTTGGCAGTATTGGCGGCATTGAGTCGTTGAGTTGTCTCAAAATATTCTTCAAACTCAGGTTGTTGGCGAGGTCCTTCAATCATTCTAAAAATATTTCCACCGTGGTTATTGAGTAAAATAATACGCAAATTAGCAGGGAGTTGATTGTTCCAAAGTCCGTTGCGGTCATAAAAAAATGCCAAATCGCCAATCAACAATACGACCATGCGCTCAGGCGAAGCCATTGCAGCACCTACTGCCGTACTAAGGCAGCCATCAATTCCACTTGTGCCTCGGTTAGCATAGAATATGGGTACTTTTTCTGTATCTCTGAGGTAGCTAGGCACTCCCCAGAGATTGGCATAGCGCACAGGCATAGAGTTAGAAAAGTGTATAAGGGCTTTTTCGGGTAGCAATTCCATTATTTTAGCTACTACTTCTAGTTCTGAAAAGTCATCTTTTTCAAAAGTATATCCATACAAAAACTTACTTGCATTTCTTTCTGCTTGTTGCCAATCTTCATAATAAGGTGTATCTTCTTCGGGTTCGGCTTGGAGTAGATTTTTGAAATCTAAATCTTGGAAAAGCTGCTCAAAAAAGTGCGTGGGTGTCATCGGTACGACGTGAGTGAGGCTCTGAAAAGTGTCTATGAGGTATTCGCATTCGCTCAATTGCCAATGTACTTCTGGCGGATATTTTTTGAAATAGGCTTTTAAGGGTTTTGAAAGAAAAGCCTTTCCGAAGGTAATGAGCAAGTCAGGCTTTAATGTTTCTAAAAAGGTAGCATTCGGATTTATTAGAAATATATCTTGGTGCTGTATTGATTCAGCAAGAGCGGCAGTATTAGCTATGATATCAGCTACTATCACTACTTTATAATCTTGCTGTAAGTGTTTTAAACTTTTGAGTAAATTTTCATCAAAAAAGCCTTGCCCTACTAAGATGAGCTTGCGCTCGTACTGTTCCCAATCATTGAGTAGTTTTTGCCAGGTATTTTTCTCAAGATTTATTTGGCTTGGTAGCATTTGTATCCATCTTGGCTTTTTCGGAAACTCAAAAACTGTGTCAGATTTAGGATAGAAAGGTTCTCTGAAGGGCAAATTGATATGCACAGGCCCATAAGGTGGTTTTTTAGCAATTAGCAATGCTTCATTTATCACACGCTCGGCATACCATAGGGCATCGGGGTGGCTCAGGTCAGTAGGGATATGATAGGCTGCCTTAACGTGCTTTCCATAGAGATTTTCTTGCCTAATCGCCTGATTATCAGCTTGATCTATCCATTCTGCTGGTCGGTCGGCGGTAAATACAACAAGTGGAATTTGTAGATAAAAAGCCTCTGCAATGGCAGGGGCATAGTTGAGGGCGGCTGTACCAGAGGTACAAGCCATGCCTACAAGAGGGACTGTCAGTGCGTTATTTTTCTCGATATGTTCCGCCACCAGTTGTTGTGCCATACCGAGCGCAGTATAAGCGGCCGCACGCTCATCGCTCAGGGTATAAGTTTTGATGTGTGGGTGTCTATTAAAAGTAATGGCAAGGGGTGCTACTCTGGAGCCTGGTGATAGGATTACATTTTTCAAACCATGTAAGAAACTGATTTGGGAGAGCACACACAAAAAATTATAGAGCATAGCGTAATAATTAAGTTTTTTTTTGCAAATTTACACCTTGATACTTCATTTAATCACATACCAAATCAATTATTAGAGGCAGTAAATGTAATAAAATGCTTGATGGCTAATTTATTGGATTAAAAATGAGTATCTTTGTTGTCATTTTGGTTATCTTCTTATTCTTCAATGATACTGTGAGCAAATAAATGCTTCAGTAAAATAAAGATTGTTAAAACCAACTTGGCTATTAATTAGTTTTTTACCAACTTATCTTAATTTTTGATAAAGGTATGCTTGATGTGTATAATTATTACAAACAAATGCAAGAGGAATCAGTCATCTTGTACTTTAAAGGTGAAATCACCAACAGTTTGCTTACGTCTATTCTTCAATTGGTAGATGATCGCTTGGAGCATAAAAGCGAAGACATAAAAACAAAGAAGAAGGTGTTTAGTATTCTTTTAGAGTGTCTTCAAAATATATATAACTACCAGCAGCTAAAATCTTTTGAAAATGAGCAGCTTTTGGCGGCAGCCCTCATGATACGGCGTACTGATGATGCTTATCATATCATTACGGGTAATTTTGTGGAAAATAATATGGTGGAATTGCTCAAAGAAAAAATAGACCAAGTAAATGCACTTGACCCCAACTCACTGAAAGATTATTATAAAGAGGTACTCGCTATCAATGACCCCACGCCAAGTGGTGGTGCGGGACTGGGTATCATAGATATGGCACGAAAGTCAGGTAATAAAATAAGTTATCACTTTGAAGAAAGTGAAAATGATTTTTCGTTTTATAGCCTTGAAGTAAAAGTACCTATTCAATAAAAATACTATATTTGTATTCCCTAAATTTTTTATTTTTAAAAAGACTCATTTCATAATTGAATGGAAAACATAAAGTTAGAAGGAACAGGACGTACACCAGAGGTGAGCTTTGATGCACTCACAGGAAATTTGCTAATTGCAGGTAGGTCAATTCCTGAAAATTCTATTGCATTTTATCAACCACTTTTTGATTGGCTTGATGAATATGTCAAAAGCCCTTCGGTGAAAACACTTTTTGAGTTTAATCTCGAGTACTTCAACACCAGTTCTTCTAAATGTATCTTGGATATGCTCCGAAAATTAGAGCTACTCTCCGAAAAAAATCAAAATACGCTCGTAAAATGGTATTTTGATGAAGGAGATGAAG
The DNA here is from genome assembly GCA_964480455.1 of uncultured Cytophagaceae bacterium. Classification (GTDB taxonomy): domain Bacteria; phylum Bacteroidota; class Bacteroidia; order Cytophagales; family Microscillaceae; genus JAABSX01. The sequence goes on from CAYZQI010000119.1 coordinate 13,993, forward strand.
ACATGGAAGAATCTGGTAATGATTTTAAATCTCTCATTAACTTAGAGATAGAATTGGTAATGAAATCTTGAACCCTGAGTGAATGTCAGTCCAACAACCCAAAGATGTTTTTGAAAAAGAGGTACAAACCCTCAATCGTGCTAAACAATTGCTTAGCACGAAAGAACATTCTATTGAGCAAGTCAAAGAGGAATACAAAAAACTTAGCCTTGAATACGAAACCCTCCTCAATGATGCACGTGTGATGACTCGTGTAAGCGACCGACTTCAAGTAAAACTCAATAAAGCTTACGACCAGCTCAACCATAAAACAAATCTTCTTGAAGAGACTCACGGCAAACTTGACCTCGCTTACAAAGATTTACAAAAAAGTACTGAAGAAATAAACCAGAAGCGTATAATGCTTCAGAATACAGTGAATGAACTGACGCAAGCCAAAATCAGTAAGCGTGCAACTACCATCACCCTCACTGCCGCTATCTTACTTTTTGGTGTGTCAGAGTTGTTTTTTGACCCCATTATAGACAATTATTATGAAAATGAATTCTTTATCAATACTATGCTCAAGATGTCTTTTGCATTGCTTCTAAAACCCATAGACTATTTAATTGAATGGTATTTACTGCAAGAAGTAAAGCGAAAAAACGCCAAAAACCTTGGCAATGCTCAAACAGAAGAAGCTCTGCCCGAAAAAGAAACACAGCAAAAAATTAAAGTCTGATTTTCTTCAAACAAAAAAACCTTGCATTCACCAAAAACGCATGCAAAGTCTTCTATAAAATCTATCTTTCTGGATTAACCTTTTGGATTAGTATCTGATTTTTCAATTTTTTTGACCTCACCATTTTGTGCTACTTCAAAATATCCCCCAATGATGTTGTAATTTACTGCATCATAAACAGGCGCAATAACCTCTTTTGCCTGCTTATCTATCAAGCCTACTTTTCCATTGAGTTCTACTATAATGCTCCCCAAAATTAGTACCACAAGTTA
>CAYZQI010000120.1:0-14948 GCA_964480455.1 uncultured Cytophagaceae bacterium
TATCCAGAATCAACAAAAAAATTAAAGACAAAGTAGCCGAACATCTGACGGACGGCTATGCCATTACTGTACAAGACCAAAAACCTAAATTGTATGGTATTCAAGCAGAGCCAGATAGAATTAAAATTCATAAAAACTCTTCTCTAAGTTGGTACATGAAAAGTGAAGTAGGCACAGTTTAATCAAGAGAGATTGAAAAAAATACGATTTTCTGATAATTTTTGTGATTGTGTATGATAAGATGAGCTGAATACTGTTCAGAACATAAATGCCAGGGGGCTGTGTAAAAAGTCAAGCAGTGCCAAATATTATTTTGAGTTAGAAGTTTTTTCTCACTCAATAGCCTATAGGTTGCAACCTATGGGCTATTGAGTGAGAATTACGCAGGCTTTTGAAAATTGCTTTTTTTTAATAACCATACAAAATTTTGCTCAAAATACTTTTTACACAACCCCTACTACAGATTTTCACAGAAATTGTCAGCGCATCAAATAAATTAATTTTTTGATGATAGATTCAAGAAGATAAATTATTTTTGTGAGAAACAGTTAAAATACCATGAAAAAAGTAACATTCAGTACAGTCTTTTTTTTGATAATTTTCTGCTTCTTAAGCATTAAAATAGCTGCGCAAAATCCCTTTGAACTGCCTATCCAAGCGCAAGATAGTTTGTCTTATTACGAAGAAATAGTCAGTTTTATCAATGGAGAAAATAGCTTTGAGGGAACACTTACCATTCCGAAGATGGGTAAAAAACACCCTGCGGTTATACTAATTACAGGCAGTGGGGCACAAAATCGTGATGAGGAAATTTTAGGATTTAAGATTTTTGCACATATTGCTGACTACTTCTCGAGCCGAGGGTTGGCGGTATTGCGTTATGATGATAGAGGCGTGGGCAAAAGCAAGGGTAAATCTATCAATAACTCTACTACGGCTGAGTTTGCAAAAGATGTTGCTGAAGCCATCAAGTTTTTACGCACCCGTAGCGAGATTGACCCTCAGAAAATAGGTTTACTTGGGCATAGCGAGGGGGCAGTTGTGGCTGCCCTTACAGCTTCTGAAGCTACCAATCAAGTGGCTTTTATAGTATCTATGGCAGGTACTGGGGTGAGCGGAAGTGAGATTATCATAGAGCAATCAAGGGCAATGCTACTGGCAAGCCCCAATCCAGATACTACTAAAATCAAAGAAGAACTCCCTTTGCTTGCGCGTATGCACCAAGTAATCATTTCAGAAGATAGCCTTGCTGTAGAGCAGCTCAAAGAACAGCTCATAGCAAAGGTAATCCGTGACATAGATGCCCTACCCGAAGAACGCCGTAAACACATTACTGACAAGGAGAAATACGCCCGAATGTCAATAGAAATGCAAATTAAGCAAATTTCACAACCTTGGATGAAATTCTTTCTGGGCTATGACCCTGTCCCTGCCTTAGAAAAATTGACTTGCCCTATCTTGCTGCTATTTGGAGAATTAGACCTTCAGGTATTGCCTGCACAAAACAAAACCCCCATGGTAAAAGCACTTGAAAAAGGCAAAAACCCTGATTTTGAAGTAAAAATATTTCCCAAGGCAAATCATCTTTTTCAAGAGGCTACCACAGGCACACCACAAGAATATGCTACTTTGCCTAAAAAATTTGTAGAAGAGTTTCTACCATATACTTACCAATGGATTGCAAAACGTGCAGGTTTGAATTAAATAAGGTGTCAAAAATAGAGGAATTAGAAAAGTGTAAATTATGAGTTGTGGTATGCGAATTTTTAAAGTAATCGTTATCACCAGCTTATAAGTACCTGCAATTAATTACTTGATAGAAATCTGACAGATTTAATATGCTGATTATCAAGTTTTTGCAACTAAAAACCTGTCAGGTTTTAATATAAACTAATTTCGGACATAGACCTAAGTAGTAATAACCGAAGTTATTATTCACATTTTCTTTATTCGTAAATCCCCTCTATCAGCCAAGCGTGTGGGGCTGTGAGAATGGAAATCATTACAAAAAATCCAAAAAGTAAATTAGGCGTGTTGAACTCAAGAATAAAAAGTCCTAGCAGTATCAATCCGATGCCCATAAGGCTAACCAAAGAAAAAGGAAGAGCATCTTTGATATAATTTTTCCAAGAGTAGCCTTGCTCAGAAACATTACTAAACACCTTGATTTCTTGCTCTATGGTCTGAAGGCTGTGCCAAAGTGCAAAATAAATAGCAAAAGACCATAGTAAAGAAGTACTCCAGCTCAAAAATAAAAGTAGAGCGAGCAATCCTAATTCTTGTAAGACTTGTAAAAAATTTTCAAATGATTGGATACCCCGATACAAGAGTAATCCAAGCATAAGCATAAAATTTATACCTAAAAAATGAACAAAATTTTCTAGTACAAATCTCATTAATCCCAGAAAAGGCGTTTTTTCAAGGATTGAGAGGGTATCAGTAGCATTAAAACCTAAAATACTGAGTAAAAGTACATTGCCCCAAGAAATATATAAAATAAATTTAAGCCATTTATTTTCATTTATTTCAAAATAATAAAGCTGTGACTGCCCGAAATGATACGCTGAAAAAATTAGAAATACTACAAAGCACAATAGCGGTAATACATACCAAGCTAAGGCATAGGCGAGCATAATCCCTAAGTAGATTTTAAAAAAATATGTCCAAGTATGCTTCTGTACATTAGTTTTTTTTTGAGAAAAGAACACAAGGTGGTCTGTTGCGCCGTGTGGAATGCCTAGCAGTACCATAAGTAGCACAAAAACACTCAACTCTATCGAGCTAGGTACTGCCAGTAAAAGAGAAAGTACACTGAGACTAAGAGTGAGAAGTATCACCCATAGCGATACCACGCCAATTTTTAGTGTGAAGATGTGGCTCAGATTTATAGAAACTTTGCTCATACAATGCCTGAATAAAAGGTTTCCAAGGAAGATTTAAAAATAGTTGCGCTTCTTCGGCCAGAGTACTTTCCTCGTCTAAAAATTTGATAATGTGTTGAATATTATTCTTTTGGAAAAGTTTTTCCATCACTTTTTGAAATACCTGTGGTCTTTTTTGTATTGTATGTAGTAGCAAACTATCATAAAATCGGAAGCGAGCTGGCATAGGAAGTTTATCAAATTTGATTTGTTTAAAATCTGACTGCCAATTGCTTAATAATGCTTTACAAAAAACCTGAATACTTCTAAAAGTATAGCCGCTACTTGCCTTGGTCATACCGCCTGCTGTGCCAATATGAAAAATACGTTCAGAAGGACGCAGTGGCATAGTTTTGACAGTCATAGGAATCACCCCCTTCTCTTCTTCGAGAAGAGTAAAAGTATCAATATGTAGCTTTTGTTTGATGTATCTTCTGAGGTCTGCTTGATAGTGTTCGGGGTTTTGCAACTGTGTAGAAAAGACAGTACACTCTACCAAAGCATGCCGCTTGCTAAAAGGCAAGATATAAAAAAACTCTATTTCACTGCCTTCGTTCATTGAAAAATCCATGAGTGTGGCAGTAGTCTCATCAAAGCTATCTTGCTCAGTTTCAATAAAATAACCTTTAAAATATTGCTTGACCGAAGTTGTTTCAAGGGGAAAAGCTGGACTGAACTGGGGCACACTGTTAAACACCCACTCAGTGCTGTAAGTACACTTATCAGTAATAACTTCGGCAGAATGACCTTGGTCATAGAGAGTTTTCACATTTTCTTGCTTCCAGATAATATTTGGAAACTGTGCCAAATGCTGCTTCATTTCCTCATAAAAATCAAGCCCTCTAATATGATAGTAGCGATAGGGTGCAAGAGAAGAAGTTTTTGTAAAATTTGTTCCTACAAAACAGATATTTTTCCAATAGACTTGTTTGGCACATTCAAAGTCAGGCGTTTCTTTGGACCAGAAACACCAAGTACGGTCGTTGCTTTGTTTGGTATCTTTGTCTAAAAGGAGTATTTTTTTGTTTGCCCACTTGCTTTTAGAGAGATGAAATGCCAAACTAAGCCCTGCTGCACCCGCACCTGCTATGATGATGTCAAACTTAGTCAATGTGTTGCCTTGTTTAAATAATTTTAGGATAAAATAATTTCCAAAATGCGTAGAGGGTTAAAAAAAAGGTGTTTCTTCCATCAGGAAAAAACACCTTTTTTTTAATTTCTTTTAATTAGTTGTACTGTCCTACTGCCTCTTTCTTAGCAGTTGAATTTACAGCCAATGAATAAATTACAAGACCAAAACCAATCTTGTTTACAGCATCACCAATGTTGTAGATTAAATCCATGTCTTTTACATTGATAACAGCACGTAACCAACCATCAGTTTCGATAGCCATGTAACCGATAGGATAGATAGCCCAACCTACCAATACAAACCAACCTAACGTATTGAAAGCTGCTTGTAATACAGGGTCGTTTGAATTTTGAGATAGTTTCTTTGCAGAACCTAACCATACTTCATACAAAATCCCTACATAACCCACTGTTGAAATGATACCCCAAATTACACTTTGGTCACGGAAGGTAGCTTCTCCCAAATAACCTGCCACAAGCATCAACACAGAATAAGCAATCATTTTCCAGAGCAAACCTATACCTGCACCGAAAGCCTTTAGAATAAGGTAAAACTCAACGCACATCAAAGGTACAGTAAGAATCCAATCGATGTAACGGAACTGAGTGGGTGAAGTACCATTGGCTACCCAATAATCTCTCATATACCAATAGTGAGCGGCTGCAATGAAAGTAATCAAACCAGAAACAAGCAAAGAGGTTTTCCACTTGCCTTCCATGCGAGTACTTTCAAAGAAGAAGAATACAGAGGCAGCAGTCATGGCCATAAAACCAATGAAAAAAGTAAAACCTACGTAATCATCTGCTTTAAGCTCGGCAGCGAGTAATAATGATAAAAAATTGTCTGTTGTCATAAAATTAAAAAGTTTAATTAATAGATAGAAAAAGTAAAACAGAATATATACCCATAACTTTAGGGATTTTTTTTTGTTTACAATTTTAATAAAAAAAATGAACAAAGCTATTTTGTGGAAGTTGCATTCTAATCTAGTATATAAAAATAGTGCTATTTTTTATCTATAAATTATCATTTTTATCTTGCTTTTGTTAAATTTTACATCATTGAGAAAAATTTATAAAAATCCTTTATTTTTTTTATTCTACATATAATTTGATAGTTAAACTATCAAATTATGGTATTGTTTATTGAATGAAACGGTCTATCAAAGCAAAGCACTACTTAACATTTTGCTCTAAGCCTACCCTGCCCCCTAATCAGCCAATTAAAGGCTAAACCTGACGAAGTTATTTTTGTTTTCCGACAATTTGAGTGGAAATCTGCAGCGGCAGCTTTCAGTCCGCTAGTATTTATGTTCAGACCAGTGTTTAGCACATCTTGTCACATACTATCAAAAAAACTTTCAGAGAATTGTCATTTTTACACTTCCCTTGTCTTACAAATTGTTCAAGAAATTAGTCTCAGTATTTTTTCTCGAAACAACGGCTCTTCAGCAAGAAATTGAACTTCTATGGGTAGATAATACCTTGGTTTAGCTCCCCAAAGAGAGGTAAATTCTGCATCACTTAGTTTGACCTCATCTTTTTCGGTAGTAAGTACTACGACCTCTTCTTGCTTGAAAGTCTGCAAAGTGTGCCTGATTTTTCTGAGGTCATTGGCTTGGTAGTGGTGATGGTCTGGAAAGCGAATATGTGTGAGCAATGTATAGTGCTGCTTCACATAGGTCTCGAGTGGGGCAGCTTGGGCTATGCCCGACACGAGTACCACCTTTGCACCTAGGGGCAAATACTTTGCAGATAAATTATTTTTGGCAAGTGTTGCCTTGCCATAGCGCATAGTAGTAAAAAAAATAGGTGTGGTAGGCTGTATGTAAGGCTGTATTTTTTGTTGGATTTTTAGTTGTGCATCAGTAGCTAAGTCTGCGGGGCATTTGCTCACAATCACAAGGTTAGCTCGTTTTGCACCGTATCGGCTCTCGCGCAACCTTCCACTTGGGAATGGAAAATCTTGGTAAAAAGGTCTATTAAAATCGCACAATAAAATATTTATATTCGGTATGACTGCTCGGTGCTGAAAGGCATCATCTAAGATAATCAACTCAGTAGTTTCTCGCTCAAATAAAATTTGAGGAATTGCTGTCGCACGGTCTTCGCCAACAGCTACTCCAATAAGGTTTGAGAATTTACAATAAAACTGCATAGGTTCATCTCCTATGCTTTGGGCTGTAGCCTGTTCATCTGCTAGGATAAAGCCTTTGGTTTTGCGTCCGTAGCCCCTGCTGAGGGTACAGATGTTGTATTGATTAGATAAATGACGAATAAGGTATTCTACGTGAGGCGTTTTGCCCGTACCTCCCACCGTAAGGTTGCCTACATTGATGACCTTGGTATCAAACTCAAAAGATTTTTTAATTTTTCGGTCATATAAATAATTTCTTAATTGTGTAGCTCCTTTGTAGAGCAAAGTAAGTGGAAGTAAAATTAGTTGTACTGCCTTCAATTTTTTCTGAATTTGTTTTGCACCGACAAAATTAGTAATTGTTTGGTTAGATTATCTTTACAACATTGTGGGCGTGAAATTTTTGTAGAAACACAAATATAAGCGTGTAAAACCCCGCTAGGTGTGGCATCTTTGGTATGATGCTATGGAAAAGACTTGGCGAAGGCGGGGACTTAAAAGTACTACACTTCAAACAAGCACAAAAATTCAATGTAGCACGTCTGTCCGCCTTGCCACAAATATAGTGTTGTGGGCTTGTGCATTTTTATTTAGGTGCATAGTTTTCCCAATACTCCTTCGGGCTTACTATTTTCGTCTGTTTGTACTCTGAAAATGTAAAATCATTCGTGTTACCTGTGATAATGAAGTCTGCCAAACATTCGTCTGCAAGTTCCAAAACCATATTATCGTCCTTGTCTGAAATCAAGTCAAGTTTTGTAGTTGGCACAAACTTTTTGGCTTTTGTTTCTATGTCTGCAAGCAAACTTTCGGCTTTACCGAAAAAGTCAGGAAACCTTGCAAATTTTGGTCTTGATAGCACTTCGTAGTATTCAGACATGAGTTCTTCGGACACACAAAGTAAGAACTTATCATCTACAAACAGTTCGTAAATGATTTTGTAAGGATAACTTCGTTGAATAAGCGAAGAAACAATAACATTGGTATCAACGACGATTTTTTGCATTTCTCACCGCTTTTACTTCCTCGTTTATCTCATCCATCGTCATAGAGGATAGTCCGTATTTCTCAGCTAATTCTACACATTTATTTAAGTTCTGTCGCATCAATTCTCGGCTAATAAGTTCTACAAGCTCTGTAAAAGTTAGATTATCCTTTCTAATACCAAATTTGTTGAACTCTATATCAGAAATGGTAATATTCAGTGTTCGCATATCTTTATAATTTTCTGTAATTTACGAAATGTTTTTAATGTTTTCAAGTTTTAGCTCTTCTTGCATAGCTTTTACAAGGGAAAAGGCTTGGCGAAGAGCTGGGCATTTGAAGAATGTCATCTCAACATTTGGACAGATACCCAATAGAATTACAAATGTTTCACAAAAGCACTTAAGCCACCGTATTGCCAAATTGATGTTGGCAGCCGTATTTCGCCTACTCACAAACATTCTTTCTATTTATGTCAACAATCTCGTCAATGTCATACTGTTGAAAAAGTGAAAGCAATTTGTCTATATCATGTTCTAATATATACTCTAACTCTTCCTTATAGATAGGAATAGCAGAGTAAAAATATATTTCTTTTTTGTCTGTATCTATGTAAATAAAGTCGTCAGAGAGTGTAATTGATTTAAGCAGGATAATACTGTCAAAATTATGATCGGCTTTATGAGTGTTGTTCAATGGGATTGTATGCCCATAACCAAACCAAGTCTCGTTTAGATGAGGATATTTTGAAAGTTGTTTCAAAGCTCTTATCGGCCAATAATTGTTTTCTTCAGCAAAATCGTCATAGTCAAGTCTCCAATCAATTGGCAATAGCATCGTAATTTCTGCGAATTTTAATTGGTCAAGTTCTTCAGGCACTTTCATAGGCAATGCACTTAGTCCACAAGTCAATAACAAATTATAATTTCTGTCTTCATCTGGTTTAACAATAAAAATGTCTGAATGAATGATTTTCGATTCCTTTTCGTGTAGTACCAAAATTTCCTCCGAGTCAAAGAAATTGTCAAGGTGTTGGTCAATTATTTCAACTGAATTTGGTATGTTGTTTTGGTCTGTCATAATATGGCTGCTAATATGAATATAAACACATAAAACCCCATCAGAGGTGGCATATTTGGTGTTGTGCTACATTTTGGCTTGATGCACCTAAATAATTACTAAAATTAAATATTTGCAAGCACTTAAAAAAAATTAAGTAAAGATAGAATATTAGTAATCATCTATCTATAACAATTAACCATCAATTAATAATTTCTTTGATTCTTGCCCAAATTTCATCTTGAAAAGTAAAAGGCACAAGACTCTCGTCAGGGCTATCTCCCATACGTACCATTACCAATCCTTTGCTAGGCACTACATTGAGCAACTGTCCGTCTCTGCCCATAGCAGCTATCATATCGCTAGGTGCATTGGGCGTGATAGACCCTGAGAAGGTGGCTTGTAAACTTGGTACTTTGAAAGAGCTTTTTCCATTAAGCCACCACAGATAGCCATAGCTAAGGTTAAGGTCTTGAGAAGTATTGGTCATTGCCTCAAAAAAATCAAGGTCTGTCATGACGGCTTCTCCCCGCCATTTACCTTGGTTGAGTACTAGCAATCCGAAGCGTGCCATACTGCGTGGCGTACTGAAATAGACGTGATTGAAGTCTATGTAAGTCCAAAAACCTACCATACCTATTTTACTGCTGAGTTTATTCTCAAAATAGGTATCAAAATCTTGTGAAGTAGCACCCTCCACTACATTGTCTAGCAAAGTATAAGGCGCATTATGGTATGCCCATCGGGTGGTAGGAGAGGCTAAAAAAGTCAGACACTCGGGGTCAGTACAATCTCGGTTGGCTACCCCATCATCTAAGCCTGTGGTCATAGTGAGCTGATGCCAGACAGTAAGGGCATTTTCTTGAGTAGGTGTGAGGCTTGTCCAGCCTTGCCCCAGGTAATCGCTTGTGGGGTCTTGCAATGAAAGGTAGTTTTCTTGCTGCGCTATTCCTACCACAAAAGCAGTGAGTGTTTTGCCCGCTGAAGCCCAGTACCAGTTGCTATTGGCTGAAAAGGATGTATTTCCTGCAAGGGTATTTCCAAAGTAGTGTTCCAGCACGATTTTACCATCTTTGAGCAGCAAGAAAGCACGGGTATTGTTGTTTTCTAAGAAGGTGAGCAATGCAGGTATTTTATCAGTGTTCCAACCTAAGCTTTGCGGGGTGAGGGTTTCCCAAGTCAAGCCTGTGAGTGGAGGAAAATACAGTGATGTGGGTGTAGGTTCAGGCTGTGGGGTTTCCTTGTTGCTGCAAGCAATGAAGCTTGCAAACAAAATGGCAGCCAATGCGAGATAATACAGAAGATATTTATTCATGAGATATTGATTAAATTGCTCTACGTTTGACTAAGGGCAAAGAATATAGTTTAAGTCAAGGCTTCTTGGCACGCGTCATTTCTCTTTTTCGTGGAGGTCCAGGCAGTGCCTTTACTATAAAGCCTGCTGCTTTGAGATTGCGTTTTAGACTGTCCTTGGCACAGTAAGTAACCAAGACTGCTTGGAAGTTCATCATTCCATACAATTTTTCAAAGATTTCCTGCTCCCACATTTCGGGATGCTTGCTTGGGGCAAAGGCATCAAACCAAGTTTGTAGGCTTATGTTAATTTTGGTAAGCTCAAAGTTGGGTGTGATTGCCTGTGCCTGTTACCATTCTACTTGGTGTATCTTTTAAAGCAATGCCAGTAATTCAGTATTTTCTACCATCTGCGGAAAATGAAGGTTTTTTATCAATGCCATTTCTACGGGTAGCGGCTCTAGCCCCACATAATGAATATTTATCTGCTTTGTAGTGTCTTCTTGTTGTTTTGCGATACTCAGCAAAGCGTTTAGCCCTGTGCCAAAGCCTACTTCCAACAAATTGATGTGTGTGCGTTGTTGCAAGTGATGGTCTAGCCCCGCTTCTATGAATACGTGTTGTGATTCTTGCCAAGCCCCATGCCGAGAATGATAGATTTCGTCGAGCTGCTCACTGAGAAGTGTAGTAGAACCATCATCAGTAAGTTGTATTTTTAGGGTCATAGTCTGTTTATTTTGTTTTCTCAAAAATAGAGAACATATCTTAGCTCAAAAGTTCCCAACTTTTTTCAAGAAGTCAAATGAATTGACTGCTCGATTCTTGAATAAAATTTCTTCATTTTTCTTGCTCAAAGCATCTTTTCTCCACTAATTTTGTTTGACGATATGGTAATTTTAAACTTAGAAACACCTAACAATGCTGACCAAAAATAAGATTTATCTGCGAAAAGAAGTCCTAGCTTTCCAAGAAGTGCTACTGGCCTGGAAAGCTGCACAGCAGAAAATTGTCTTTACCAATGGTTGTTTTGATATTTTACACCTTGGGCATATAGATTACCTAGAGCAAGCGCGCCTTAAGGGAGATAAGCTCGTTGTGGGGCTAAATACTGATGCTTCTGTAAAACGACTCAAAGGCAGTACACGCCCTATCGTGCCTGAGTATGCCCGCGCACGTGTACTGGCTGCCCTGAGTTTTGTAGATGCGGTTGTCTTATTTGAAGAGGATACGCCAATTCGTCTGATTGAGCATATAAGCCCTGACATTTTGACAAAGGGAAGTGATTACAGCATTGAAAATATTGTTGGTGCAGCTTTTGTTTTGCAGCACGGAGGAAAAGTAGAAACCCTAGACCTTGTAGAAGGCTATGCTACTTCCAAAATAATTGAAAAAATAAAAAGCCAAATTTAAACAATCTATCATATAATTAGATTCAGCATCTAGGTATTCTGGTTTAAATACCTTAAAATTCATCAAACAAAAAATAATATGAACCCAAGTATCGTAGTAACGGGTGGCAGCAAAGGTATTGGCAAGGCAATCATAGCACGCTTTGCAGCAGCAGGCTTTGATGTCATCACCTGTGCACGCAATGCCCAAGATTTAGAAAATCTCCAAAAAGAAATTACCTCAACATACAATACCCAACTTCACTACCAAAGAGCAGACTTATCAAAAAAAGAAGAAGTAATTAGATTTGCTAACTTTGCGAAGGGCTTGAAAGTACCCATAGAAGTTCTTGTAAACAATACAGGTATTTTTATGCCAGGCTCAATCTTAGAGGAAGAAGAAGGCAATCTAGAGCAAATGATGGCAACCAATCTCTACAGCGGCTATCACCTTACAAGGCAGCTTATACAGCCCATGCTTGAGCGTAAGGCAGGTTATATTTTTAATATCTGTTCTATTGCCAGCATTACTGCCTATCCCAATGGAGGTGCTTACTCCATCACTAAGTTTGCACAGCTAGGTATGACCAAAGTGCTGCGCGAAGAACTCAAGACCAAAGGAATCAGGGTGAGCGCGGTGATGCCTGGAGCTACCCTTACAGCAAGTTGGGCAGGTGTAGATTTACCACCCGAAAGGCTCATGAAACCTGAAGATGTGGCAGAAGCTATCTTTTCTGCTTTTTCTCTTTCACCCCAATCTGTTGTGGAGGAAATTATTATTCGTCCTCAATTGGGAGATTTGTAGGGTGTCCTCCTATTTCCTAATGACTAATCCACTAATGACTATGTTTGAGATTGGGAATTAGTCATTGGTCATTGATTGGGAATTAGTCATTAGTACTCCTATTTCCTAATGACTAATCCACTAATGACTATGTTTGGGATTAGTTAAATCTCTGATTGTCAAAAAATTCTTCCTTCGGAGGGTTAGGGAGCTTTCCCTTTCCCTGTTTCAGAAGGTTCTTTTGCTAAGAGATTGGCAAAAAGGCGGTAAGCACCCGTAACGCCTGCGGGGAGTTCTCTAAAAAATGAGAATCCAGTATAAATAAAACGTCCTTTGCCATAGTCTGCTACAATCAATGCCCCTTCCAAAGACTGTTCGTTGGGGTCGTGGCAAGAAAAAATAGTTTCATACTGCTTGTCCCATTTTCCTGCAAAATATAATCCTCGCTCTTGAATCCAGCCTTCAAAATCTTTTTCAGTGATTTTATTGGGATAATTGAGTAAGGGGTGTTCAGGTTTTAAAAACTGGATAGGTGCTTCTTCTACGGTTACTCTATCTCTTGTAATTTCAAATTGATAGGGGCCTAGTTGTGGCACTACCATTCGCCAAGGAGTGTGGTATTGAGTAATGAGTACGCCTCCTTTTTCTACATATTGCATCAGGTTTTCGTGGCGGTATTTGAGCCAATCTTGTGTATTGTACGCCCTCACCCCAACCACAATGGCATCAAATTCAGCTAAATTTCCTTGAATATTTTTCTCATCAAGCAGACTTACTTCATAGCCGATTTGTTGTAAGTTCTGTGGAATATCATCACCTGCCCCTGCTATGTAGCCTATTTTCTTGCCTGCTATTTGTACATCTAGGTTGGTCAATTTGATTTCAGAAGAAGGAAAAACGGTCTGTATCGGAATATGTCCATACTCTATGCGTTGTATTCCATAGCTTTTTTTGGGGTTTGACTCACCTTCTAGCTGCACCATAAAATCCATATTGACCGATTCAATTTTTTTTGAGGGTGTAATCTCAAAGGTGATTAGCTCCTCTTGGTTTTTATTGGCAAGTTCAAAATCGTATTGTACGGGGTTTATCTTCCAGCCTTGAGGTATTTTAGGTGTAAGTTTGCCTTTGAGTTGATTGCGTCCTGCTTTGAGGCTTACCTCGAGGGTTTGCGCTTGACCATTGCTAAACATCAAGATATTTTCCTCGGGCGATACCATCAATGCAGGTGTTATTTCAAAATGCCTATAAAACTCTTGGTCTTCTGCTTTTACCCATTTGTAGGTGATGGGCTGTTTGTATTGTATCTTCTGTCCTAGCAAATTGAGCGTAAAGACGGCATTGAGCAGTGCTTGATTCTCAGGCATACCAATTTTTTGACGGTCGTTTACCTTGAACAGGCCCACAGAGGGAGGTTCTTCTAGCCAGTATGGTTGGGTTATTTTTGCATTTTGACTCAGTTTTATTTTAAATTTAGGGTTGAATAACTGATTGGTTTTCAAATCTTTGGGAAGACTATCTAAGGCATACAGAAGTTCCTCTCCATAAAATACCTCCACCTGCTCGAGCCTACTGTAGCTAGGCAATTGCTGAATGACCTCTATCTTCAGCCCTACAGAGTCGCCAGCACTTGCACTAAAATTTTCAGCATTGGCATCAAGCCATATTCCTGCACATTGTTTGATAATAGCAATGAGTTCTTTTTCTTTAAACCGAAGCCAATGTTGGCTTTCGTGGTCTTGGGTAGGGTTTTGTTTGATTTTTTCTAATGCCTTCAAGAGTTCGGGCAGAATGGTGCTTGGGTTTTCGGGATTAAAATTTTGGTAGGCTTTCTGGAGTAGTGTGCCAATTTCTTTGCCTCCTTTGATACGGTTCCAAGTAAGGTCTATGCCTTCCAGTAAGTCCTCTTTGGCACGTTCACCTGCCAAGTGCTCGAGATGGTCTAAACGACCGCCTCTCGGCTTGGCAGCTCCAAAACCTTGGCTTTTGTGCATGCTTCGGCTTTCAGCAGCTATTACTTGGTGCGGCTTGCCGAGCAGAGCATTGAAAGTGCCTAGTTCTGATCTGATAAAATTGCCACTATCTGGGGGTAGATTGGTAAAATTACCTCTTCTGCGTGAGTAGCAGTTCCAGAGCAAACGTTTGGCTTGCCAAGGCTTCACATATTTGAGTTGTTCAGGAAATCGCTTTGGGTCGGCGGCGGCCTCAAAAGCCTCAATGCTTAGTATTGCCGAGGCCTCGTGGTGTCCGTGTCCTGCTTCTCGCGTAGGCGGGAAGCGGTTGATAATTACATCAGGGCGGTATTTTCGAATAATCCAGACTACGTCAGCCAAGACTTCTTCTTTGCCCCAAATCTCAAAACTTTCTTGGGCATTTTTTGAAAAACCAAAATCATTGGCGCGTGTAAAAAATTGCTCTCCTCCGTCTATTTTGCGGGCTTGTAGGAGTTCTTGGGTACGGATAAGCCCCATCAACTCTCTTTGCTCTGCTCCAATGAGATTTTGCCCACCATCACCCCTTGTAAGCGAGAGATAAGCTGTTCTCACGAGGCGGTCGTTGGCAAGCATGGCAATCATGGCTGTGTTTTCGTCGTCGGGGTGTGCAGCGACATACAATACCGAACCAAGTGTATTGAGTTTTTTGAGTGCCAATTGAAGTTCGCCTGCGTGGTAGGCTTTAGGCGTTTGTGCCCAAGAAGGCAGTACCACAAATAAAGACAACACAAAAAAAACAGTGTAAAAAAAAATTCGTTGGGGAATCATCATCAAAAGCATTTAACATAAATCAAAATTATTTACTAATTTAGCTCAAAACCTTTGATTGCAAAAGCACTTAACGAATATTTAACGGATTGGAAAAAAAATAAAGGTTATCTGAAATCAATGATGAACAATGATTATCATAGCCTACATTGAATAGCAAAGGAGTAAGCATTAGCATAGTAGGCTTTTGAAAACTAATTTTTGGATAGCTCTACATACGGTTTTACTTCAAAAGCTGCTAACATTAGCGCATTTTGCTGTTGGACAATAATTTAAGATACCAAGAACACAGGCGATGTAACTGAAAAGTAAATTTGAATTGTAATTCTGTGCCTTGGTTTAATTCAAAAGCAAATGACAAGGCACGTCAAAGTGAATAATTGCCTCAAAGGAATTGTATTTGTAAGGAATAGTTTTATCTTTGTGAGATGGTTTTTGGTTGTCTGACAATTTTTGTGGAAATCTGTAGCAGCGGACTTCTAGTCCGCT
>CAYZQI010000121.1:0-8833 GCA_964480455.1 uncultured Cytophagaceae bacterium
AGGAAAAGGTGAATTGTATAACGAAGCTCGATAGCCAGTCTGCTTATCCTTTCCAGTGTCCTCAATTACTTTGAGCGGTGTGGAAGCTGAGACCTCGTATTTAATTGGCTTAATGTCTTTTTTGTTCTGAGCTGAAACTGCTCCAGCAAACAATATGAATCCTATAAATGATAGTGCCAAAAGATTTTTCATTTTCGTGATTTTTAGTTTTAGTTATTTCTACCAACAAATATAGAATTGACCTGAAATTAAATCACTAAACAAATGTTGAGAAATTGGAGGTGGCTTATTTTTTATTTCGAATCCTACTTAGTTGTGTAGGCGTTACACCAATCATAGAGGCTATGAATCGAAGTGGAAATTTTTTGAATAAGCTTGGGTTAGTAGCCATCAAATATTCGTATCGTTGTTTAGCCGTTCCATTTAAGAATAGAAGGTGATGTTTGACCAATTGCATAGCTCGGTCACCCATGTATTCACGTATAAGTATATTGAAGGTTATATTGTGATTTAGCAATTCCCACACATTATCCATGGGGGCAACGAGCAGATTAGATTTTTCTAATATTTCTATAATAATTGGAGACTTTTCATTGGTTCTGACGCTGATGATATCAGATAGGAAATTACTCGATTGGAGAACTTCATCAGTTATTTCATCGCAATTTTCATTGATAAAATACGATCTTGCACTACCATCTACTAAGAAGCCCAGATTCTGGATAACGGTATTTTGTTCTTTGAACAAATCTCCTTTCACAAATTTTTTCTCATTAAAAATAGACAAGATTTCTTGCACCTCTTGCTCTTTTGGGTTTTTTAACCTTTTATGAATGAAATTTTCAAATTTGGTTTTCATAGATTGGTATTGTTAGCTTTTACAGTAAAATTAGCATCTTTTGACTAGTAGCCTATGAGTGATGAAAAAACTGTGCATAAATAGAATTTTTGTAAGTATTTCACTTTTCAAAAATATAAAAATTATTGAGTGTCTCAAAACTATCAGTCAATTTAAACAGGGCATTTTACAGCATAGCTAAAGGGCAATATTCTTAGCTGTTGAGTTAGGGAAAAAACAAGCAGTAATGTACCTTAGTCAAACTCAAAATTTCCGCCTAAGATTTCACGCCTTCGGCGTTTTTGGCAATTGTTTAGGTTTTTTCTACAAAGATTTCAGTCCTAACGGACTTTAAACAAAGCCGTAGGCTTGTCATCTTTGTAGAAAAAAATATCAAGAGAGCAAAACACCTTTAGGTGTGGCATCTTTTGGGTCGGTCAAAATGCAATTCCTGATAAAAATAAGGTAGGTTATTTATTTAATACTCCTTTGTCGTTTTAATGCAAATCACGCTGTGCAAACCGAGCGTTAATATTTATTTTTCAAAACACACAAAATACTGATAATCAAAGAAAAGCGACATGGTTCAGCATAGCTATAAAAACAAAGCTATCGTGGCTACACCAGAAAGCAAAGCCTTCGTATAAATTTAAAAAAGTAAAATAGTGCTCTAGTACAGCTACTCTCTCTCTCTAATGTGTTAAATTTGAGACGATTTTGATAGAAAAATTTGATATTTGTTGTCAAATAGCCAATAATCTGACTCTAATACTATATTATTTTATTTTAAGTGCTTGGTAATGAACGTTTTAGTCAGATTTTATTTTTTTAATTTCTCAAAGCAAAGAACATCACCAAACATATAAAAAATTGATAAGTTTTTTCAGAGTAAGTACAGTTTACAAATTTGTCTTTTTATTTTTGTTTTTTTTAGCACTTCGGATGCCTGCTTTGCTCACCGAGTTGCCTTGGCTTTTGCCTGAGTGGAAGTGGGTGCTGATAGGGGAACGCCTACACAGGGGTTTTATACTATATGCAGAGATTTGGGACAATACCGCACCGCTCAGTGCACTGGTTTACAGGGTGTTGTATAGCGTCTTTGGAGCAAATCATTTGGCATATCAGCTAATTAGTTCTTTGCTTATTTTCATTCAGGCAGTGCTATTCAATGAAATCCTGAAAGCGAGATTGGTTTTTTTGGATTTATCACAAGTACCTGCTTTGTTGTATTTGGTGATGATGAGTGTTTTTATTGATTTTTATGTTCTCAGCCCCGTACTGTTGGCCAATACCTTCCTTCTGATTGTGATTCGCTATGCCTTTTTGCATATTGCCGAGCGGCGGCGATATAACTCAGTGTTTGAGATTGGGGCTTATTTGGGTATAGCTACTTTGTTTTATTTTCCTAGTATTGCGCTCTTGCCTGCCATTATTTTATCTTTTTTGAGTTTTACGAGTACAAAGTTGAGAGATTATCTGCTGATGGTATTTTCGCTTATTTTTCCGATTGTAGTTACTTTTTTGGTATTTTTTATTAGCAATAGCGAGTATGATTTTTACATCAATTATCTACAATCTGTATTTTATTTAAAGCCTAATTTTTATCTTCCTTCCCTTTATTTACTGCTCATTTTCACGCTTCCTTTGGGTTTGTCACTCTGGAATTGGCTGCGTTCTGCACGATATACCCGCTATACCAACTATCAGTTTGCTTGCCAGACAATCATGGTTTTTTGGTTGTTTTTTGCAGTATTGAGTATTTTTTTAGATTCAGAAATCTCAGTTTATAGCTTTATACCTGCCATTCCGGCTTTGGTTTTTTTGATGACACACCTTTTTTTGATGCTCAAAAGTACCTTACACAAAGAAGCACTTTTCTTAACACTGCTAGGATTAAATATGTACTTTTGTTACAGCGTTATTTTCAATGCTTACTTGCAAGTACCAGTGCCTTGGCAAAAATGGCATCTCTACAGTCTGAAAATACCCACTGACCAACTGATAGCCCAAAATCACCCCGAAGCAGCACAATTAAAAGGAAAAAAAATATTGGTGCTAGGCAATGACATAGGCTATTACTTAGATGCAAAAGTAGCTACGCCTTATCTCAATTGGCGACTGAGCCAACGGCATTTTGAAAATCTTGATAAATACTACGACATCAGAACAAAAGTATTTAAAAATATTTTTGATACACAAGAAAAAGATATGCCCCAATACATCATAGATGTAGGAGGCGAAGCAAAAGCACTTTTTGAAGCCATGCCACTTGCCAAAAAGCAATACGAAGCTGTAGAAGGTTATACTAATTTATACCAACGCAAGTAGTGAAGATGGTCAATGCTAGGCTAGATCTTTTTCTTTTAACAGAGGCTTAACAAGCGTTTTCAATTACTTAACATCAAAACACGCCATTAAACGTTAATTTTGAATATTATTAATCTTTAAATCTTAATACAATGAAAAAGATACTCATTTTCACAGTAGCCTCTGCTTTCTTATTCACTTTGTACAGCTTTTCTTTTACTGATAGCTTCTTAGGAGCTGCATTTAGCTGGAAAAAAACCACTCACGATTTTCAACAAATCCAACAAGGTGTGCCAGTAACGGCCGAGTTTGAGTTCACAAACATAGGAGATACACCGCTCATCATCACCCAAGCCAAAGGCTCTTGTGGCTGTACTGTACCTTCTTACCCCAAAGAACCCATTGCACCTGGTCAGACGGGTACTATCAAAGCTCAATTCAATGCTGCTTCGGTAGGTGTATTTAACAAAACGGTTACCCTCACTGCCAATACAGGACAGCCAGCAGTACTCACTATCAAAGGCGAAGTAGTAGCAAAAGCCAACTAAAATCTACATAATCAAGGTCATTGAAAAGCATAAACCTTGGTAGCGCATTGCCGTTGCTGAGGTTTTTTTGCAGAGGAATTAGAATTTCTGTGTAATCTATCATATTCCTTGGTAGCGCATTGCCGTTGCTGAGGTTTTTTTGTGCTGCTTTTATCCAAAAATCTGTCAGGTTTTGATTACTGTAAACCTGACAGGTTCATTTATTTTTATTTCCTTCTTGCTGGTTTCATGTTGGCAAGCATATTTCTGAGATGCGTTTTTAAGATTTCTCCCATATTTTGGCATTTCAAAAAATCAGCGTTTTTGTGGTGTTTGGCTAGTTCGCGCCTGAGTTGCTTTACCTTGTCGGGCAGCGAGATAGTATCTATTTGCATACAATCAATCAAATCTTTCATACGATGTCGGGCAGATTTGAGGCGGCGTGCCATCAGCGTTTGCTCTTCGTATTGGTATTGCCGCACGGTTTCGGGGCTAAGTAAATCTAGGCATAGCTTTACGATAGGGGCATTTTCTTTAAAAAATTGAGAGAGGTACATTCGGCGTTTACCTTCATACGATTGCTGGTCAAAATCAATGGCACGCACACGGTATTGCTCCTCGTCAAAATCGGGCGTAATATCCACTACATAATTGTATGAGCGCATATCTCCAAGTAGCTTCAAGTAGCATCGCTCATTAAACTTTACAAACTCTTTGGCAATTCTGACCTTGTTGAGGTTAGGACGTTGAATGTAATCGTGGATAAATACATCACCTGGAATCCCAGCAATGTGCTCTTCTATCAGTGTCTGGTCATGCACAAGATAGTTGATGCGGTTAGGAGAGAGAATATGCTCTAGCTCAAGCCCATAGACCCGCGAAGCATCAGCAATTTTGACATAAAAGTAGTCGTGGTTATCGTTGAAGTGGTTTACAATCCGAATACGAAAAGGCTTGGAATTACCAAAAGTACAAAAATCAATTCTATCTACGTACAGATGCTCCATTACAGAGATATCACCATCGGTTTTGAGTAAGGCATAAATTAGAGTAAGATGCTCGTTAAGGTCAAGCATAAGGTATTGCGGATAGACCACTACTTCCCAGAGTGTGTCGCGTTCTTGGCTATCCAAAAGCGGAAAGCTATCCGAAAATCGCAATAAGTCATCATAGCGAAGGGGAAGTTCTGTGTCGCGTTCATATTTTTGGAGATACTTTCGTAGTGGCTCACTAATAGGAAAGTGTTTTTTCTTTTTTGAAATGACAGTCATAAAGTTGATTCAATTTTTAGCAATAAAAATTATAGCATTTAAAAGCAATCTAATCAAAAACTTTTAGATAGATTTGTATTGGGTTTGATTTTAACACAAATAATACTTTGAATTGTCTAAATTCTGACCTAAATCATTGTTAATGAAAGAAAAATACATTACTTTCACTTTTAATTAAAACTAATCTATAAGAATATTATGAAAACGATTTTAGTACCTACTGATTTTTCCGAGCCTGCCAACAATGCGCTCGATGTAGCCATACAACTCAGCAAAAAGCTGAATGGGCGTGTGATTTTACTCAATATCATAGAGCCTATCAAATCTTATGTAGCTGCCACAGACGGAATGTATATTGATGCCTCAGTAGAGCAAAAGTATATCGATTATCTAAAAGAAAATGCACAAAGCCAAATGAAAGTATTGCTCAAAGAACATACTGATGTGCAGATTGATACTCAAGTTAGTCTAGGAACAATCTTTACTGCCATTCAAGAGCAAATCAAAAATGAAGGCGTGGACTTAATTATCATGGGTACCATGGGCGTGAGTGGCCTCGACGAGGTGCTTATCGGCTCTAATACCGAAAAAGTAGTGCGTATGGCACAATGCCCTGTGCTAGCTGTAAAAGACAAAATAGATTTTGATAAAATTCAGCGCTTCTTATTTGCTACCAATCTTAACAAAGAACAATTGCCTATACTAGAAAAAGTAGTAGCTCTCAAAAATACTTTGGGAATGGAACTGCACTTGCTCTACGTAAATGTACCCAATGATTTTTACACCAACCGTGAAGTAGAAAAGAAAAAAGAGAAGTTTATAAAAGCTGCCCAACTAGAAGATTATACTTTTCACTTTTACAATGCACTCAACGAAGAGAATGGCATTATCTATTTTGCCGAAGACAATCACATGGACATGATTGCCGTGGCTACACATCAACGTACAGGCTTGGCGCACCTCATCTCGGGAAGTATTGCCGAAGATGTTGTAAACCACGCCCAACGACCCGTGCTTACCTTTGGCATGAAATACAGCAAGTAAGTTGTCTTCTCAAAAAACGCATTTGGTCTAGTCGGTCAAAAAATGTATTTTTGCAAAGCAATAAGGCAAGTTTACTTGCCTTATTTTTTTAGACAATACCTAAACAAATAAAAGCATCCATGGAAAAATTACGTACTCTCTGGCCAAAACCCAACACCGAAGCAACCATACAAGTCATAGACCAACGACAACTCCCTCACCAATTCATTGTAAAAGACCTAAGCACCGTGGCCGAAGTCTATGATGCCATTCGTGAAATGATTGTGAGAGGTGCGCCACTCATAGGGGCTACTGCTGCTTATGGCGTTTATTTTGCCTGCTTAGAAGCCCAAAAAGCTACGAATGCCCACACAAATTTTGAAGAAAATATCCAAAAGCTAAGAGATTCACGCCCTACTGCCGTAAACCTATTCTGGGCAATCAACAGACAACTCAAAGCCATCGAACAGGCAACAGATTGGACTAAAAAAGCACAACTCGCCCTTGAGTCTGCCCACGAAATTGTAGAAGAAGACGTAGAAATCTGCCGAAATATAGGCGTGCAAGGGCTGCCCATCATCGAGAATATATTTGAAACCAAAAAAGAAACCGTCAATATTCTGACACACTGCAACGCAGGTATGCTTGGCTGCATAGAATGGGGCACAGCTACCTCGCCCATCTATCAAGCACACCAAAAAGGCATACCCATACACGTATGGGTGGACGAAACACGCCCACGCAACCAAGGGGCAAGCCTCACCGCTTGGGAACTTAGCCGCGCAGGTGTGCCGCATACGGTCATCACCGACAACACAGGCGGACACCTGATGCAACACGGCTTGGTAGATATGGCAATTGTAGGCACTGACCGCACCACTCGACAAGGTGATGTAGCCAATAAAATAGGTACTTATCTCAAAGCCCTAGCCGCCAAAGACAATGGAGTTCCTTTTTATGTGGCATTGCCCTCTACTACTATAGACTGGGAAATCAATGACGGATTGAAAGAAATACCCATAGAAGAACGCACTGAAACAGAGGTTACTTTTATCTCGGGCTGGTCTGTAGAGCAAGAAAAAATGCTCAAAGTAAGGCTTACTCCCCCAAATAGCCCTGCTGCCAATTATGGCTTTGATGTAACACCTGCAAGGCTGGTAACTGCACTCATCACTGAAAGAGGAATTTGTAAAGCAAGCGAAGAAGGGATGTTAGGTCTTTTTCCTGAAAAAGCTGTATTGTCTAATGTTTCTCAATAAAAGACTTGTTATTCAGTGTGCCATTCTTAGCCCCCATTTATAAATCCTAAAAAAAATTAGGAAAATGGGGGATTCTTGCTTTTTTTTGAGCCACAAACAAAAAAGAAAATAAAAATGCTAAAAAATTATGTAGCTGAATTGAAGTGGAGAGGCATGCTACAAGATGCTATGCCTCAAACCGAAGAAGAATTGATGAAAGGCATGACCACAGGGTATGTAGGCTTTGACCCAACAGCTGATTCGCTGCATATCGGAAACCTTGTACCCATTATGCTGTTGTTGCACTTCCAGCGGGCAGGGCATAAACCCATTGCACTCATAGGCGGAGCTACTGGCATGATAGGCGACCCTTCAGGCAAATCTAAAGAGCGTAACCTACTTTCAGAAGAACAACTCCAAAAAAATATTGAAGGGGTTAAGAGACAGTTAGAGAAGTTTTTGAACTTTGAAGAGGGAGAAAACGCCGCTGAGCTGGTCAATAACTACGACTGGTACAAAGAAGTGCATCTGCTTGATTTTCTAAGAAATGTAGGCAAGCACCTTACCGTCAATTACATGATGTCAAAAGACTCTGTCAAAAACCGTATGGGAGAAGGCAGCGAAGGCATCTCTTTTACAGAATTTTCTTACCAATTATTTCAAGGCTATGATTTTTACCATCTCTACAAAACCAAAAACTGCAAAATACAAATGGGCGGCTCTGACCAATGGGGCAATATCACCACAGGCTCAGAACTTGTACGGCGTATGGACGGCAATAGTGTTTTGGCACTTACCTGCCCGCTCATCACTAAAGCCGATGGCAGCAAATTTGGCAAAAGCGAAGAGGGTAACGTGTGGCTAGACCCTGAACGCACCTCGCCTTATAAATTTTACCAATTCTGGCTCAATGTAAGTGATGAAGAAGTTCCCAGACTGCTTCGCTTTTTTACACTTTTTGAGCAGGAAAAAATCCTTGCCTTAGAAGCTGAAATGCAAACCAACCCCAACGCTGTAAAACGCACATTGGCAGAAGACATCACACGCAGGGTACATTCTGATGAAGCCTTACAAAGTGCTATCAAAGCCTCTCAATTGCTTTTCGGTAAATCCACTTTAGAAGATTTAGAAAATACAGACCTCAAAATACTAGATGAAGTGCTAGAGGCTGTTCCCAAAAAAAAATATTCGCAAACGGATTTTGATGCCTTTGCAAGCAATGTGGATATCCTTGCCGACTTGCTAGAGATGTCAAAGGGAGAAATTAGGCGTTTGATTAAAAACAATGGACTGAGTATCAATCAAGAAAAGGTGAGTGCAGCAAAGGGAGAAGAAAAACCCAATGATACTTTTATAAAGGAAAAATATCTTCTGATAAAGAAAGGAAAATCTTATCATTTGCTGGTTAAGTAATTGGTTTTTATGGTTTCCTTGTTAAATGGTTGTTTTTTTATGGTTTCCTTGTTGAATGGTTGTTTTTTTATGGTTTCCTTGTTAAATGGTTAGCTTGTTGTGCTACGCAGTAAAATCGAGTAACAAGCCAATAAGGAAACAAGCTAACAAGGAAACAAGCCAACAAGGAAACAAGCCAACAAGGAAACAAGCCAACAAGGAAACAAGCCAACAAGG
>CAYZQI010000121.1:8933-14607 GCA_964480455.1 uncultured Cytophagaceae bacterium
AAACAATGTAACAAGAAAACAATGTAACAAGAAAACAATGTAAATTACAAAATATGTTTGTACACGAAAGTCAGGTGAGGGTTCGCTATGCTGAAACAGACCAAATGGGGTATGTTTACTATGGCAATTATGCTATGTATTATGAAGTGGCACGGGTAGAGGCTTTCCGATTCTTAGGCTTTCCTTACAAAGAATTAGAAGAAAGTATAGGCATCATGATGCCTGTATTAGAAATGCAAACACGCTATTTACAGCCTGCACGCTATGATGATTTGCTTACAATTAAACTGTATATCAAAGAGTTTCCCGAAGTACGCATTGTATTTGAGTATGAGATTTTTAATCAAGATAAAGTATTGCTCAATACAGGCAAGACTACCTTGGTATTTGTAAAAAAGGAAAAGAATAAAATAATTCGCTGCCCCGAACCGCTCAAAGATTCATTAAAATCTTATTTTACCTAAGAATTTTCATAGTTACTTGGCTTTTGGACTGAAATGCTGTATTTTTAGCCCAATAAAAACTATGCAATTGATGAAAAATGATATTTTGATAGATGTACAAACAGCAAGAGGAACTTTTAGAGTGCGTGATACGCAGGAAGGCTACCCGCTAGTTTGTATTCATGGCTGGCCTCAAAGTTCTTATTGTTGGCAGGCTCTGCTACCTTTTTTAGAAGGTAAATTTAGACTGATTCGCCCTGATACGCGCGGTATGGGCGACAGCATGCGGACACTACCCGTAGAAGATTATCTCAAAGAAAATCTTGCCCAAGACATGATGGCCGTACTCAATGAAATGGGCATTAAAGAATTTGGCTTGGTAGGACACGACTGGGGAGGTGTGATTGCACAAGAAATCGCATTGGCTATTCCTGAGCGTGTAAAACGCCTCGCTATTCTCAATATTATTCTCATCAACAATGCCCAAGGCAACCGTAAAGTACGTGAAGCCCTCAAAGAAAAAGGCTACACTCATAATTGGTACCAGACCTTTCAACAACAACCCGACCTGCCCGAAGCAATGATTACAGGCAATGAAGAAGCTTGGGTGGGGCATTTTCTAAAAATGGCTAAAAAACGCACTTTTCCTGAAGATGCCTTACAAGAGTATTTTCGTACTTTTAAAATTGCCAATACGGCTACTACAAGTGCCAATTATTACCGTGCCTTGTACTATGATATGAAACGCTGGGCAGCACTTGGGGGAGTGAAGTTTCAAATGCCAGGAATTTACATTCATGGCAATAGAGATGTCGTAATAATTCCTGAATATACCCATCATATAGAAGACTGTTTTGCCTCAACGGTGCAGCTTGTAAGCCTAGAAGCTGGGCATTTTGTACAAGAGGAAATGCCTCAAGAAGTGGCTAAAGCCTTATATGATTTTTTTGAAATGCTCTGCTAATTTTTCAGCTCATATATCCGTAGCCTACGGCGGTTTTTGCGCCGACACCTTTCCATAGATTCGGTCTTTTATTTATTCACCTCTTCAATATCAAAATAAGTAGGGTCCCATTCCTCACTACTGTCTATACCTAGCCATTCACACATATCTTCATATTCAGGGTTTTTGGGATCTTTGAGGGTTTCGAGTAGGTCGGCATAGCCCCATACCCCCCCGCAATCTTCGGGAGGGCAAGCTCCTTTGCCTTTGGTGCATCTTGGGTAGCTTACGCCTGCTTCAGCTTCAAGGATTTTTTCAAGTACGACGGCATGGTCCCAGCCATCGCCCATATCATAGAGATAGTTGATTTTGTCTTTGGGTTTTTGAAAAAAATTACTCAACCGTACATTCACAGCCAAGGCATCGCCATATTCGTTGAGTGTTTCTTGGCTATCTACTATGTAATAGTTGCCTTTTTCAAATTGCCAAAGGTGACAGTTGTACCAGCCCATAAATTTCTGTATTGCTTCGTGTAAGTCTGCAAAATTAGACTTACTACTAATTTCTATACGCCTCCAAATGGGTAAAGGGGCATCTTTAAGCGTAATTTTGAATTGGAAAATTGATGTGTTTGACATGATATTATTATTTGGCATAATTAGTTTGCTTTTACAAACATAAAATTATGGTTTTCAAACATAAAAAACAAGTAGCCATTGTCTTTTCTGAAAAAGGATTCTATGATGACACAAAGTAGTTATTTATTATCAAAATCCTACTTGTAGGATTTAAGACTTTTTTTGAAAGTTTTTTGGTTTAAAATGATGAATTGTGCCATTATACGCCAATATTCATATTTTTTTACTAAGTTTAAAGTGTAATCTTTTACCGTTCAAACTTTGTTTTTTTAGTTTTCTTTTTGTTAGCAAAGTTTATTCAACAAGCAAGGTATCTATTCTTTTAAATAGCTACACTACCGAAACCAACATATCTTATTTTTGCTTCGTTTTCGTCTTAAAATAAAAACATTCTTTAATAACCTTTAATGATTTATTTATGAGAAAGATAGCCGGATACGTTTTTTGCAAGATTACCAGCCGAGTACTTCACAATCCTATTATTTATTGGTTTGACCAGCACGGTCGCATCGAAGAAAAAATAATGGGTACACAATCAGAAGGCCGTTTTGAGGTAGATTTACCTACTTATGTAGATAAGTTGTATGTAGCCAATCGAGGCTACTCTGTACGCGAGATTCACCTGAGTAGCCATACACAAAGGGTAATGGTGTACCTCAGCAAAGGTTAATAAATTAGTTTTTGAGTGTTCTTCAAAATCTTTTCAGGCAGCTAACTAAATGTAAAGACTCCTTAAATAGCCGAAAGATGTGCTTTATCAGCACATTCTTTCGGTTTTTGGTTTTTGAATATTACTCCTTGATGCCTAAAAGGTGAAACATAAAAGCATACTCAAAAGCAATGTCATAAAATTGTTTGAATCTTCCTGTTTTGCCTCCATGCCCTGCTTCCATATCTGTTTTTAGGAGCAGGATATTACTATCGGTTTTCATTTCACGTAGTTTGGCCACCCATTTGGCAGGTTCCCAATACTGTACCTGCGAGTCGTGTAAACCTGTGGTAACCAGCAAGTTAGGATATGCCTTTGTTTCTACTTGGTCGTATGGCGAATAAGAAAGCATGTAATCATAAGCTTCTTTTTCATTAGGATTTCCCCATTCATCATATTCGCCTGTGGTAAGAGGAATACTCTCGTCAAGCATAGTAGTAATTACATCTACAAAAGGAACTTGTGCAATAATTCCCTTAAAAAGGTCAGGACGCATATTCATTACTGCACCCATCAGTAAGCCTCCTGCGCTACCTCCCTCTGCGATAAGGTATTCGGGTGAAGTGAATTTTTGCGCAACAAGGTACTCAGCACAAGCAATAAAATCAGTAAATGTATTTTTCTTTTTGAACATTTTACCATTTTCATACCACTCTCGCCCCATTTCTTCGCCACCTCTGATGTGTGCTATCACATAGACAAAGCCCCTATCTAACAGACTGAGCCTTACAGAGCTAAAATAAGCATCTAATGAATTACCATAAGAGCCGTAGCCATAAAGCAAAAGTGGATTTTTACCCTCTTTGTTGATGCCTTTTTTATAAACTACCGACATTGGGATTTCTGTACCATCACTTGTCTTGGCAAACAAGCGTTCGGCTTGGTACTCTTCGGCATTGTAGCCCCCTACCACCTCTTGTTGTTTTAGAAGCGTTTTTACTTTGCTACCCATGTCATAATCATAAACAGAACTAGGCGTAGTCATAGAAGTATAGCTATACCTTAGTACATTTGTATCAAACTCAGGATTAGTAGAACTGTAAGCTGTATAAGTAGCTTCGCCAAAGTCTAGGTAATGTTCTTGGCTGCCATTCCAAGGTCTTACACGCAAGGCAGTCAAACCTTTGATGCGCTCGCTCAATACGAGGTATTCTTTAAAAATATCCATATCTTCTAGCAGTACATCAGGGCGGTGGGCAACCAATTCTTTCCAATTTTTTTTATCAGTCTGTGCCGTAGAGGTTTCCATGAGCCTGAAATTTTTGGCGTTCCAATTAGTACGGATATAAAACTTATCGGCATAATGGTCTATAAAATACTCGTGTTCGGCTTCACGCTGTTGGAAGATTTTAAACTTTTCGGTGGGTTTATCAGCACTTATGTAGTGGTATTCTGAAGAAAGCGTACTGAACGAGCCAATCATAATGTATGCCTTAGACTTAGTACGAAAGACCGAAGCATTAAAAGTTTCATCTTTTTCTTCAAATACGAGTACAGCCTTCTTTACATCTTCGCCTATTGTATGTCTATAGACTTGATAAGGACGAAGTGTTTGAGGGTCTTTTTTTCCAAAAAAGATGGTTTTGTTATCGGCAGCCCATGCAAAACCTGCTACGTCTTCAATAGCATCAGGCAAGATTTCACCTGTTTGAAGATTTTTGAAATGTAAAGTATATTTTCTCCTGCCCACGGTGTCCACAAAATAAGCCGCCAAGATATTATCATCACTAACAGAGATGCCTCCCATAGAGTAAAAACTGTAGCCTTCAGCCATGAAGTTTACGTCCATCATTATTTCTTCTTTTGTACTAGGGCTGAGTGCTTCATTCTCAGTTCTTAGCAGTTCTTTTCGGCAGTAGATAGGGTATTCTTGCCCTTCTTCGTAGCGAGTATAGTAAGAATAACCATTGAGATTATAAGGCACTGACATATCGTTTTGCTTGATGCGCCCTTTAAGCTCTTCAAAAAGTTTTTCTTGGAGCACCTCTGTGGGTTTCATGATAGCCTCTGTATAGGCATTTTCAGCTTCTAAGTAGCTAATCACATTGGGGTCTTCACGCTGGTTGAGCCAATAGTAATTGTCTGTACGTTTATGCCCGTGTTTTTCAAGTGTATAGGGTATTTTCTTTGCTACGGGAGGTGTTTGCGCCTGTAAATCAGTGAGTTGTGTCATCAATAATAGAATTAAGAGAATAGAAATTTTTGGAATGAATATTTTTTTCATGTTTTTGATATGGTTTGTTGGTGAATGTAATTTTATCATTATGCAAATTACAGAAAGATACCGATATATGAAAGTACTGTGAAGATATATGAAAAAAATAGGCGTTTATTTTTTACTTACTTGTTGTATATCTTTTGCGAATTGATAAATCACAAGGGAGGTAATTAAAGGAAGTACAATGAAACTCAGCGGGTTGTAAAAGTAGGCTTCTTCAAAATTAAGATGTAATAAGTGCATACATGCCCTTGTAAGTCCACAGGCATAACACTCTACGTCAAACACCAGTACAGATACACACAAACTCTGCCCCTCGTCAAAATAATCAGCAGGCAAAATGAGTAGTCCTAAACCTCCCAGAGCGAAACCAACAGCTACCTCGCTACAATGGAAGACAGCAACCTAGCCACTGAACGCACACAATTTGCGAACATAGACATCACCCAAGCCCCAAAACCCAACCAAACAGGCAAAGCAGCCCGACTCAATGCTGCCGAAAACAAGCCCTTAGGCCCTTGGAAATCTATCCCCTCTGCTGTGTCAAGTCTTCTGAAAGATGACTTGACACGACCAATGAAAGCAAAGTCTGTGACTTTGCCTGTTTTTGCAAAAAAACAGCGGGTGTTGGAGTGATGGGATGTTGGTTTTAGTTTGTAGATTGTGTTATTCAGTGTCTGTTCTGCATACGCAGGAAAAAGCCTGCCCTGTAAGGGTCTAGAC
>CAYZQI010000122.1:0-10800 GCA_964480455.1 uncultured Cytophagaceae bacterium
CAGCACACAGTGTCATATCCTAAAACCAAACGCATATCTTTTTATATGATCGTTCCCAAAAAAAACAATTTTTAAAGTAGGTAACCTAGCTGCGATAATAAATCGGGATATGTTTGCCAACATACCTCATTCTTTGACAATTTTTGTGATTGTGTGCCATAAGATGAGCTAAATACTGTTTAAAACATAAGTGCCAGCAAACCAGAAGTCCGCTGCAATAGATTTCCACAAAAATTGTAAGACAACCACATATCTTTTTGTGCTAGTACAAATTCAGTAAACTTTATACATAAGTACGACTTACGTGAAGTCTAAGACCTCGCTTTTATCTTTGAGGAGAGAAGTGTTTGCTAAGTTAGTATTCTATTCCTATCTTTACTTTTTTTGAAATCACATCAACACTTAATTATTGAATTATTATGACCTTAGCATTTAAAGAAAAAATAGTTACCATTACGGGCGGTGCTTCTGGTATTGGCAGACAAACTGCACTGGCTTTTGCCAAAAAAGGTGCTGTGCTCTCTATTGCAGACCTCAACTTGGAAGGCTGTGAAGCAACTCAGCAACTAGTAGAAGAAGCAGGAAGTACCTGCCTAATTACCCAGCTTGATATCACAGACGAATCAGCCGTTTGGAATTGGACAGAAAAGACTGTCAAGTCTTTGGGAGGTTTACATTATGCCATCAACAATGCAGGTATAGATGGTTTGAGCGCACTTACTGATGAGTATCCCTCAGCCTTATTTGACAAAGTACTTCAAATCAACGTGCATGGTGTTTGGTATGGTATGAAAGCCCAAATAGCACACATGAAACAGCACAGTGGAGGCAATATTGTCAATATTGCTTCGGTGGCAGGCTTGATGGCGCTTCCTCGCAATGTAGCCTATACTGCAAGCAAGCATGCAGTAATAGGTATGACACGTGTAGCAGCCGTAGAGTATGCTCGCAAAGGCATAAGGGTCAATGCTGTGTGCCCTTCATTTACGGAAACACCCATGGTAATAGATTCTCTTGCAAAACAAGAGGGCAAGCTGGACTTAGATATGATGGGACAAATCAATCCTATGAAACGCATTGCACAACCCGAGGAAATTGCTAGTGCTATCATGTATTTGTGTTCGGAAGATGCCTCTTATGTTAATGGACACGCACTTGTGGTTGATGGGGGACTTTCAATAATATGATGCTTTTTCCATCGGCTATGCTACCATAAATATAATGATGAAAAGACGTGTGCAGCTTCTATTTCTCTTATTTGCTTTGTGCGGAGGAGTGTTAGGGCTTTTTTTACTTGATTTGAGTTTAGGGTCGGTATATATTCCTCCTGAGGTTACTTTTCAGTTGCTCTTGGGTTTTGAGCCAGAGTCTGCTGTTTGGTCTAATATTCTATTTAAGATTCGTCTGCCTCGTGCTCTTACAGCTTTGTTAGTAGGGATGGGGCTAGCAGTGAGTGGTTTACAGATGCAGACCCTGTTCCGTAATCCACTAGCAGGGCCTTCTATTTTGGGTGTGAGCGCAGGGGCAAGCCTAGGAGTAGCGATATTAATGTTTTTTTCGGGAAGTTTTTTCGCACATCTACTTTCAACCTCCTTGGGAGTATGGAATGATTTGCCTACCGTTGGGGCAGCTATTTTGGGGGCTTTTGTGGTGATGCTTTTGTTGCTTGGCTTGGCTTGGCGCGTCAAAGACAATGTAGTGTTGCTTATTTTGGGTTTGATGATAGGCAATCTTACGATGGCAGTGGTAAGTATTGGGCAATATTTTAGCCGTCCAGAGGAGGTACAGACTTATTTGTTGTGGTCTTTTGGTAGTTTGGGGGGGGTGGATATGCCACAACTTAGGCTATTAGCAGGCATAGTCTTGGTAGGCTTTGCGGTAAGTTTATATCTTTCTGAATCTCTTAATGTATTGTTACTTGGCGAAGCGTATGCACGAAGTATGGGTTTGCCTATTTATAGATTTCGGATTTACTTGATTGCTCTTAGCAGTTTATTAGCAGGAAGTATCACAGCTTTTTGTGGGCCTATTGGTTTTGTGGGCGTGGCAGTGCCTCATTTGGCAAGAGCTATTTCTCCCTACTCCGACCACAAGGTACTTGTACCATTCACAGCACTTTGCGGTATGGGGCTAATGCTCTGCTGCAACCTTATTGCAAAGCTACCTGGTAGTAGTTATACGCTTCCTATCAATGCCGTTACTGCCCTGATAGGTTCTCCTGTGATTATCATTGTGATTTTAAAGGCGAGAAACTTGAGGTATAATTTTTAGTGATATCAGGTACTTGTTTACACAATCAATAGTAAACTTACAAATGCAAGATGTAAGTAGGCTTACTTTCTAAATTATTGTAAATACAATTAATTTGCTGTGCCTTTTTTCTTTTGATTCAATCAGATTATCTTTATCTATCAAAAAGTATCGACAAACAGCTTATTTATATCGACAAATGAATTTCAGAATAAATCAATAAGAAGATTATTTTTTGGAAATATTCTCATAATGATTTATTGATATTGTTTTTTGGAAAAACGCACTAAATCAAAGTCTTAAATTACCTAGCTTTTTAAGACTGTAAGAACTCAAGGTTTTTATAAAGCGTATTTTTGCATAAATAACTCAGGCAAGAATGAGGCTGATTTATTTTAGGCAATCACAATACACCAAAATTGAATCATCAAGCTGAACTATAATTTCAGCACAATAAAACTCTTTTAAATAGACAAAGATGTTTTATCTTATCAAAAATAACATGAAATCAATCTACTGCTTTACCTTCTTTTTTTTATTGAGTTACAGCACTAAGGCACAGACCCCTTTTGTGCAGACCTATTCTTCTAAAATTTATAAAGGCACTTTTCAAACTTGGCACGTAGCCCAAGACAGCAATCAAGTAGTTTATATTGCCAACAATGATGCAGTATTGCGCTATGATGGTGTAACTTGGAATCCGATTCCTTCCATCAAAGGTAATTTTGTAGGAGCACTTGCGGCAAGCCCTCAGGGAAAAATTTATGTGGCAGGCAGAAGACTTATCGGTTATCTCTCTAAATCAACAAATGGTGCAATCGTTATGAAATCACTCAATGAAAAACTGCCCAAAGGCACATCACAAGATATATCAATACGCAAAATTGTGGCAAGCAATTCGGCAGTTGTATTTGCAAGCCCTTCTATCTTATACGTTTATCAACCTCAAAAGGATAAAATCATTACTCTCAAAGTAAAACCACAGTCGCTTCAAGGAATTAATAATTTCAATATTTTTTGCCACAAAGACACCATTTATGTTGCTACCGCAGATGGGTTGTTGTACTTAGAAGAGGAAGCACTCAAAGCACTCCCGAGCATCAATAAGCAGTTAAAGAAACTTGCCATGAAGTATGTTCAGCCCTATGGCGCAACAAAGTTTTTAATTCTTGACCAAAACCATGCGTTTTATTTACTTGATGTAGCAAAAAATAATAGTATCACGCCCAAGCCTCTTGACTCTAAAGTAAGCAAAAAAATCAAGGGAAAAGAAATTTTTGACTTACAAGTGCTGAGTGATGGCAGCATTGCGCTCAACGTGCTTGATGAAGGCTTGCTCATTATCTCTCCCGAAGGAAAAGAACGCTATCACCTCACCAAAAAAACAGGTTTACTCGCAAATACTGTCAATTTTATTTATGAAGATAGCAACCGTAATTTATGGCTCACGGGACACGAAGTAGCACAGATTTTAATTGCATCGCCCTTGAGTCATTTTTACCAACCCAAAGAAAACAGTGCTGCTTTTCTCTCATTAGGAAGAAAAGAAAACCAGCGTTTTTTGGGTTCACTCAATAAAATAGAAACTCATCAAGAACAATCTAGCTTTGATGACTTTGTCATTAACTCGCAAGAAGTTTGGAATTTCTTTGACTTTGGAGTAGATGGCTTTTTTGCGGCTACCAGTAAGGGAGTATATATTATCAAAGCTAAACAACCAGAGTTAGTTTTCAATACCCCTTATGTTTTCTGTGTTGAAAAAGTAAAGACTGCTCCACTCACTTTTTTGGTGGGGACGTATGCAGATGGAATTTGGAAACTTACCCAAGAAAATGAGCAATGGAAATCAACAAAAATAAGCGGATTTGAAGAAGAAACACGTTTCTTAAAAGCCGATAATGCAGGTAATGTCTGGATAAGCCACCACAGCCAAGGTATATTTAGGCTTCAACTCAATGCACAACAAGACAGTGTAATCTATCAAAAACTTTACACACAAAAAGAAGGCTTACCTGATGAGGTCAATAATAGAATATTCTCTTCTAAAAAAGGAGAACTCTTGTTTGCTACCATAGATGGTTTTTATCAATACAATACTCAAAAAGATAAATTTGAACCTAACCCTGTCTATTATGCTGCGCTGAAAGGCAAGTGCATTTATAATTTTGTAGAACATCAAGACGGCAATATGTACCTTTGGATAGGCGAAAAACAGCCTAGCCAGCAAATAGGTGCTATACTCAAAAAAGACAAAGCAGACAAAATGCGATTGGATACACGCCCTTTTAGAGCCATTGCAGTACCCGTCAATCATTTTATAGTAGATGTTGATGCGCCTATGCTGGTACTAGAAAATGGTAAACTCTGGATAGGAAATGGAGAGAATATCTATGAATACGACCCTTCTCAACTTGAGTATGTTACCAATCCATTCAATATGTCTATCACACTGGTAAAAGCAGGCAATAATCAAACAGGTAATCTTATTTTGATGAATCAGCAAACCTTACTCTATGGAGAGGCCATTGCTTATCAATTTAATGAAATGCGCTTTGAGTTTGCAGCACATTATTTTGATGAAGAAAATAAAGTAGAATACCAATACTTTTTGGTGGGTTATGATAAAGAGTGGTCTGGCTGGTCTAATCAACCTAATGCCCACTTTACCAACCTTTCTGAGGGGAAATATACCCTCAAAGTAAAAGCAAGAAATATTTATGGAGTAGAAAGCCAAGAAGTAAGTTTTGCTTTTCAGATACTACCCCCTTGGTACAGGGCTTGGTGGGCATACTTGTTATACTCTTTGTTCTCAGGCTCAGGTATTAGCCTTCTGATTTGGTTTTACACCAAAAATCTTCAAAACCAAAAAGAACTACTCCAAAATAGGGTAGAAGAGCGCACCCAAGAAATCCAACAAAAAAACGAAGAAATCTTGGCTATGAACCTACGCCTTGCCGAACAAGCCGAAGAGCTCTACCAACAAGCCGAAAAGCTACAAGAAACCAATCAAGTTAAAGATAAATTATTTTCTATTATTTCGCACGACTTACGTAGCCCTCTGAATCAGCTTTTATCTATTTTAAAGATTTTTCAGGCGGGTAGTTTTACTGAAAAAGAGCTCCAAAGAATTATGCCCGAACTCAGTACAAGCGTACAGAGTACTGTTTCACTCACCGAAAATCTACTCTTTTGGGCCAATAAACAACTAGAAGGACTACAAGTAGAACCCCGAAAGTTTGAGCTATTGCCCCTTATTGGCGAAAACATAGCCCTCTTTACCCCACCTGCCCTGCGCAAAGGGGTAAGCCTTACAAGCCATATTCACTCAAATTATGTACTCTTTGCCGACCCAGAAATGATTAGATTGGTGCTGCGCAACCTCATCAATAATGCCGTTAAGTTTTGCCAAGAGGGCAAAGAAGTTACAGTAGCTGCCCTCCCGAAAGACGGATACTTAGAAATTGCGATTCAAGACCAGGGCATTGGTATTCCAGAAGATAGAATACCACTGCTGTTTTCTAACCAAGGCTACAGTACCCGAGGTACAGCCAATGAAAAAGGTACGGGGCTAGGTTTGGTGCTGTGCAAAGAATTTATTGAAATCAACAAAGGCAAAATCTGGGTTGAGAGTAAGCCCGGCAAAGGCTCTACCTTTTATTTTACTTTGCCTTTTGCCAAGGCCTAAAATTGGGTTTATGAGGCAGGACCAAAGGGTAACCAATCAGATTAAAAATCTACTGCTCTATAGTCGGGATTGCAAATACTATACAGCTAGATTTAGTTTGTTGATTTTCAGACTATTACAAATCTAGCTGTTTTAACGATTATTTATGAGGCTTGCCCTCATTGAGGGAATCCCGACTAACAGGTTTAAAAGCTCACAATTCACAACTCACACTTTCCTTAATTACCGCTCTCAAGTACCTGCTCAGCTTCTTTAAAACTGACAGGCACAATGCTCGATACACCCATTTCGGCCATCACTACCCCATAGAGAATATCGGTCATTTCCATACTGCGCTTGTTGTGGGTAACGATAATGAACTGCGAATTTTTAGAAAATTCTCTGATGATGTTGTTGAATTTATCGGTGTTGGCATCATCTAGAGGAGCATCTACCTCATCAAAAATACAAAAGGGGGCAGGTTTGAGCAAGTAGAGTGCAAAAAGCAGCGAAGTAGCTGTCAGGGTTTTTTCGCCCCCTGAGAGCTGGTCTATGGTAAGGGGGCGTTTGCCTTTGGGCTGGGCGATGATGTCAATTTTAGACTCGAGCGGATTTTCGGGGTCGGCCAATTTGAGGTCGGCTTGGTCTTCGGCAGAAAAGAGCGAGCGAAATACTTGGATAAAATTTTGACGGATATTCTCATACGCTTCCATAAAAGCATTTACGGCAAAGGCTTCGGTTTCAGCAATAGTTTTTAAAAGATATTTTTTCGATTCCTCGAGGTCTTTCTTCTGTGCCTCTATAAACTGTAAGCGTTGCGCTTGCGCTTGGTACTCTTCCATTGCCATAGGATTGATGCTCCCAATGTTATCCAATCGGGTTTTGTATTGGGCAGCTTGGCTTTTGAGTTCTTCTTCGGTGAGGGCTTGCAGGTCTTCTGCTACCTCTGCACTTTGAATGGTTTTCATATCTATCTCAAACTCTGCCGCAAGGCGTTCTCTAATGCTTGTCAGGGCGAGGTCGGTTTCGTGTTGCTTTTTCTCTAACTGCCTCACTACCATCTCTTGGTTTTCACGTTTTTGCTGGAGTTCTTTTTGTTGTTTTTCTTTTTCTGTAAAATCAGCACGCAGGGCATAGAAGTCTTTTTCTACACTTCGCAGATTTTTTTCGTAGCTTTCTGTTTCGCTGTGTAGTTGCTCTATGGTTTCATCATAATTTTCTTCATTTTCTAAGAGTTGCTCAAGACGCTCCTCGGCTGCTGTGAGTTCTTGTTCTTGCTTTTGCAAGCGTTGGGCAAGGCTTTGGTTCTGTTCTGCCAAGAAAGCAAGCTCACGCTCAAGACCTTCAGTTTTGTTTTGGAGTGAATAGACTTGCATATTTGCTTCACTCAGTTGATTGTTTTGCAGGCTGAGTTTTTCATTTTCCTCGTCAAACTGTGCGCGGAGATTTTCTATCTCTTCAAAGAGTGCCTCTATTTCGGTTTGCTCATCTTGAATGTTGGGCAGGCTTTGGTTTACCTCTTCTTGGAGTTCATAGATTTTGTCTTGACTTTCTTCATAGCGTTGCTGGTTGCTTTCTATCACTTTATAGAGTTGCTCTTTTTTGCTGCTTAGGCTAATGGTAGTTTCTCTAAACTGATTGACTTGCTTTTGTTTGAGTTGATAAGCCTCTTTCAAGGTATTGTTTTCTTTGAGACTTTTTAAATTGGCTTGCTGAAAGCGCAAGTCTTCTTCTTGGCTATGAATGGATTGCTCAAGAGCTTTGATTTCTTGGCTCAATCTTTCTAAGTTTTTTGCCCCTCCCAGTCGTTTTCCTTCAGAAGCCCCTACTGAGCCTCCTATCATTTGGAAATCACGCTTGATGACTTCTCCGCTGAGTGTTACAAGCTGATGCTTCTTATGTAAAGGATATTTTTCTAATTCGCTTACATTAGGCAAGATGTAAAGATTGCCCAGAAGGTAATACAGCAAAGCTAAATGCTTTTCTTCTCCGCTGACCACCTCAAGGGCAGCTATGGGCAGATGCGTATTTTCGGTTTTGAGGGCGGCTACATTCAATCCTCCAAAAAAAACTGAAGGATTTTGCTGATTTTTACGTCTGAACTCCTCTGGCACGGGCAGTTCATTAAGTTCTTCAAGGATAAAAAAATTTGCCTTGCCTTTTTGGGCATCTTGTAGTAGATTGATTGCTTGCCAAGCCTCTTTGGCAGTATTGACTACATAATAGTTAATCCAAGGGCTAAGGTAGCTTTCAATTGCTTTGCGGTATTTTTCTTCACAGACGATTAAGTCAGCTAGTAAGGGTACATTTTTCGCCCAGTTGCTGTCTTTTTGTAAAAATTGGATTGCTTCTGGGAAGCCCTCAAAGTTACTCAAAAAAGAGTGTGTCAGTTGGTATTCATTTTGTCGGGCATCTCGCAGACGGTGCTGTTCGGCAAGTTGGCTATGCTGGGCTTGTAGGCTTTGCTCTAAGGCTTGTATTTCTTCTTCTCTGCGGCTTCTTTTCTCTTGTAGTGTAGCTAATTCAGCTTGTGCCTCTCTGAGTTGAGTTTGGCTTTGGGCGAGTGCTTGCTCATAATTTTTGAGTTCGGTATGGTGCTGTTCGTTTTGGATAGCCACCTTTTCTAAGGTCTGTTTGGCACTGTTGAGTTGCGTCTTTTTGATTTCAAAGTTTTGGTTCAGTTGATTGACTGCTCCTAGCCTCGCCCTGTATCGTTCTTCTTGGGTTTTTAGCTTTTGTTGTACCTCAGCAGTGAGTTGCTTTTGTGTATCGAGTTGGGTTTTGCGTTGGATTTGTGTAAGGGCAGCTTCTTGGGCTATTTTTTGAGCATTGCTTTCTTCTGCCTCTAGTTGTTGTTTTTTTTGTTTGAGTTGTGCTTGCTGCGTGAGGTCAAGTTGTATTTGTGTTCTTATTTGCGTAATTTTTTCATTGAGAAAAAATATTTTTTCTTGTCTTACCTTTTTTTCATTCTCGAGATTTCTGATTTTGGTAAGGTGTTCATTGTAAAGATTTTGCTTAAAGGCTACTGCCTTCTCAAAGTGTGCAATTTGTGTTTTATCTTGTTCTAGGGTTTGCTCTATTTGTTTAATTTGTTGGTTGTAGTTCTCTTTTCGTTGCGTTTCTTCTTGTATTTGCTGGGTCAGGGTTTGTAGCGTAGTAAAATACCTACTCAGGGCTTTTTGTGCAAAAGCTATACTGTGGGCACGGTATTTTTCTTTAAGTTTAAAAAAACGCTCTGCTTGTTTTGCCTGTCGCTCAAGGCTTTTAAGGTTTTTTTCAAGTTCAAAAAGCAAATCGCCTACCCTGTCAAGGTCTTTGTCCACAGCTTCTAAGCGGAGGAGTGATTCTTTTTTACGAACTTTGTATTTAGAGATTCCAGCAGCTTTCTCAAATAACTCACGCCTTGAGTTTTCTTTGTCACTTAAGATGTCATCTACTTTTTTGAGTTCTATGATGGCATAACTATCAGGCCCAATGCCTGTATCTAAGAAAAGATTTTGAATGTCTTTCAGTCGGCATTTTACATCATTGATGAGGTATTCACTCTCCCCTGTTCGGTGATAGCGTCTAGTAATAGTAACATACGAAAACTCAGCAGCAAGCAGTGCGCGGGTGTTATCAAAAGTAAGCGAAACTTGCGCTACTTGCGAGGGCTTGCGGTTTTGTGTACCATTGAAGAGAATGTTCTCCATTTTATCAGAGCGTAACGAGCGGGTTTTCTGCTCGCCCAGTACCCAGCGTATAGCATCTACCACATTGGATTTTCCACAGCCATTAGGACCTACAATTCCTGTAACTCCTTTGTCAAATTTCAAGCTGACTGCTTCTCCAAAACTTTTGAATCCCTTTATCTCTAGTTTGCTGAGTTGCATTGTTTTTTCTGAACCTGCGTTTATTTTTTGAAATAGCCTTCAAAGTTAAAACGATTTCGTATATTTGACGAGTAATGAGCAAGAAAACATTGAGTTTTTTGATTAAATTTGTGCTAAAAGCGATATGAATAGGAAATTAGTGCGTTTTGAACAAGTCGTTTTTCATACTTTGCTAAACACAAGAAAAGGTAAAGAAAGTGAATTATTATAGAGTAAATATTTTGAAAAAATGGGCAGAATCAATCCAAAAATAGATTTAGTCTTCAAAAAACTCTTTGGTTCAGAAGAAAACAAAGATATTTTGCTGTCTTTGATTAATGCAGTGCTTCCCGAACATCAGCAGGTTGCAGAGATAGTACTCAAAAACCCTTACAATGTATCTGACTACGCCGAGGGTAAATTATCTATCCTAGACATCAAAGCCGAAGATGAAGAGGGTAACTTGTATGATATTGAAATGCAAATCAAGGGCTCAACTTTTTATGGTAAACGTACACTTTACTACTGGGCAAAGATATTTGGCACACAACTGGATTATGAGGAGGAAGAAGAAAAAAAGAGAAAGAAAAAAAGAACTTCCTATGAAGAATTAAACAAGTGCATAGTGATTAGTTTAATGGATTTTACCTTTTTTGATGATGACCGCTATCATCGCTGTTTTATGCTCAAAGACAGAGACACAGATGAGATTCATCACGATTTAGATTACTTAGATTTGTATTTTGTGGAGATGGAAAAATTCGAGAACAAATACAAAACCGTAAAAACGACCTTGGACAGATGGGTAAAATTCTTGAACAATGCAGACCTTTACTCAAAAAGTACTCTCCCTCAAGAACTAGCCAAAATAGAATCCATAAAGAAAGCCAATGAAAGATTAGAAGTGATGTACTTTGACAAGAAAGAAAGAGAATATTATGATGCCCAACAAAAACGCTACCTTGATGAATACTCACGAATACAAGAAGCAGTAAACGAGGCAGTCGGAAAAGCAGTAGAAGAAGCTGTTGAAAA
>CAYZQI010000122.1:10900-14504 GCA_964480455.1 uncultured Cytophagaceae bacterium
GTCGGAAAAGCAGTAGAAGAAGCTGTTGAAAAAACAGAACTAAATAGTAAAATTGAAATCGCCAAAAAACTCATCAAACGCAACCTAAGCAATGAAGAAATTGCCGAGGATACAGGCTTGAGCATAGCGCAAATCATTGAAATTAGAAGCAAATAAACAGATAAGTACATTTTATATCAAATCAAAAAAATAAACTAACATGGAAGACGGTTTTCAAATCATTATTTACATTGTTTTGGGCATTATTTATTTTGTGTTCAGCATCTTGGGCGAAAGCAAAAATAAGAAAAAGCCTCAAGCTAAAAAAGTACCCAAGGCGAGTACTCAAATCTCCCCCAATAACAGCCGTGAAGCAAGCCTTCAAAAAATTCTGAGAGAAATTCAAGCTGAGAGAAATATGCAAGGCAAACAAACTACTTATGACGAAAATCGCTCAGAAGATTTTTTTCAAGATAACTATGCAGAAAAATTTGAAAGAGGAGAAATTTTTGACCGCTCTAAACACCCTAATTTTGAGAAAATAAAAATAAAATCGCAGCTTAGTGAAGAGAAAAGAACCACTACCCCACGCAGGGTAAACCCCTACCAAAAACTACTTAAACAAAAAGATGCTGCCAAACAGGCTTTTATCGTGAGTGAAATCTTTAGCAGAAAGTTTTGATGCCTGCAATGCTTTTAACTACGCCGTTAAAAACAAATCAAACTTAACAAAAAATGAAACCACTATTTTACGCTACCACCTATCAGTAAACTAATATCTAAAGAAAAAACGCTATGCGAATAATATTTATGGGTACGCCTGAGTTTGCAGTACCTAGCTTAAAAGCACTGATTCATCATAATTTTGAAGTAGTGGCAGTAGTTACCGCTACTGATAAAATGGGAGGAAGAGGAGGCAAACAACTCATCATGTCGCCCGTCAAAGAATTGGCACTTAAGCACAATATCCCTGTACTTCAGCCCGAGAAGCTCAAAGCACCTGAGTTTATAGAAAACCTCCAAAGCTATCAAGCAGATTTGCAGATTGTAGTGGCTTTCCGAATGTTGCCCGAAATTGTTTGGAGTATGCCTCGCCTAGGCACTTTCAATTTACACGCCTCCTTACTTCCTCAATACAGAGGGGCAGCTCCTATCAACTGGGCTATCATTAATGGTGAGACCGAAACAGGGGTAAGCACTTTTTTCTTACAGCACGAAATAGACACAGGCGATTTACTTTTTCAAGAAAAAGAAGCCATACTACCCGAAGACAATGTAGGCACACTGTATGAAAGACTTATGCACAAAGGCGCAAAACTTGTAGTACATACTGCAAATGCCATCAAAGAAGACAACTACCAGCCACAGCCCCAAGATCTCTCAAAGGAAACAAAACTTGCGCCCAAGATTCATCGTGAAACCTGCCAAATCAATTGGGAACAGCCCGCCGAATCGATTCACGACTTTGTGCGTGGTCTGTCGCCTTATCCTACTGCTTGGACAGAACTACTGGGCAAAAACTGTAAAATCTATGAGACAAGCCTGAACCTGCCCGAAGGGATTATGCTTGACAACCTTAGAATAGGTAGCTACTTGACCGATAATAAAAATTATTTAGTTTTTAAAGTACTGAAAGGAGGTATTTCTATCAAAAAGCTACAGCCTGAAGGCAAAAAGCAAATGGATATTAAGGCATTTTTAGCAGGTAATAAATTGTAAGTGCTAAGTAAAGCAGTTTGCCCTAGTGATGATAATTAAATAAAGTGTCATTTTTAAATTACTAAACACTTGATTATCAGCATTTTATTCAATTAATCATTATCAATTATTAATTATCCATTTCCTATTGCTTACTACTCTGTAACTCTTTTTTGTAAATTCTTAATTTGCTGTGCTATATCCTTGTGAAGTGGGTAGATTTCTTGTAGCATTTTATAAGATTTGAGTGCACCTTTGAGGTCATGAATCATCATGTAAATGCTAATCATGCCCGAGATAGCTCCAAAATGTCGAGGTTCTAAACGGAGCGTTTCCTCTATGTCATTGAGGGAGGCTTTGTAATCACCTCTGAGGAAGTAAGCCGTGGCGCGCTTGTTCCAGCCTTCGGCAAAATCAGGATTAAGATTGATGATTTGCCCAAAGCACTCTATAGCTTGACTGTAATCTTTTTGCTGTAAGGCTGCACCTCCTTTTTCCATGAGGTAGTTGAGCTGTGGGCTACCACTTTCAAGCCAAATCTCCCAGATTTGAGCTTCTACGTGTTGGATTTCTACATCATTTTGTGCTTCTTGAAGGCAATCAAACAAATCATTTAGCTTTTGTTCTGACTGGTTAGGGTGATACATAATACAATCTATTTTGGTTTATCTCTGTAAAACTGCGTGTAGATTATTCATAACATATAATATGCCATTGATTGTAAAAGCGTATTTTTTTGAGAATATAACTTTGACAATCAAATTTATATGCCTGAAAATGAATAATTTATAAAATGATATTTTTGTAACAGCACCCAAAAAACCAAGCTAAAATTAGGTTTTCTAAAACTTTCAAATAAATCTTATGTTTATGATTTTAGGTTATCAAAACACTATTTTTTAATTTATCAAACACAACCCCAACATAAATATATGGATACTCCCTCAAAAATTAGAAAAGCCTTTGTAGAGTATGTCTTAGAAAATGACCACTTACCCAAGTCCATTTACAAATTGGCAAAAAGTATCAAACTCAAAGAAGAAGATTTTTATGAACACTATACAAGCATTGCCGCAGTAGAAAATGATATTTGGAAGGGTTTTTTTGAAGAAACTCGCCAAAAGATAGAGGGTGAAGAAGTGTATGCTTCCTACTCTGTGCGCGAGAAAATGCTTGCTTTTTATTATACCTGGATTGAAGTTTTGAAGGCCAACCGCAGCTATGTAAGTATTGTATATCAAGAAAGTAAAGATACTCTAAAAGTACCCGAATCTTTCAAATCTTTCAAAGAAGAATTTATGATGTTTATTGATAACATCATCTTAGAAGGGCGCGAAACCCAAGAAATCACAGAAAGACCTTTCGTAGTAGATACCTACCCTACTATTTTTTGGACGCAAGCCTTGCTCATTTTGAGGTTTTGGATAAAAGACCTCAGCCCTAATTTTGAAAAATCTGATGTGTATATAGAAAAAGCAGTCAATTTTGCCTTTGATGCAATGGGCAAAACTTCCCTTGATGCTGCTTTCGATTTTTTTAAATATGCTTTTCAAAATAGATAAATTAGCTTTCCTCTAAGATGTGTTGGATTGATAATGCACTAAAAAAGTGCTTTTTTCTGTAGTGGTTTCTCCTCTAGCTACCCAGCAATCCAACACATTGCTCTTTTGATAACTTCTTACATTTAATCTCTTATTTGTGCTTATTGTATTGCTCTTGCCTACTCCATCTCAAAAAACGCTTCACTCTCAAACTAACCAAGGAAAGCATAAATTGTGAGTTGTGGAATATGATTTTTTTAAACCATCATTATCAGTAACTTGTAAGTAGAAGTAACCGAAGTTATTATTTGCAATTTCCCAAATCCGTTCACCGTTCTGTAAAACCTATACAAATGTGAACATTTGCTGTTTACTTCCTGCTTCGT
>CAYZQI010000123.1:0-14500 GCA_964480455.1 uncultured Cytophagaceae bacterium
AACTACAAAATTCAGCCTTTTTAGTTTCTTCTCAAAAAATCATCGGGTAGAGTAGTTGAACTGAAATATATATACAAAATTTTGTAATAAATATGTACAATTATCACTCTTACTACACAAGCAA
Source organism: uncultured Cytophagaceae bacterium (assembly GCA_964480455.1). GTDB lineage: Bacteria > Bacteroidota > Bacteroidia > Cytophagales > Microscillaceae > JAABSX01. Next base: position 125 of record CAYZQI010000123.1, read on the forward strand.
AGTGCGCAAAATTTCGTGAAATTTTGCGCACTTTGCTTATCAGAAAAACTGGGTTAATCTATAGTGTGAAGCCAAGAAAGCTCAGAAAACCAAACGACATTAACCCTACCAAAATAAAGGTAATGCCTAAGCCACGCAGCGGGGCGGGTACTTGCGAGTATTTAATCTTTTCGCGGATAGCAGCCAATGCCACTACCGCCAGAATCCAGCCAATACCTGAGCCAAAGCCAAACACAGTAGCCTCAGCAAGACCATAAGGACGGCCTAGCATAAATAGTGAGCCTCCCAATATTGAACAGTTTACAGCTATCAATGGCAAGAAAATGCCTAATGCACCATACAATGAGGGGGAGAATTTTTCAATAATCATCTCTACCAACTGCACAAATGAGGCAATCACACAAATAAAGATGATAAGAGATAAAAAGCTTAGGTCTAGAGAAGCGAATTGCGGACCTACCCAGGCCAAAGCTCCTTTTTTCAAAATGTAATTATAAATCAACCAATTGAGAGGAGCAGTAAAGGTAAGTACAAATGTAACTGCTGCCCCTAGCCCGATGGCAGTTTTTACGTTTTTAGATACTGCCAAGTAAGAACACATGCCTAAGAAATAGGCAAAAATCATATTATCTACAAAAATGGAGCGTACTCCTAGATTTATTAGTTCCATATTTTTACTTTTTTGATTTTATTAGGTAAATAATCAAGGACTAAGCCTCTTCTACGTAACCATTCCAAGAGCGTTGTGCCCAGATAAGCAAGCCTACCACAATAGAAGCACCCGCAGGGAGTAGCATCAAACCATTGCCTTGGTACTCAAATCCGATGGCTTCAAATACTTTAAAACCAAAGATTGACCCCGCTCCGAACAGTTCTCTAAAAAAAGCCACAATCAAGATGATGATAGCATAACCAAAAGCATTGCCTAATGCATCAAGGAAAGAAGGCCAAGGCTTGTTGCCCGTAGCAAATGCCTCTAAGCGTCCCATCACGATACAGTTAGTGATGATTAACCCAATAAACGCACCTAGGTCTTTTGCTACATCATATACAAAAGCAAGTAAAATCTCATTGACCACAATTACAAAAGTTGCAATGACTGCCAACTGCACCACAATACGAATACTAGAAGGAATCGTATTGCGAATCAATGAAGTAACTACACTAGAGCAGCACATCACAAAAATTACTGCAATGCCCATTACAATGGCAGGCTTCATTTGTGCTGTGATAGCAAGTGCCGAGCATATACCTAGTACTTGTACGGTGATAGGGTTATCACCATCAAGCGGGTCTGTAATCAGTTTCTTATTTTTCTTTGAAAATAAAGGTTCAGATACTTTTTCCTTTACTTCCACTTCTTCTACGGTTGCTGTGTTTTCTGCCATAATATTTTCAATAATTGAGTTAGATAAATGATAGATTGAGTAAAATTATGCTTCCTTATCTCACCAGTAGGCTCATTTTTTCACCACTTTTGTTTTTTAGTTCTGAGAAATAAGTTTTATATGCTTCAAAATAAGATTCAAGCATTTTATTAAGTCCTTGTGCAGTAATAGTAGCACCCGACATACCATCTACTTTGGCAGGTTGGTCGGCGTAGTCATTGCCTTCTCCTTTTTGCATAGCCACATACTTACCACCATTGATGATTTTTTTACCTTCAAAACGTTCTTGAATTTCTTTCTCGGCAATTCTAGCCCCTAGTCCAGGTGTTTCGCCCTTATGCAAAAAAACTGTTCCTTTGATAGTTTCTAGGTCTTTTTCTAAGGCTACATAGCCCCAAATGTCGTCCCAAAGTCCAAAGCCATACATAGGCAATACATAATAAGCTATTTGTTCAGGGTTTTCTTGCGTTGCTACCTCATATATAGGTAGTTGATAATCTCCTCCATCTTTGAGCTTTCTGTACTCTTCTTTAATAGAAACTTGGTCAGCCTTTAAGTTATTGATAGGTTGCCCACTTTTGTCTAATACATAAGTATTGCGTACCAATATGCTGTACAGTTGTTCTATTTCTTTTGGGGATTTACCCGCTAAATCCATAGTTGCGCTTAATATGTTCCTTTTAGTATCAAAAGCAACATTTGCTTCTTTTAAAGGTTTGAGTGCTTCTGAGGCTATTCCAAGTAATGAGCCGCAGATGACTGTCAGTGCAATAGTATAAAATAAGATGTATCCGTTTGATTTCTTTTCCATAATGTTATGCAGTTTTCAGTTTAAGTCTTTTTAGTCTTCGTTTTTTATTGGCATCTATTACGTAATAATCAATTAAAGGTGCAAAAACGTTCATCAACAATACTGCCAGCATAATTCCCTCAGGATAGGCAGGGTTAAATACACGTATCAGCACTGTCAGTGCACCAATCAAAAAGCCATAATACCATTTGCCCACTTCGGTCTGTGCTGCTGATACAGGGTCGGTAGCCATAAATACGATACCGAATGCCAAACCTCCCATAACGAGGTGATAATGCGCCGGAAGTTGTGTAAAGGCGTTTCCACCAGGTACAACATTGAAAAGTAAGCCCATCAAATATGCACCTACGAATCCACTTGCAATGATTTTCCAACTCCCTACACCCGTTAAGATGAGTATTGCTGCACCAATTACGCACATCAAAGCAGAGGTCTCACCAATAGAACCTGGAATAGCCCCGATAAAAAGATTCTCAAATGAGAAAAAAGAACCAAAAGAGGCTAAGGCGTTTTGTGTATTGGGGTCGGCTGCAATACCAAGTGCTGTAGCACCTGTATAACCATCTACAATTTTTTCTCCACCTGTATAAACCCATACATCGGTGGCACCTGCCATGTTGCCAGGATAAGCAAAGTACAAGAAAGCGCGTGCGGTCATGGCTATATTCAAGATATTCATGCCTGTACCTCCAAATACTTCTTTGGCTACCACTACGGCAAAAGCTGTGGCTACGGCTACTTGCCACAAAGGAATAGTGGGCGGCATTACTAGCGGAATTAGCATACCTGTTACAAGGTAACCTTCATTGACAGAGTGTCCTCTTTGTATGGCAAAGTAAAACTCAATGCCCAGCCCTACTGCATAAGAGACCACTACAACAGGAAGCACCACCCAGGCTCCAATCAAAATTTCTTGAATGAAAGTTCCTTCTTGACCTGTGGCAAGAAAGTGCTGGTGCCCTGTATTCCAGATACCAAATAAAAGTGCAGGTACCATAGCAATAATTACGGTCATCATCAGGCGCTTCATATCCACAGCATCACGAATTTGCGCTCCTTTGGCGGGGGTAGTATGCTTAGGTACAAAGGCGAAGGTTTCAAAAGCATCATAGGCAGGATGCAGTTTCTCAAATCTACCTCCTTTTTCAAAGGCAGGTCTGATTTTGTCTAGAGTGTTTCTAATGAATTTCATATTCCTATTTACGTTTTAATTTTCTGTCTTTTTCTACTTGAATGAAGCGTCTAAGCAAAAAGTTTCATAACTTTCTATGCTTCGTGTAAGGCATCAAGGCCTTGTCTGAGAAGTTGTTGAATGTCCATTTTAGATACATCTACAAATTCGCAAAGAGCCAAATCTTCTTCTATTACTTCATAAATGCCTAGTGCTTCCATTTCTTCAAAATCATTGGTTAAGATAGCTTTAAGCAAATATACAGGATAAATATCCATGGGCAAAACTTGCTCAAAAACACCACTTTGCACGATAGCGCGCTCCTCACCATTCATATTGGTATTCAAAACCCGTTCTTTTTTGGGTGATAAGAAAGAAAATAAACCAAAAGCGCGGTGAAAACTCAACTTCTTGGCAGTTGGTAATATCCAGCCCAAAAACTCATAATCATCTCCCTCAGGAATAACCGTAACTAAATTGTGATGAAAGCCAATGCTATCCTGCATAGTTAGTTTCTCACCAGTTAGTACATTACCAGAGATAATTCTGTAATGGGTATCTTTCAATTTTTCTTTCAAGAGCTTTTCAATGGAAATTCCATTGATGATATTGTAATACTTGGGTTCTGCTACCTCCGAACCTGCCAGCGCAACTATCTTAGAGGCATCATAACGCCCATCAATAAATAAGCGACCGATTTGCTGCAAGCCATAGGGAGTGGTAGTCCAGATAAATTCACCTCTATTGATAGGAGCAATATGATGAATTTGCACACCTACGTTACCTGCGGGGTGCACGCCTGCTACTTCATGGATTTGTACGCCTTGAAGCGACTTGAACAATGAGCTGCTTCCTGAGGGAACAGAAATGTGTATACGCCCCTTGGTAAGTTTTTGGAGTGCATTTATGCCTGTTTGGAGGTATTTTTCTTGCCCTTTAAATACAAACTCATAATCAGGGGCAAGGGGGTGTGTATCAAAAGCCGATATAAATATATCGCGGGGCTCATTTTCAGGGTTGGCTACTAGCCCAAAAGGTCGCTCGATGAGGTTAGGCCAAACGCCACTTTGAAGCATAGCTTCTAGCACTTCTTCTCTGCTGAGGCGTACTATGTCTGATTCTGAATATTTAGGAAACTCAACATACTGTATCTCTGAGTCAGCAAGTATTTTAAATTCTTCGGGAAATCTTTTTGCACCGCGCTGTATTGCCAAGACCTCACCACTTACAGGGGCACAAAAGCAGACACGCTCGTTTTTTTTATCCCGAAAGATAGGAGTACCTGCTTTAACAGTTTCCCCTTCATTCACTAATACCTTTGGTCTTGTAATTGATTTAAAGTCGGTAGGTTTAAAAGAGTACGTCTCGGACATTACATCATTACCTAGTTCTTGCTTGGCTTTTCCAGCAAGGTGAATGTCAAACCCTTTTTTTAATTTTAGATTCATATCTTATCAAGCATGCTTTAATTTAGATTGCAAAATTAAAATAAAAATTAAGATTTATAGTTATCGGAAGTTTCCTAATTATTTCCTCAAAAATAAAGCAAAACCTTGTAAGGAAAAACCTTTAGTGCTAGGTTTTTTTGTTATTCTTTATAATTTCATCAAAAATAGTTTTACTTTTAACTAAATTAGTACTATTTTAATAGATTATATAACATCAACCACATAATTACAAGCCCATAGTTAGTCCTCAGCTACTTCTATCAGCTCATGAATTTTATCATTGTATTTGAAATTATACATTGTCCAGCCTTTTGAATTTTGATAATAGATGATTTGAAATTGAATTATCATTTCTTCATACAGCAATGCATAGACTTTTTTAACCAAAAAATCTTTTATTTTGATGTCTTTTACAAATGCTACACGCTCTATTTTTCCTTGCTTGATACTCAGCTCAGTAAGTTGCTCTGTAGTAAGTGTTTGCAATTCATCAAGTTTTTCTTTCTCGATGATGCTGTATTGCTTCAAAGTTTGAAAAGCTGTTTTAAAGTCAAACTTTCCAATGGCTTGCATGATTTCTTCTGTGTGAGCATCTACGGCTTTTGCATCTTTTAAGTATTGTGCTTGTGCAGGGAGATAGCAACCTAGTAGGCATAAAATAGCAGATAAATAATAGTTTTTAAGGTTCATAATTTTTAGGATTTAGTTAGTAGGCAAAATATCAATAAAATTGATGGAAATCGACTTGATTATTTTTGTAGTTCAAACGAATTTATCACAAATAATTTGCCACTCGAATCATATCTGCTAAGACCCCTGCTGCCGTAACTTCTGCTCCTGCTCCAGAGCCTTTCACTACCAAGGGTCGCTCAGGATAGCGTAACGTAGTAAATGCCAAGATGTTATCACTGCCTGAAAGTGAGTAAAAAGGGTGGGTACTATTTATTGCTTGCAGCCCTACCTCTACTTTACCTTGCTCAAACTTAGCAATGTAGCGCAGTAACTTTCCTTCGTTTTGGGCATCTTTGAGCATTTGCATAAAATAATCATCTGACTGCGCCAACGCCACAAAAAAATCATCAACCGAAGCTGCTTCCATACAAGCTGGAGGTAAGAAGGCTTGAATACTTACATCATCAAATTCGAGTGGGTAACCTGCTTCACGCCCCAAAATCAGGATTTTTCGCCCTACATCACTGCCATTAAGGTCTTCGCGTGGGTCGGGTTCGGTATAGCCCATTTCTTTGGCTTGGCGCACCACTTGGCTAAAAGGCTTCGTACCATCAAAAGAATTGAAGATAAAGGAGAGTGTACCCGAGAGCACCGCCTCAATTTTCAAGATTTGGTCGCCACTGTCTATCAAATCACGCAAAGTACTGATAACGGGAAGAGCTGCCCCCACATTGGTTTCGTATAAGAAAAGCACGCCGTGTTGCTTTGCCCTACGCTTCAAGAGTTGGTATTTGGCAAAACTGCTCGAGGAAGCTATCTTGTTGGGCGTAACAATGGAGATACTTGAGCGAAGTACTTGCTCATAAGTTTGGGCTACTTCGGCATTGGCTGTATTGTCTATATAAATGGAGTTGATTAAGTTAAGCCTTTTCATTTTTTTGACAAATAACTCAATATCTGCCTCATCAGAAGATTGCTCAAGGTAGTTTTCCCATTGGCTAGGTACTAGGCCTTCCTCGGCAAAATAATGCTTACGGCTGTTAGAAACCCCTACCAGCTTGATGTCAAGATTATAGGCTGTCAAGAGGTGCGCTTGCTGGGCTTCTAGTTGTTGCAAAAAAGCTTTTCCAATCAAGCCAATGCCTACTACAAAAAGGTGCAGGGTTTTGATTTCAGAAAGGAAAAAGGCTTGGTGTAGCACACGCAAAGCCTTTGCTTCGTCTTGGCATTTAATCACCACAGAAATATTTAGCTCAGAAGAGCCTTGAGCTATGGCTGCAATACTGACTCCGTTGCGCCCAAGGGCAGTAAAAAATTTACCAGCAATACCCACTGCATTGCGCATGTTCTCGCCCACAGCAGCCACAATTGCCATTTCTTCAAAAAGCTCTACGGCATCTAGCAAGCCTTGTGCGAGTTCTGCAGCAAAAGCACTTTCAAGAGCACTTTGTGCATTGCGGGCATCATCGGGCTTTACAGCAAAGCATATTGAGTGTTCGGAAGAAGCTTGGCTAATGAGAATGACATTAATCTGGGCTTGTGCCAATGCCCCAAATAAGCGTGCCGAAACCCCCGAGATACCTACCATACCACTACCTTTGAGATTGAGCAAAGCAACTTTATCAATAGAAGCCAGCCCCTTGACGGTTTCTTTGCCTCGGTTGGCTTTCGCCTTGATGTAAGTGCCTTCAAAATCAGGATTAAAACTGTTGCGAATCCGTAAAGGAATATTTTTTTGTAAGACAGGAATCATTGTGGGTGCATAAATGACCTTTGCGCCAAAATGCGACATTTCCATGGCTTCCTCATAAGAAAGTGAGGGAATAGAATATGCTTTTTGTACTTTGCGTGGGTCGGCAGTCATCACACCATCTACATCAGTCCAGATTTCTAACTCTTCGGCAGAGAGGGCAGCGGCAAAGATAGCTGCTGTGTAGTCTGAGCCTCCTCGTCCTAGAGTAGTAGTAATGCCCTCGGCAGTGGCAGCGATAAAGCCCGTTATGATTTGGAGCTTGGGGTGGGTCTCAAAATAGTTTTGAATCAGTGCATTGCTCGCCTCAAGATCCACTTGGGCTGCACCAAATTGGTGGTCAGTAAGGATGAGTTTGCGTGCATCGAGGTATTCTGATGTCTGCCCTGCCTCATTAAAGGCCGCCGCAATCAGAAAGCAAGAGAGCCTCTCGCCAAAACTCACTACATAATCGAGCGAACGTTGGCTCAATTCGCCAATCAGCGAAATACCTTGTAAAAGTGCACCTAGCTCGCGGGTAGTTTCTTCTACAATACGAATGACCTCATTTTTTTGACTTGAAACAATCAGTTCTTCCACAATTTGTATGTGTATATCAATCAATCTGAGCAGGCGTTGGCTGTACTGAGGGTCTTTTTGTAGGGCAAGCCGTGCAATCTCGATGAGTTCATCTGTAATACCTCCTACTGCAGAGCAAACAACGGCACGTGTTTTAGGTTCGGCTTCTACGATTTGGATAATGTTTTGGATACGTGCTGCGGTTTGTACTGACGAACCACCAAATTTTAAGATTTTCATACGTTAAGTTTTTGTGCCAGATAAAAAGTAGGCAAAGTACAAGCTTGGCAAAGTTTGCTTTGCCAAAAAATGATACACATGCTGTTTCTCACCTCAGATTTTTTTGGATTCAAAGTTATGCTTAATTTGCCCAGATTACAAAATGACTGTATCTTTTGATTTAATTTACAAGGAAATATGTTATTTTATCTTGGATTAATCTTGAAATGATAAGGCAAATCTTGATATTGAAAGTTTTTTTCGGGTCTGTTTTCTAGGTAAACGGTAATGGGATAAATGCCATTTTTGAGGTCTGTGGGAAACCAATTTCTTTCTAATGGCACTATAATCAGCAGTCCTTCGGCACTTCCAGCGGCACAAAAGCTAGTCATGTTATTGATATGGCTATAGATAGGCAATTCAAAATGAGTGGCAAGTGTAGTATAAAATTCTTTAATATCTGGCACGGGAAAACCAATCTCACTAATGCAAAGGAAATGCTTGGTAGTAAAAGATGCCTCAGTAGCCGTACTTTTTAAGTCGTGCCTTGCGATGAGTTCTACTATATTTTGGGCAGGGTCAAGAAAATACAAAGCGTGTGCGTTCCAATTGGGAAAATCTATGATGGGTTTATTATCAAAAGTACAAAGTTCGACGCCTTTATCTGCAAGCCATTGTTTAGCTGCTTCTATTTGGTTTTCGGCAATGTTGAAAGCAAAATGATAAGTAGGTTGCCCCATTGTGCTTTGCTCAAAATGTAAGAGAGAAGTGCCTATTTTACAGGCAAAACTATTTTTGTTTAAGCTTTCAACCCTCTCAAAGCCCAATAATTCAGTATAAAAAGTGCTTAATTCATACACTTGGGCTGTTTTGAGTGTGATTTGTTTGATTTTCATAAAGCTAATTTACAAATTAGTGCCTGAAATAGAAAGAAAATTTCTAAATTTACGCTGAACAATACCAAAATATACCCAAAATGAAACATCAAAATCTTTTTATGTACCTTTTTTTGGGGCTGGCAAGTATGTGCTTTTTTACAGACCTGAGCCACGCCCAAGTTACTTATGACGCAAAGAAAAAACCTACACCAAGCGAAAAGCAACTTGATGGTTTCATCAAGGAATGCCTGACGTGGGAAGCAAAGTTTGATGGTAAGTTTGAATTTTCAGAATGGACAGCAGAGCTACAGTTCTACACACGCAAAGTAATCCAGCGACTGAGTGCAGAGTTTTTGAGTGAGATAGCCTCTCAAAAGGAAAAAGTAATAGCACTACATGCACTGGCCGAAACTTGCCCCGAGCTAACAAAAGTAAAAACCGAACTAGCAGACATCAGAAAAATCTATGAAAATAAGATTGTCTATAGCAAAGAAACGGTAGAGAGCGATTTGTTTGAAGATGAGCAAGTACAAGCCAAAATGGACAAAGGCGATGCCGAAGACCTCTTGAAGAAAATTGAAAAATTACAAAAAAAATTAGGCATCACCCGTTACATTATACGTATCCAATAAATATTCAAAAAAATAATAAAGATGAAAATAACAAAATTGACAGTGAGTGTGCTTCTAATCTCAGGTATTGCTTTTTTGCATACACTTCAAGCACAAAGTAATCCTCAAATGGATAGACCTATTCAGCAGTGCATCACACAGCAAAGTGATGATTTAGAGGTGCTTGAGCCTAATTTTAGTATGGGCTATTGGCTGGGTAAGTTTGTAGAAAATTGTGAAAAACTACAAGCCTCTACTGGCAAAGGGGGTGGCCCGCAAGTAGTTGCCTTGCTCAAGATGGAAAAAGACCTGGAGGAGCTTATCCTCTTGGCAGACAATGGCTGCAAAACCCTTGCAGATGAGAAAGTAAAAACTTTGCTCAAAGAAATGAAAACCATCTATGAAGAAAAACAAGAAGTAGAAACTTACAAACGTGGGCAAGGCGAATCTAACGGAGGGCTTTTTGAAGAAGATGATGAACTAACAACCATGAGTATTCCGCGCTCTACGGCTGGTAAACTCAAAACAAAGGCAAGTAAAATCAGAAAATTATTGGAAAAATAATAAGCAAAAAAGATAGCATCTAATCATACAAAACCCCATAGTAAGTGTTCTGACATACTAGGGGGTTTCGTTTTCCGTGGTTCGTGAAGCCACGAACCACAGGGGAGTGAGAATTTTAAAAATTACTTATTTGTGGTTCGTGAGGACACAAACCACCTTTTTTTCATCTTCATCTTTCATCTTTTGTAACGCAAAAACAGGCTATTTTAGCTCAGGAAAATATTTTTTCTCTACCCTTGCAGCAATACCAATACTCATCTCATACAGAAAACTCAGAGGAATGGCAATCAATACTTGGCTAAAAACATCGGGCGGTGTAATAATGGCAGAAAGTATCAAAATTATCACAATGGCATGACGGCGATAAGTACGCATAAACTTAGGTGTAATCAACCCCACGCGCGCCAAGAAGAAAACTACAATGGGCAACTGAAACAAAAAAGCACAAGCCAAAACCAATGTAACCAAGGTAGAAACGTAAGAAATAATGTCAAACTCATTGCGAATACTCGGGTCTATCTGATAATTAGAAAGAAAATTGATAGAAAGTGGTGCTACAATATAGTATCCAAACAGTACGCCTAAGATAAACAACAAACTCACATAAAAAGTAGCCCCTCTTGCTGCTTTCTGCTCTTTCTTGTAAAGACCTGGTCTAACAAAACGCCAAATCTCCCAAAAAAGATAAGGAAAAGCACAGACCAAACCCAAAATGACTGATGCAGTAATGTGCATAAAAAACTGTCCGCTCAAGGTGCGACTTTGAATGATAAAATTCATAGAATCTATACACAATACCGGAGAGTTGAGCCATTCGCCCATGAGGCACAGTTGTCTGTAAGTCCAAAAATCAGTACGTGTAGGCGCAAAAATGATATTCTTGAACACCCACGAGCCATTCACAAATGCCAATACCATAAAAAAACCTACAGCTATCAAGCCTCTAATCAGATGCCAGCGGAGTAATTCCAGATGGTCTAAGAATGACATCTCAGAAGCCTCAATTTCTGCTGCCTCAGGGTCTATTTTACTTGCCTGTTTTTCTAAATCTTCGTTGGTTATTTGGTCTAGTGGCATACTATTTTTTTATTGTTTTATTATTGGCTTGTTACCTTGTTGGTTTATTGGCTTGCTTCCTTGTTGGTTTATTGGCTTGTTTCCTTGTTGGTTTATTGGCTTGTTACCTTATTACTTGACTTTACTGCGTAGCCCAACAAGCCAACCATCTAACAAGGAAACCATAAAACCATCTAACAAGGAAACCATAAAACCATCTAACAAGGAAACCATTTTAATACTTAAACAAAGGATACTCTTGTAGCCAAGCATTAATTTCTTTGCGGACAGCCGTAATTTTAGTGTCGTTATCGTGGTGCATCAATACTTCATCAATATAGCTTACGATGCGCTCCATATCTGTTTCAAGCAGGCCGCGAGTAGTGATGGCAGCCGTACCCACACGCATACCTGAAGTAACAAAAGGTGATTTGTCATCAAAAGGTACCATGTTTTTGTTGATGGTAATATCTGCCTTGATGAGTGTATTTTCGGCAAGTTTACCTGTCAGATTTTTAGAGCGTAAGTCTATGAGCATGAGGTGGTTATTAGTGCCTCCAGAGATAATTTTATAACCTCTTTCTACGAAAGCCTTTGCCATGGCCTGTGCATTTTTTTGCACTTGAATCATATAAATATAAAAAGCGTCATCTAGTGCTTCACGATAAGCGACTGCCTTGGCGGCAATGACATGCTCGAGAGGGCCGCCTTGTGTGCCAGGGAATACACCACCATCAAGCAATGCAGACATCATTTTGAGTTCACCCTTGGGTGTTTTGATACCGAAGGGGTTTTCAAAATCATTGCGCATCATAATCATACCCCCGCGAGGACCTCTGAGGGTTTTGTGGGTAGTAGTAGTTACAATATGACAATACTCTAAGGGGTCATTGAGCAGACCTTTGGCTATCAGGCCTGAGGGGTGCGAGATGTCTGCTAAGAGCAGTGCACCTACTTGGTCGGCAATTTGGCGCAAGCGTGCATAGTCCCAATCGCGTGAATAAGCAGAAGCACCACAGATAAGCAATTTAGGGCGTGCTTCTATGGCACTTTGCTCCACCTTGTCCCAGTCAATTAGCCCATTATCAGGCTCTACGCCGTAAAAGTGAGGCTGATAAAGTTTACCAGAAAAATTGACAGTAGAGCCGTGTGTAAGGTGTCCGCCGTGGGCGAGGTCAAAGCCCAGTATTCTGTCGCCAGCTTCTAAGATTGCCAGCATGACTGCGGCATTGGCTTGTGCGCCTGAGTGGGGCTGCACATTTACCCAAGTTGCGCCAAAAAGTTCTTTGGCGCGGTCGATGGCAAGTTGCTCAATTTGGTCAACTACCTCACAGCCGCCGTAGTAGCGTTTGTTAGGCAGGCCTTCGGCGTATTTGTTGGTAAGCACTGAGCCCATGGCCTGCATGACTGCTTCGGAGGCGAAGTTTTCGGAGGCAATTAGCTCAATGCCTTGCATTTGGCGGGTTTTTTCTAAATTGATGAGGTCAAAGACTTGAGTATCTTTGAGAATAGTGGTGGGCGTTTCTATCATTTTATATCTCTTTTTTAGATGAATAAATTCGTTTGGCTTCACAAAAGCTTGTGTGTGCTTTTGGTTTTACAAAACTAATACATTTCCAACGAATTTACTTATCTTTAGGCTTGTAAATAATTGAGAAGTATAAGATGATACAGTAAATATAAAATATTACACAACTATAACCTCGTGCAGGCTTTTTGACTAACAGAGCAAGCCAATCAACCAATGCTTTGATTCGTATTTCTTTTGCCTCAACGCTCGAGCAAAGTGCCTTAAACCATTGTTAAAGAAAATGTAAAAAATAATTTTCGATACTTTCAGTTGTGAATTATTGGTAATCAATTAATTGACTTAGCTAACAACTGACAATTAATAATTAACCATTACTAAGTCAGTGAGTTCTCTCACAATTCAATTGCTATTTCTTTACCAATTATCCATTGCATTGCTTCTGATTTATCTTCAAAATAGCACGTCTCAAACAAGCTATTGCTTTTGTCTCCGTCTTCCATTACTTGCTCTACTGAGATAGACACAATCAAGTCGTGGCTCACCAGCATAGCCAATCTTTTTAGCCCTGCTGCTACCAATCTTGGGAACATATTTTCATAAGTCCATGCCTGTAGCTCGGGTGAGATAGTAAAAGTAGCCTCACGCATATCGTGGAGTACATTTTTTACTTTGTATTTTTCTACCTGTTCTACATACAGATCGAAGTATTTTTGGTATTGACTTTCGTTCAAGTGCCAACAAGAATTATCGTACCATTTCACATAAAAAAAATTATCTTCAGCTAAATAGATAATCTTACAGTAATTGTTGTTAAGTACTTCCATGGTATTTTTTGGTTTAGTATCTATTGTTATGACTAATTGTGCGTTTTTTTGTTTTTTTGGAATCTTATTTTTCTTACTAGAAGAATTGCTGAATGAGTTGAGATTTACTCTTCTTGGAGGGTATGAAAATAGGATTGATAAGTCTTACCAATCCCATTTTTTTAGCAAATGCGTGTTTATTTTTATAATTTCCAAGCAAACGGCTCTGTGCAGGGGTCGCACTCAAATCCTAGTACTTTGCCAAGGCAGTGTGCTTCTCTGTCTTGTTTGATATGGACATACGCCAAGTCAAGCCCTATTTCTTCCCATTTTCCATTTACTTTGATGGTTACAAATACTTGATAGTAGTCTTTTTGTTCTTCACCTGCCATAGTAGGGTGTCGGTAAGTGATGTTTTTGATCCTAACTTTTTCCTTTGGGTCATTGTCGCAACAAGCACAATGTAAGATGACTTTTTTATGTTTTTGAAGAAATGTAACGGCTTTTGCGGCTTGCTCTTTTGTAATCCAAGCGAGCTGGTCAGCTTTTACTGTGTGCGTAAAAACGAGCAATAGACACAAGAAAAGTAGGTATTGTTTAACTTTTTTTTGCATTGTAGTCTGTTTTTTTGATAAAATAGATGAAAAGTACTTGCTTTTACTCTAATGGCAGTGTAGTAGTTGCGATTTTTTGCTAAAAATATTTTCAGAACTGCTAGTACATTGCCCTTCGGATAAAAAAAGTGAGTCATAGATGGAGTATCTCTGATTGTCATTGGCTAGCCAGTTGATTTTTTCTTTTAATTAACTGGCTTACCATTTCAGATAAATATAAATAAAGTTGTGTAAGATGACTTAATTCTTTAATTTGTAGTTATTAATATACTCCATAAGTATTTGTTTATCAGTAGCTTAGG
>CAYZQI010000124.1:0-14444 GCA_964480455.1 uncultured Cytophagaceae bacterium
CCACTGCTACCTGAGCTATCCAAAAGTTCATTCTGCATATCAAAAAGCTGATAATTGACACTTACAAAATTGCCCTGTATGGGGTTGTCGCCTGTACCTTCTTCTTCTATGACATAGCGTAGGCCTGAGTTGGTTACTTCTACTTCAAGCTCATTTTCAGTGATATAATCTTCTATTTGTTCTTCTTCAGAGCGGATTTTTTGGATTTCTATATCATAAAAAACTACAGGGTCGCCATTGCTAACAAAGATTTTTACTTTGTTGCCTTCTTTAAACAAAGAAAGCACATCTTCAATTTGGATATTTATGACTTGGGCTTGGTAGGGAAACCGCACGATAGGGTTTTCTATGGGGAGGTCGCTTCCATTGAGGTAGCCTCCATCAACATTGAGGGTCAACAAGTCGCCTTGTTCGGGGCTACGTGTACTTCCTTGAGTATCCAATGCTACATAATACACACCCGAAGCAGTTTGCTGTGCATCAAGGTTATTGGCTTGAATGTAGTTCAGGATTTGGCGGTTTTTTTCTTCTTGGCTAGGTCCTACATTCTCATCAGAGCCACAAGCCGTAATGAGTAAAGACAGCAATACAATAAAAAAGGGTACGAATTTAATGTTTATGTTCATAATGTTTTTAGTTTTACAGATTTAAAAAAGTTTAAACTTTGAATTTGTTTTACAATTACTTGTACATCAGTGCATCATCAAAGACAATGTTTTTGATGACCTGCGCCTCTTCTGGGCTAGCAATTTCGGGTCGTCTTCCTGCCGAAATCATGGTATAAATAATTCTTGACTGCACTACACGCCCTTTGTAGAGATAATGCGCTAAGAAATAACCCTGTTTTACGCCTATGCGGTGTATTTGGTCAAACAAGAAATTACCCAAGCCATGAAAGATAGGCTTATCTTTGTAAAATTCTATTTTCTGTACTTGATGTGCTTGCGAGCCATAAACACAGTCTGCCCCAAAGTCTATCAAATCTCTGCTTATTTGATTTTGTGTAGCAGTAGGGCTGTAAGAGTCCACTTCATTGAACTGCACAGAGGCAAAAATATATTTTACTTTTGGATTTTGTTTTAAAGTGGCGAGTGTCTTGCGTGCTTTTTCGCGCTGGTAGGCATTTGCCCCTTGTGGGCGGTTGGGTCTGCCACACTCTGCCACAGGGCAACTTTCACTAAAACCCACAAAAGCCATTTGAAAGCCGTCTTTCAAATCAATGAGCAAAGGGCGGTTTGCCTCTTCCATGCTCAACCCTCCTCCAAAAGTTTTCATTTGATGTTTTTGATACCATTCAAAAGTTTGCTCATAGCCTTCTGTGCCAAAATCAAGATTATGATTGCCCGTCAGTTCTACAATGTTCACATTCAAATCAATAAAAGCCTGAAAATCTCGCTCTTTGGAGCAGAAACGATAGACTCCCGGCTGTGAGTAGTCATAGTTACAGTCGGGATAAAAACTTACTTCATTGCTAATATGCACAAAATCAGCATCTTGAAAATAAGATTTTACTCCTTCTATGATATAATCTGTTCCCTTTTGGTCTGCCATTAGCCCTGTGTTGCGTGTAATGGCAGTTACGCCTGTGTGCATAAATTTGGTGATGTTCTTTTGATAATCGAACGCTCCTTCAGCTCCATTTACTTTGAGTGGATATTTGGTAGGATTGCTAAAATAATCTATGCTATCAATGGCAAGCGTGGTGTACCTGTTGTGTAGATGCTCAATATCGCTAATCAAAATTTCTGTTTTGGCAAGTTGGTAAAAGTCTTTCAGGTGAGAGAGAATGCGACCATTTTGGCATTGAAAGATACTGTCTGCAAGTGGTTTCACAGAGGCGAGTACATATACTTTGCCTTGGCAGTAACGTTGGCCAAGCTCTTCGAGGCTGATGTGGCTTGAATCTGTAGCCAAGCCACGGAGGGCAAACAAGACCGTAGGAGATTGAGGGGCTTTTTGGGGAAGTGTATTGGCTGCTTTGAGTATTTTGCCAGGTGAGAGCAGGTGATAACCCAAAAAAACACAGACTACCAGCAAAACCAAGGTGCTAAGTGTAAATAGCAATGTCTTCAACTTCATAGTTTTTTGGAGTAAAATTAGGAAAAAAAATCATTACCGAGTGTTCTTCCCACAAAAATAGCTGTATTTTTAGATTTCTGTGCAGCTGGCTTGCTTTTATGGAACTATTCAGGCTGCTAACATATTTTAGTATCATAATTTGTTAATATAAAATAAACCTAAGAGAACTAATGAAATTACTTAATTTTTCTATGATATTTTTGATGGTATCTTGGCTGATAGCTTGCCAAGCCAATGGTCAATCGGCGGTAAGCGTACAAGAATTTCAGAAAAAGCTGCAAGAAAACACTTCAAAGGCACAGCGCATTGATGTTCGCACGCCCCAAGAGTTTGCCTCAGGGCATCTGGAGGGCTTTCTGAACTTCAATATTTCTGACCCTAGTTTTCAGGATAAAATCAGCAAACTAGATAAGAACAAGCCTGTCTTTGTGTATTGTGCCGTAGGAGGTAGAAGTGCTGCGGCTACTCGTCAGTTGAGCAGTCTGGGTTTTACAAAAATCTATGATATGCGTGGCGGCATCAGTGCTTGGCGTGCAGCGGGTCTGCAAACTGTGAGGTAAGTTCAGTGTGCTAAACCAAAGGTAGCGGACAGTCCTCTCCAAATTCTGGCTAAAATCATAGCAATTTCTCATAAAAAACGCTTATTTTTACAGAATAACTAAAAATAAACAGACCAAATAAACAGAGATATGCAAAATCCATTATTAACCAAATTTGAAACTCCTTTTGAAACCGCCCCTTTTTCAAGTATAGAAACACAGCACTTTTTGCCTGCCGTAGAAGCCTGCCTTGCAGCGGCACGCCAAGAAGTAGCAGCCATCAAAGACCAAACTGAAAAGCCTACTTTTGCCAATACCATAGAGGCTCTTGAGAACGCTGGCGAGAGGCTGGGCATAGTAACGGCAGTTTTCTTCAACCTTAACCATGCCGAAACTAGCCCCGAATTGCAAGCCTTGGCTCAAGAGATTTCTCCTTTGCTGACAAAATTTAGCAATGACATTTTGCTTGATGAGGTGCTTTTTGAGCGTGTCAAAGCTGTTTTTGAGCAAAAAGATGGACTTGGTCTTGGTACAGAAGAAAGCACTCTGCTGGAGAAAAGATACAAGGCTTTTGTGCGCAATGGAGCTAATCTAGGGGAAGAAGACAAAAAACAACTCCGTGAAATAGACCAAGAATTGGCACAACTTTGTTTGCAATTTGGCAACAATGCCCTTGCCGAAACCAATGCTTATCAGCTGGTGATTGAAGAGGAAGCAGATTTGGAAGGTTTGCCCGAAGGGGCAATCGAGGCAGCTGTCGCTACTGCCACCCAAAAAGGCTTGGAAGGTAAGTGGGTTTTTACGCTGGCTTATCCTAGCTATGTGCCTTTTATTACGTATTGTAGCAATCGCAAATTGCGTCAAGAAATGTTCATTGCTTTCAACTCTAGATGCCTCAAAAGCAATGAATTTGATAACCAAGAGATTGTAAAACGCATTGCACAACTCCGACATCAAAGGGCAGATTTACTTGGCTATGCTTCGCACGCACATTTTACGCTCGAGGAGCGCATGGCAAGCAAACCTGAAAAGGTGCAGTCTTTTCTGAAAGAACTTCTCGAGAAGGCAATGCCTGCCGCACAAAAAGACGTACAAGAAATTCAGCAATATGCCTTTAAATTAGATGGACTCGAAACCCTAGAAAGATGGGACTTTGCCTACTATGCTGAAAAACTCAAAAAAGAGAAATTTCAAATTGATGATGAAGCCTTGAAGCCTTATTTTGAACTCAATAAAGTGCAAGCAGGTGTTTTTGAAGTAGCACGTAAACTATATGGCTTACAATTTATTGAAAACAACAATATTCCGAAGTACCACCCCGAAGTAGTAACTTATGAGGTGAAAGATAGAAATGACAAGCACTTGGCTGTTTTTTATGCTGATTTCTTCCCCAGAGAGGGCAAAAGACAAGGTGCTTGGATGACTTCTTTCAGAGGACAAAAAATCAAAGAAGGCAAAAATCAACGCCCGCACGTTTCTATTGTCTGCAACTTTACCAAACCCACGCCTACCAAGCCTTCTTTGCTTACACTCAACGAAGTACTGACACTTTTCCACGAGTTCGGACACGCCCTGCACGGCATGCTTGCCAATACTACTTATGAGAGTCTTTCAGGCACAAGTGTATTCTGGGATTTTGTAGAACTGCCTTCACAAGTAATGGAAAATTGGGTCTATGAAAAAGATACCTTAGATATTTTTGCAAGGCATTACCAAACAGGAGAAACTATACCCTTAGAGATAATCGAGAAAATCAAAGCCTCTGCCAATTTCAATGAAGGCTACCAAACCGTAAGACAAATTAGCTTAGGCTTGCTGGATATGGCTTGGCACAGCCAAGATACCAAAGAGGTAAGTTCAGTAGGAGCGTTTGAAACCGAAACCCTGAAAGCCTTGCAATTACTGCCCGAAGTGCCTAACACAAACATTAGTGTAGGTTTTGCGCATATTTTCCAAGGAGGTTATTCCTCAGGCTATTACAGCTACAAATGGGCAGAGGTGCTTGATGCCGATGCTTTTGAGTTTTTCTTAGAAAAAGGCATTTTCAATGCCGAAGTCGCCCAAAGTTTTGCCGAAAATGTACTCTCCAAAGGAGGAAGCGAAGACCCTATGGAACTGTATAAGAAATTCAGAGGCAGAGAACCTCAGCCCGAAGCACTGCTACGCCGAAGTGGCTTGCTAGAGAAGGAGTGAGGAGTTTCCTAAAAGCCCTAAAGCCCCTTACCCCCGAAGGAACAGCCTCCTAACCCCCCAAAGGGGGAATTTCTTTTGTCCTGCCGTAGTAAAAAAAGCCATTGGTCATTAGGAATTAGGAAAAGCAATCACTAACAGCACCCTAACCCTCAAAGGGGGAATTTCTTTTGTCATGTTGTAGGGTCTAGCTTTCATGATTCATTGAGGTCATGCCCCAGAAACAGAAAAATATGAAAAATACCATACTTTTTTGTGTTGTTTTAATTTCTTTAGTAATTTTAACCTAGAGAAAAGCAAAATTATTTTAATGAGTCAATAAACACAATAAATTTTTATGGAAAATATTTTTACCTTATTTGCCTTTGCTGCATTTTTGGGCTTTACCCATGCCTTTGAGGGCGACCACTTGGTAGCGATTAGTGCACTGGTAACAAAGCGCGAAAAGACCATGCTTGCACTCAAAGATGGTGTATTTTGGGGCTTAGGACATACCTCTACCATTGTATTGATTGGTTTGGTGATTATTTTGGGTAAATTTACAGTTCTTGAGAGTGACTTTCGCTACTTGGAGGCATTGGTAGGTGTGATGCTGATAGCTTTGGGCTTACAAAGATTGTATAAGCTTTGGCAGTTTCAAGAAAGTCAGGCGCAAGCCCATGTTATAGACCATAGTCATAAGCATCACCTAGCATACAGTGTAGGTTTGGTGCATGGTTTGGCGGGTAGTGGGGCCATGGTGCTGCTGGTAATGACTGAAATCAAAGAACCTATCTCTAGTATCACTTATCTATTGATTTTTGGGTTAGGGTCGGTAGTAGGAATGTTGGTAGCTTCTAGTCTGTTTAGTATGCCTTTTTCAAAGAGTTTTTCACTCAATACCAATATCAAGATGCTTTTAATTTTGCTTTCAGCCATAGTTTGCTTAGGTTTTGGTACTTTTGTATTGTATGAAAATATGACCACAGTTGCTTGATTTTATGGAAAAAGATACTCCCAGTCTTGCCGACATCAAGGCATATTTGCGTTATGCCTTTGATGTCTATGAGATAACTATTTTAAAAGAGGAAGGCAAATTTTTGTATCTTGAAAAAGAGTACAGCGTAGAGATTGAGCGCGAAAATTTGTTCAAATTGATTTCAGCAGGTGAAGTGATAGCACCTTTTGATGAGGTAGAAGAACTTTGCGTTTTTATAAAGCACCACTAAAACTTATGGGTACAGAAGCCATTCCAAAAATAGAGATGAATATCATTGCATTAGCAGATAGCCAATCGCAAAAAGATAACTTTGTGGTGATACTAGAAGATATAGAGGGCTTAAAAAGGTTGCCCATCATTATAGGGCTTCACGAAGCACAAGCCATTGCTGTAACCTTAGAGAAAATAAACCCTGTAAGACCCATTACCCACGATTTGTTTGCCCAAACACTCCAAGCCTTGCACTGCACACTCTCAGAAGTATTTATCTACAAATACGAACAAGAAATATTCTATGCCCAGCTTTCGCTCAAATGTGAAAGCAATCAAATCAAGAAAGTAGAGGCGCGCCCCTCAGATGCCCTTGCCTTGGCGGTGCGTTTTCAGTGTGCCATTTATGTAGCCAAAGAAGTTTTACAACAAAATGGATTAGACATTGACCAAAGCAAATCGTTTGCAGCAAAAAGAGGTACATTAGAAGAATATACCAAAGAAGAATTAGAGAAGATGCTAGAAAATCTTATTGCCAAAGAAGATTATGAAAGTGCAAGAAGGGTAAGAGATGCGCTCAACAAGAAAAAAGGAAATGAAAATCTTTAATTGCACCTAAACAATGCCCACATTCATAGAAAGTATCAGAGTATTTGAGCAGCAGTTTGCACAGCTTGAAGCCCACCAAGAAAGGGTCAATCGTACTTTTGAAAGCTACTTTCCTAGGCAATCTCCCATAGATTTATCAAGGCTCACAATCCCTGATAAACTAGGTGAAGGGCTTTTCAAATGTAGAGTTGTCTATGGTACCGTAGTGCAAGAAATCAATTTTCAGCCCTATCAGATGGCAAATATCCAAAGCCTAACACTCATAGAAGTTCCTGAAATGCAATATAATTTTAAATTTACTGAAAGAACTGCCTTGCAAGCGGCTTATTTGCAAAGAGGAGAAGCTGATGATGTACTCATTACACAGCAGGGTTTTCTTCGAGATACTTCTTATGGCAACATTGCGCTCTGGAATGGGCAGCAGTGGCTTACCCCCAAAGTGCCGTTGCTAGAGGGTACACAGCGCAAGCGGCTTATCCAAGCACATGTCATTTTTCCTGCTCCCATTCATACCAAAGATTTGGAGAGTTTCACCCATTTTAAAGTGTTCAACGCAATGCGGATATGGGAAGAAGTACCTCTTGGTGATGCTTCAAACATAAGCTAGGTAACGGTTAATTATTAGCTGTAAATTAGGTCAATGAACTGACTAACAGCATTCTACAGTTATAAACAGCCCATAGACTCGAGTAAAAGTGCTTGAACTGGGTACGATTTTCCAGCCTGCTGAGAGATGATTTCAATAAATCCCGAACTACCAAAAAACACTACTGGCGTTTTGCGAAATGATTGACTTCACCTGATTGCCCTGTAAAAATAGCTTGATTGGCATCAATATATAAAGTCCCACTACCATTGTTTCCCGTCAACGAATATTTTAAATACTGATTATCTTGAATAATATCTGTAATTTGGAAAGATTCACTATATCCTTCTGGTGTCACAATTCCATTATCTACAATAATAGAGTATGGACCCTGACAGTCGTAGCAATCGTAAGTGCCAAATAAATGATAAGGAATCTGCTCTTGGGTGGGTGTTGGAGATGTATCAGAGGAGTAATTTCCATCTATTTGTTCTTGTGGTTCAGGATACTCTGTTTCATTGTAAGGTGTTTCTCCTGTTTGCGGATTGGTCTGTGTGATATTTGTATTACTTGCATCTTCAGTTGTATTGTATTCTTCATCAGAGGCTTTGTTATTGTTAAAAGTGAAAACAAAAAACAGAATTAGAATGACTGCTGCCACGCCTCCCCCTACAAATATGAGTGGATTATACTTTTTGGGGGTATTTTGAGGCTGTTGGATTGGCGTAGCGGTGCGCGTAAGCTTGTTATTTTGTACATGAGCAGCTTGAGGTGTGCTAAGTGCTGTATTTTTCTTTTCTTGTGCCTCTTTCTGGCAAGCTTCTTCTACACTAGCGATTTGTACATCAGTAAGGTGTAAATTGAGTTGATGTTTGCGTAAGATATTTCTTTCTTTTTCTGTGATAAGACCATCATTGTAAAATGCCTTATAAAGCTCATAGTATTCTTCTTTTCTTATTTTATTACTTTCTTCTGGGCTCATTTTACCAAGAGCGATGAGTATATCTTTCACCTCTTTGAAAGTAGGCACGTCTTTGAGCAGGTCAGGAACCAGCTCACCATGAAAGTTTATACCCTCCAAGATAAGTAATTTTCTTGTACTTGGAGATTTACTGTGGGCCTCCTTGAAAAAGATTGAGTATTCTCGCTCTACTTCTTGAGTCTGAATAGCCTCTGTGGTACAATAAAATACAAAGTGAGTGCTATTTTTGAGTGCTAGATTCACTTTCTCTAACTCCATCTGCAGGCTGTGTTCAAAAAAGAAAACAGACAGGTTTTGTTCTCTGAGGATTTGCACAAGCTGCTCTACCTCTGATTGGTTTTGATGCGAATACCCGATAAATACGTCATATTTGGGTTGTACCATCGCAATGGTATTGCTCACAGTCATTGACTTGATATATACTTGCAACCTGTCATAAAACTCATGGGTGTATTTTCCAAAAATAAATTCTCTCTCAAGAGCATTCAAATCTGGTGAATTTAACCCCAGTTCTCTTAGCTGCTCAAAAACTGCTGGGATTTCTGCTTGTTGTACTAAGCTGATTAGTTCTTTGGCTTGCTCAGAGGTAATTTTCATGATTTGAGTGCAGTTAAATTTGTTTACTTCAATTAATAATTACAAATTTAATTATTTTTAGTAATGCGGCAATACTCACAAAGTATTATTTGTTAGTTTCCTAGAACTCTGTGCAGCTACAAGAGGCAAGATACTAACATACCAACAAATATGTGTGCTATGTGGGAAGTAATGTTTGGCAATTAAAATTTTGATGAAACCCCACAAACTTGAAGTTTCTTTGATAGTTTTTGTGATAGCGTTTCATAAGATGAACTGAATACTGTTCAGAACATAAATGCCAGCGAACTTCCAGTTTGCTGCTACAGATTTCCACAAAAATTTTCAGAGAACCGAAAATATAAAAAGTAACCTCGTCATGTTTAGTTTTTAGGTTGTTGCTTATGAGTGCGCTAAAAACTCACAAATCGCAATCCATCATTTACACTTTTCTTAATCACTCTGCCACCAAAATAAATTGGTAAGGTAAAACAGTTTCTTCCAACGTTATTTTTGTAAAACCTGCTGCCTTAAGTTCTTTTTCTATCTGTGTGGGTGCTATACGCATCTCTAGCGGTGGGCCGTGTGGAGTTTCCTCATTTTTGAAATCAATAATCACTAATTTACCTTTTTCCTTCAAGCCGTTTAAGACTTTGGCAAAGTATGCCTCACGTTGCTCAATGTGATGATAGACATTGTTCACAAATACAAAGTCAGCTTCTTGGGCTTTGAGTTCGGGTGAGTCAGTGGGGATTTTGCGTGTATTGAGGGCTTTTTCTTCTATTTTGAGGCTGTCTCTTTTATTTTTGATAAAATCCAAGAAGCGTTCGTCTATGTCTGCGGCAGTTACGTTCGCCCCTTTTTCGACAAATAGAAAACTAAAATAGCCTGTGCCTGCACCCAAATCAAAGATAGTTTTATCTTTAACCTCCCCCAAAAACTTGAGTACCTCCTCAGGTTTTTGCCACTCAAGCCGTTTAGGATTCTCAAAGCGTGCTACAAGCTCCTCAAATTTACTTTGGTTCATGTAAGCATTGGCCTCGCCGTGTGCGTGCTTGTGTGCATGTTTCTCGTGTTTTTCGGTACTTGTCATAGTAGTATCATTGTCTTGCTGTTTTTCACTTTTTTGCGTGTTGCAAGCCGTCAGTAATAAGGCAGAAGCTAAGATTAATAAAAAAGCGTTTTTTTTCATTTTTTCAATCAGTTATAAATGTACAGTTTGACAACAAAACACCGACATATTAAAGTTCTTTAATATGTTGATGCCAAACAATAAAAGTAATTTATATTAAGTTCAACGTACTAATTCAGCTTGCTATCATTACTTTTGTTTTCTGTACTTTTTACTTTAGGGTGAATATTTTTATCTTGAGATGTACTCTTGTGAGCATTTTTAAGATTCAGGCGTTGGTTTGCCATCATTTGCCCAGATGCTATACCAATAGCAAGGATAAAGCTAATGATTACCGTTAGAAATAACAAGGTGGCTGTTTCCTCAACGTGGTAGCTATCTTTTGGCTGATTGCAAAGCCCTGTGATGCAGCAAAGTCCTACAAAAAGTAACATACCAAGCATCACGTTTACCATAGGCGGCAACACACTAAACGGAAAGTAGAGCCTACTCAAGATTTTATCAAGGGAAGACTTTCTTTTGATTAACTTACCTGTTGCATCAATGTAAAATCGTGAAGAAGATTTTGAACGGCTTGTTTTGTTTTGTGTTTTCATACTGAGTAGTAAGTTTGAGTTATTGTGAGATTTCAAATTGGATACTTAGTTTTTCCCAAGCCATTTCTACCATACCCGTTTTATTGTCTATAACCTTTACTTGATAGGTGAGCTGCTCAACGGGTTCTGTGAGTGCTTTCGGCTTTACTTTCCATCTCAATATATCGTCTTTTTCAGTATAGTCATCTGCTAGGTGCTGATTCCAGTTTTTATTCAAGATGAGTGTCCATTCTTCTTGATTGGGAATTGTAAAAAAAGCATATTTTCCTTTGGGAATGGTTTTCCCTTCTATTTTTACATCTTCAGAGAATGAAACAGAAGTGGCATTATGCGCACCCGTTACCCACACTTCTCCTAAGGCTACCAAGCCTCCCCAGATGATTCTGTTGCGGACTGAGGGCGAGTTGTATTCTATATGCACGTGTGCTGTGCCTATATTATCCATAGCCATTTTGTGAGGACTGGCTTTTGTTCCTTTTTGGTCTTTATCACCCATTTTTTGGTGTGCTGCATGATTTTCCTCAGTCAGCGATTGAGTGGCTGATTTTTCACTGTCTTGCTTCTCGTGCTGGTGAGTTTCTTGACAACTCAAGCAGGGTAACATTAGAAGAGCACACAAATAATAATTTACTGTTTTCATTTTTTAATGATTTTCGTTTTGTACAATACTATAATCTCTGTACTATAAAATACAGACTTGCATCTTTCTGTATATGCTTTTTTATTTATCCTATCAGTTTAGTTTTCTGGCAGCTTTTGTGAAAATGTGCAATAGCGGATTTTTAATCCGCCACTACCTGTTTTCCAAACAGTCTAAAAACTATTTTTTAGTGCTTCTCAATAAAAACTGTCAGACAATCATAATTTTTTAGGGAAACTTCAGGGCGAATGACATAAAAATATTTCGACCTGGCGCAAAAATAGGTCGTGGGCTTGCCCCTCCTATGGTTCTGTTGAGATGTTCATAATAGCCCACATCAAAAAGATTATTGACCCCTGCTGTCAGGCTAATCAATTTACTTAAGCCATAATTTACCTGAATATCTATCAGATTAAAGCTTGGGGTGCGTCTTTCTCCAAAATCTTCTGAGATGCGTGTCTGTGTGATGACATGCCTGAAACGGACTTCGGGCTGCAGCCTGCCCTGAAAAAAACTCCCTGCCAATGTCCAGCGAATATCCAAGGGCGCAATCTCAGGAAGAGGGGCTTCACGGGTGAGGTCCTCAGCAAAAGTATATGCCATGCTCAAGCTTTGCGATAGACCTCTGCCCAAGCTTTGTTGCCAGCTCAGTTCAAAGCCTGTCTTAAAAGCCTCTGCCACATTCTCAAATTGTCGTACACCTGGGCTTGTAGGCAGGCGTGGGGTCAAATCAGCATTGATAACTCCAACTATATAATCTTGAAGATACGCCACAAAAAAGTCGGCTTGCAATGCAGTTTTTTCTGTTTGATAACTCAGCTTCAAATCAAGCTGATTATTGACCTCTGGCTTTAAGAGTGGATTTCCTAGCACTTCGTAAGGGTCTTGCCCTATGGTGAAATAATTGATAAATCTT
This sequence comes from uncultured Cytophagaceae bacterium, assembly GCA_964480455.1. Lineage (GTDB taxonomy): Bacteria > Bacteroidota > Bacteroidia > Cytophagales > Microscillaceae > JAABSX01. The sequence goes on from CAYZQI010000124.1 coordinate 12,035, forward strand.
TCTGACAAGCTCCCACTCCTTTGGGCTCGTCCTAGCCATAGCCCTGATGAAAACTCTGGTGTCCACTGATAACTTATGCCCGCACTTAGGCTTGGGTTTACTTGCAGTGTTTCAGCATCTGAGTAAATAGTAACAAACTCAGTAGCAGCATCATTTATCAAAGATTGATTGAGCTCCAGCCTTGCAGCCAGTACCGCCAGCCATTTTTTACCCAAGTGCTGATATTCTCCAAACACACTTCCCTTGTTGATTTGCCCACTCTGCCAAGCATTGTCTATGCGTGTTTGCCCAGCCATAGGCCCCATCAGAAATTCACGGCTTCGTTTGCCTTCTGCTTGTTCGCTTCTGAGGTCAGCACCCAAGTAGAGGTTGGCGTTCATAAATTGCCAAGTCCCTTCGGTGCGTCCTCCAAAGCTACGTGTAGAGGCGGGTGTCGCTACGTTTGCCATTCTGGGATTGAGGTCTCTGAGTAAGTTATCCATGAGATGCTCTACAGCACTGAGGTAGAGATTGGTTGTCCAGTTTTTGAGTGATTTACCTTGTAAGTTGAGCGTATGTTTGGCATTGAAGAGCCAAGTATCATCAGTGCGCAAGTCCATTCCTATAGCAGGAAAATCTACATCACGTGCGAGATTGTAAGTGGCAGATAATTGTAGGGTTTGATTTTTGGTTACTTTGAGTGCTAGGTTAGTGCCAAAGCTCCCTCTCTTGAAGTTAGCGGGTATTTCATTGCCATCACCATCTGCATAATCAGTGCCCTGCGCCCAAGCTGCAAAAATGCCTACGTTGTAGTGCTTGCCGCTCAAGCCAACATTTCCTTCATTTCTGAATACTTCTCCGTTAAGCTCAATACCGCTTGAGATACGCCCATATACTTTGCTGACCTCTGTAAACTGAGGGCTAAGCGAAATAAAATTAATTGTTCCTCCAAAGCTATTGCCAAAGCGGAGTGCGTGTGGGCCTTTTAATACCTCAATGCGCGCCGTCATGTTGGGGGCTATCTGGCTGCTGGGCGGGTCCATACGGTTGGGGCAGGCTGCATTCATACTCTGTGCGCCATCTATCACAATATTAAGTTGCTCATATTTAAAGCCTCTCAGCACTGGGTCAAAGCCATAAGCAGCACTTTTTCTGATAGAACTGATCGCAGGTATTTGGTTTAGGATAGCTCCTCCATCATGGGCCAGACGGTCTTGCTGTCGGATAGTAATTCCTTGTTCGGCATTGCTTACGGGCATTTTAAGTGCAATCACGGTGATAGGCTGCAAAGCGATGATACGTGGCGCACGCAAAATTTTTCCATTTTTTAAGGCAATTTTTAGCTCAGCTTCTCCTAGTTCCCAAGTACCATAATTAAGATGGGAGAGCTTGAGCACTTCACCACTTTGAAAATTAATCTCAATGAATCCTTCTTCATCAGAAATCCCTGATTGTGAAGCATACTGATAATTGGCTGCCACAATAGGTAGTTGGTTTTGGTCGTCTAGGAGTTGTAGTTTTTGTGCCCAAGTGCTGCTATAAAAAAGCACGGACAAGAATGAAATAAATATGATTTTTTTCATGTTATGTTAATTTTTTAAATGAAAAAAGCACTCATGATTACGGCTATCCCCTGTTTTTTTATAAGGTACATAGCAATCATGTTATGAAAATTTGCTTTTTCATTTTTTTATGATTTAAAATTTTGAAATAATACACTGTTGCAAAGCTCCTTTACTCTATCAATCTATGTCCAAAAAAGCCGTTATTCATTGGGAATTAGGAGAGCCAATCCGCAATGACTAATGACCAAAAGAGTCGTTATTTTGATTAAGATTTATGGGCGTTTTACGTGTGTGCGAAGCTGGAACTTCGTACTACTGGAACTCCCCCCTTAGGGGGCTGGGGGACTTTAGGCTTGTGGAGGATGGAAAATATCCAAATGAAAAGTGCTTATCTTAGCTACTGAGTTCGTAGCCAAAGGATTTTTATGGTCTGGAAATTGATTTTCTTCTTCCAAAAATGAAGGAATGGCGACAAAGGTATAAAGCACCTCAAATTTATGCTTGAGAATATGTGGCATATTTGCTTCATGCTCTTTCTGCTGTGCTTCGGCTAGTTGCAGGCTAAGTTGGCAATGTCCTTGGCAAGCATTTTCTTTTATCTCACGCAGAAGGCACTCAGTCTGTGCGATATAGTCTTGGTTCATTTTAAAAATCAATACCATACCCGTCTTGCCCATGGGTGAGAGCAGTAGCAACAATATGAGTGATATGGCAATACCTTGTTTCAAGATGAACAGATTTTTAATACTATCGCAAATATACTATTTAAGATACTTTTTCCCAAAAGTATCTTGGTGTTTCAAAAAAAATCTTTGATTCTTTGACAATTTTTGTAATTGTGTGCGATAAGATGAGCTAAATACTGT
>CAYZQI010000125.1:0-14356 GCA_964480455.1 uncultured Cytophagaceae bacterium
TTTTGTTCAAGAATAGGTAAATACAGAATTAAATTTTTCCTGTTTTTGAATCTTGTAATCTTGAATCTCTTAATGTTAAAAAAAATAATTTATTTTGTTTAAATTAGTACCCAACGTAATGCGTATTGAGGTTTATTCCCTTAAATTATTTTTTGTGGGTTTCGAGATCAGCGAAACGTAAACTATAATTACATGTAAATTGTATGTAATTTTATTTCTTAAAAGATAATTATTGCTTGATAAACATTTTATTTTTACCTTTGAGTGATTTCGTATTAATTATTACCATCACTCTAAATCTTGATTATCATGCCCAAAGCACGCCTCCACGTAATCAACAACTCTAACCCTTCTGAAGCAGTTAAAGTATATATGTCTGCTGCATATTATAACTATTGCGACTATGCCGTTTATGACCGTCCAGTGGGAGGAACTAGTATTGGTCAGGTTCACTTTGCCCATGAAGGTGCAGGAGGCTACTACTACATTATCTCCAATACTCAAAGAAGCTTTTGGGTTGAAGTAACGCATAGTGAAATCGAAGATGCTCCAGCACCTGGACAACCCAATGCAATCACCTTAGGGCCAGGAAATCGCTCTCAGGAAGTTATGTTTGCCTATGGAGATCCACAAAATGATGCTAAAATTACCATGCAATTAGGAAGCTTCCAATGATTAAACAAAGTCCTTTTCTTACAATCTTACTTTATGGAGGAATGAGTCTTTTCATTCCTCTCTTTGCACAAAATCATGCCTTAGAATTAGAAAGCGCGAAGAGTTATCAAAACTTAGCTCAGAAATGGAAAGAAGAGGGCAATACAGATAGTGCTGTTCATTACCTACAGAAAGCAGGTGAAATCTACCAAAGTCAGGAATTCTGGACAGAGTATTTAGCTGTCAAGAACCAACATGGGCAATTCCTTTTGCAAAAGCAGAAATACCAAGAGGCCATAGATATCCTAACAAAAGCCCAAGATTTGGTTCAAACTCACTTGAAAGCCGCTTCAAAAGACTTAGCGGATAATCTGCAATATTTGGGTATTTGTTATGAAAAACAGCAAGAGTATGACAAAGCCAAACCCTGTCTGCAAAAAGCGATTCAAATTTATCAAATCCAACATTCAGAGCATTATCTACAATTGGCAGCTACCTACAATATTCTTGGGATTGTATTTGAGAACACAAGTAATTTTGAAGATGCAATTGAGTCTTTTCAGCAATCCATTGCCTTTTATCAAAAACTCGATAAAGAACAGTCCGCAGCCTTAGCAGAGGTTTATCTTAATCTGGGAAGTATTTATAGTAACACAGGTGATTACGAAAAATCATTGATTTACTACGAACAGGGGCAACAAATTCAAATTGATAAATTAGGTGAAAACCATCCAGCATTGGGCTTTTCTTACTATCTCATCAGTGGGTTTCACCTTGATAAAGGAGCATATGAGAAATCCCTGAACGGCTATATCAAAGCACTAGATATTTTTAAAAAGACCTTCGGAGAACAGGCATTTCAGGTGGGGGTTGTTTATAATAATCTGGGCTTATTGCTAAAAACCCAAGGAAGTTATGAAGAATCCTTGCGTTATTATCAGCAGGCACTGAATATTTTTATTCAAATGCTGGGTGAGGAACATAGTTATGTAGGAGATGTCTATAATAACTTAGGCAGTGTATATTCTTGGCAAGGAGATTCTCAAAAAACACTGGAATTTTACAAAAAATCTCTTCAAATCCGCCGAAAAGTTTCGGGCGATACCAGTAAAACGGTTGCTGATAGTTATCATAATATGGGTTATGAGTATAAGAAACAAGGCAATTATACAAAGGCATTGGAATATTTCCAACAAGCAATGGCCATTAATAATGAACTCTTCGAGGCGCAGCATCTCAACTTAGTAAATTCTTTTCTGGATTTAGGAGAAGTTTATCAGGCACAAGGAGAATATGCACGGGCTCGTCAAAACTATGAACAGGCATTATCAATTCAAAAAGTGAATTTTAAGAACAAGCACCCCGAAATTGCTTATACCTATAATAATTTGGCTAAATTAGCCTTTATACAAGAGAATTACCTAGAAAGTGCCCAGTACACACAAGCTGCTCTTTGTGCTAATCTCAAAGGCTATAACAGTGAAAAGCTCGAAGATTTGCCTTCACTTAAAGATTACTCCAATGCTAATCACCTCTTTGACTCCTTCCTACAGAAAGCAATCACCTTGGAACAAATTTACATGCAAATCCCCAAGAGAAAAAATAATCTGAAGATTGCCTATCAGCATTTACTCCTTGCTGATAAGCTCATTGACCAAACGCGGGGCAAAGCCAAAACCCAAGAAGACAAGCTTTTTCTTTCTCAACATGTTGCCAAACTTACAGAAACAGGAATCAGGATTTGTCAGAAACTTCACCAAAGTACCCGTAAACAAGATTATCTGGAAAGAGCTTTTTATTTCTCCCAGAAAAGTAAAGCCCACGTATTGTTAGAGGCACTCTCCGAAGCCCAGGCTAAACAATTTGGTGGGATTCCCGATTCACTTTTAGAACAAGAGCGTGACCTAAAAGATAATATCATCTTCTACGAACAAGAACTAGCACTGAACCCAGATAGTACTCAACTCCTACTTTACCAGCAAAAACTTTTTGACCTTAACCAAACCTATCAGCAGTTAATTAATCGTTTAGAAAAAAACTTTCCAGATTATTACGCCCTGAAATATCAAATTAAAACAACTTCTGTGGCTAAACTTCAGTCTGTACTGGATAAAAAAACAGCTTTGGTTGATTACTTTACTGGCGATAGCCTAGTTTATATATTTAGCATTACTGCAAAAGACTATCAACTGGAAAGTCGCCCCGTTGCCAGTCAAATCAAAAAATACATAAGAGGATTGCGTAATGGTTTGGTGTTCAAACAGGCTAATACCTACGTAAACTCGGCTGTACAGTTGTACGAAATGCTTTTCCCTAGACAATTACCCAAAACAGTAGAGCAATTGATCCTCTTGCCAGACGGGTCGCTGAGTACTATTCCTTTTGAAGTACTACTTACCAGTAAAGTAGAGAAAGACCAAATATCAAATTATTCAGGCTTGCCTTATTTAATTCAGCAATACCAGATTAGTTACGACTACTCGCCGGTGCTTTTCTACGAAAATATCCAGAAAAAGAACCGAGCCAAAGCACCCAAAGATTTCATAGCCTATGCACCTGTCTTTGACAAAGATGAAAAAATAGGTGTATCGTTAAATACCCGATCTCTCCTTACGGAATTTGATCAGTTGGATACAACCCACACTCGAAGTATTCTGAACCAACTGAATCAGGTTACACCCATACCCGCTACTGAAACAGAAATTGAAGCCATTTATAAGTTATTTAACAATAAGCAAATGGCAGCCCAGATTTATACCCGCAATAAAGCCAACGAATCTCAGGTTAAATCCGAAAATTTAAAGGAGTATAAATTCATTCACTTTGCTACCCACGGCTTTGTCAATTCTGATGAGCCAAAACTGTCGGGGATTTTGTTACTCCACGATAGCACCTCCGTAGAAGACGGTATTTTATTTATGGGAGAAATCTATAACCTAGATTTACAGGCCGAGTTAGTTACGCTGTCTGCTTGCGAAACGGGTCTTGGGAAAGTACAAAAAGGAGAGGGCATCATTGGTCTAGCACAAGCCTTTATCTATGCTGGCTCTAAAAATGTGATGGTATCCCTATGGAAAGTATCTGATGCCTCTACTTCTCAACTAATGATTGATTTCTATGAAAAGCTCCTAGAAGTAGAAGAAAAAAATCTGGCTGGGGCCATCAGAGAAGCCAAGCTACAAATGATTCAAGATGCTACCTATGCCAATCCTTATTTTTGGTCACCCTTTGTATTGATTGGACGATAAACTTATTCAAACCAATTCAAAACAGCTTTGCAATAATCAGTATAGTAAGTGATACAGACAATTTAATTTTTCAGGACTTTACTCGTTTGAATCCTCTATTATATTCAATGAATCCATTGAAGCAAGTGTAGTTTTTATAGATATTTATAGTTTTAGCTCCACCAGCGAAAACGAATCTGCCAATAACATAGTCAAATTACTCAATCCTCTGTTTTTATTTTTCAAATCGTTGACAATAAGCATGTTAAGGGGCTACACTGGTTCAAGCGTTTTCGCTATAGCTGTCAAGCAAATAATATTTGGCACTATTGTCTGTTACAAGAAAAGGTGTTATTATTGGGTGTAATAAAACGACAAGATTGTATTCACCCAATAACAGAATACCAATCAAGGACAAAATTAGTAAGAATATCGCTAATTTATTGAATGAATCTCAGATAAATGAATTAGCCAAAGAGAGTAAGTATTATGTAAAAAATGAGGGTAGCCAATTAAGGGCTTTTCCCTTTTTGATGAGTAATTTATATGCTTGTATGCATAGTGCTCATTTTAGTTTAGAAAATATGAGTAGCTATCTGTCCACACATTTTGGTATTTCTATAAGTAAGCAAGGTTTGCATCAGCGTTATAATTTGCGTTCATTGCATCTGGTACAATTGTTATTTCGTACACTTACTCAGCGTTTATACTTTGATACTGTACTCAACCTAAGCGTTCATTTCTCAGCTATTCGTCTTTTAGATAGTACCAGTTTTCAAATACAGGAGAAGTTTAGGGAGCATTATGCTGGTTCTGGGGGTTCAGGAAGTAGCTCTGGTTTAAAGATACAACAAGAGATTGATTTGTTGGGCAAGCAACATTGCTTTGCCCACCTTCATAGTAGCAAAGACAATGACAATAAATATAGAGAACTTCATTCTGTTAAGGCTAATGAGCTGATTGTGAGAGATTTAGGCTACTGGAATCAGTCCTTTTTTGTAAAAGTACATCTAAAAGAAAAGCACAAGAAAACATACATTTTGGGTCGCTTGAAGGAAGGCAAAGCCTATGGAGAATTGGCAAAGCAGTTTTATGTGATGCGCAATAACTTGCTAGACATTGGCAATACCAAAGAGTTACAAGCCAAATACAAACAATACAGCCTCAAGCACCCCAACATTCGTTATGTGTCGGGAGCGGATAAATTTGTGATGATTTTTAGTATGGACAAATACGAGCCAATTCGCCACGCTATTGCTGATTTTTTGAAATTAGAGCTACACACAGACGGCTACACACTCAAACTTGCCAACCAAGCCAAAGACTTGGCAAAAAGAGGGGGCGTAAAACTAGAAGTCCGCAATGAAACCAATTTATTTCAAGAAAAAGATGAAAGCCTAATAGATATGAGCAAACTCAAATACTTGGCTTCTACCCTGCTGGAAGTTGGGGCTTAGATTCAAGGAATGAATTTCTAAACCTGTGCTTCGCATCTCACAAAACACTTTCAAAAGATTATTTTACAATAAAACAACTTAAAAAAATGGAAATACAAGATAAGTCATACCAATCTTTGCTGTTAGAAGTCAAAAACAGCATTCGTGAAGCGCAGATAACAACTGGGAAATATGTCAATCGCAGTATGATTGCGTTGTATTGGCACATTGGTCAGATGATTACAGAACGACAAGAAAAAGAAGGTTGGGGAAAATCAGTAGTAGAGCGACTATCCAACGATTTGAAAAGGGAGTTTCCAAATCAGCAAGGTTTTTCAGTTCAAAATCTTTGGTTTATGAGGCAATTTTACTTGATGTATAGGAATAGTCTAATTCTCCAACAGGCTGTTAGAGAAATTCCTTGGAGTCATAACATTATCATTATGAACAAGATAAAAGACACCCAAGAGCAACAATTTTACTTAGAATCTACGGCTAAATTTGGGTGGAGCAGAGATATTTTACGCAATCAGATAAATGCCAATGCTTACAAAACCCTCAAAATAGAGCCAAAAACACATAATTTTCAACAGACACTCAGCCAAAATTTAGCAGAGCAAGCACAAGAAGCTTTGAAAAGCGAGTACAATTTGGAGTTTTTGGGTTTGTCTGCCTTGGTAAGAGAAAGAGAACTTGAAAACCAACTTTTACAACATATCAAAGAATTTTTGATGGAAATGGGCTACGGATTTGCTTTTTTGGGCAATCAATACAAAATCAAACTGGGCAGTAATGAGTATTTTATAGATTTGTTGTTTTATCATAGAAGTTTACAATGCTTGGTGGCTTTAGAGTTAAAAATCACCAAGTTTATCCCTGAGTATGCAGGCAAAATGAATTTCTATTTAGAAGTTTTAGATGATACAGTCAAGATGCCTCACGAAAATCCCAGCATAGGAATTATTTTGTGCATTGAAAAGGACGACTTAGAAGTAGAATATTCTCTGAGAAGTCAAAATAAACCCATAGGTGTGGCAGAATACAAATTGTATAAAGAATTGCCTAAAGAGCTTTCTAAGCAGCTGCCTTCAGTAAAAGAACTTAAAAAAATCTTAAAATCTAAAAACAAATAAATATCCTTATTGGGTGGTCAGTCTTACCCTAATACAACAGACAAGCAAAAAATCAACCTCTTCACTACTACATTTGAGGAGTATGCCCAAGATTATCAAGGCGTTGAGTTTTGGTTTGCAAGAGATTTGCAGAAATTGCTAGAGTACAACGAATGGAGAAATTTCTTGAAAGTTATTCAAAAAGCACAAGAATCTTGTAAAAATGCCGATTTTACGGTTTCTGAACATTTTGTTGATATCAACAAAACGATAAGCATGCCCAAAGGAGCAAGCAAAGAAATCAAGGACATCATGCTCACCCGCTATGCCTGCTACTTGATAGCACAGAATGCCGACCCTAGCAAAGAAGCGGTAGCTTTTGCACAAACCTATTTTGCGATACAAACACGCAAATAAGAACTGATAGAAGAAAGACTTTTATTGGAAGAAAGGTTAAAAGCCCGCAAAAAACTCACCCAAAGCGAAACCTAACTTTCTAAGAACATTTATGAGAGAGGAGTAGATAGTACAGGTTTTGGAAGAATCAGAAGTAAAGGAGATGGGGTACTCTTTGGAGGCAATACAACTCAACAAATGAAAGAAAAACTCAATGTACCTACAAAACGCCCTTTGGCTGATTTTTTACCTACTATTACCATCACTGCCAAGAACTTAGCCACTGAAATCACCAATTTTAATGTAAAAAACGACAATCTATCTGGTGAGCAAAGCATCACAAGCGAACACACAAAGAACAACCAAGATGTACGTAATTTATTACTCAAAAATAACATCTTGCCTGAGAATCTACCTGCCTAAGAAAACATCAAAAAGCTAGAGCGCAGGGTAAAACAACAGAATAAAAAACTACCAAGTATAGGTGCTAAGTTTTAAATCCTATCCCGTGGTCTGTACCTCACAAAACACTTTCAAACGATTATTTTACAATAAAACAACTTAAAAAAATGGAAAACTTAGTCATCATTCAAGAAGAAAAGGCTGTAACTACTTCACTCAAGGTTGCAGAAGTATTTGAAAAGCAACATGCTCATGTCCTCAGAAAATCTTAAACGAAGCAGGCAAGTTGCGATTCAAAATTTGAAAAGCAACATGCTCATGTCCTCAGGGATATTAAAAATTTGTTAGAAGACCTAAAAATTGTAAACCCGAATGGACAATCCAATTTTGGATTATCCTCTTACACAAACTCTCAATCTAAAGAATTGCCTATGTACATCATTAGCAAAAATGGCTTCACATTGCTTGCAATGGGTTATACAGGTGTAAAAGCCTTAGAGTTTAAAATGGCATACATAGAAGCCTTTGACCAGATGGAAATGCACATCAGAGAAATGCAAAAGACCATTTTGACCAATGATGAATTGGCTTTGGTTTTTAATCTGATAAACTTTTTCCGTTATTTAGAGCATTGCAAACAAGTAGAAGAAAAGCACAAGAAAACATACATTTTGGGTCGCTTGAAGGAAGGCAAAGCCTATGGAGAATTGGCAAAGCAGTTTTATGTGATGCGCAATAACTTGCTAGACATTGGCAATACCAAAGAGTTACAAGCCAAATACAAACAATACAGCCTCAAGCACCCCAACATTCGTTATGTGTCGGGAGCGGATAAATTTGTGATGATTTTTAGTATGGACAAATACGAGCCAATTCGCCACGCTATTGCTGATTTTTTGAAATTAGAGCTACACACAGACGGCTACACACTCAAACTTGCCAACCAAGCCAAAGACTTGGCAAAAAGAGGGGGCGTAAAACTAGAAGTCCGCAATGAAACCAATTTATTTCAAGAAAAAGATGAAAGCCTAATAGATATGAGCAAACTCAAATACTTGGCTTCTACCCTGCTGGAAGTTGGGGCTTAGATTCAAGGAATGAATTTTCTGTGCTTCGCATCTCACAAAACACTTTCAAACGATTATTTTACAATAAAACAACTTAAAAAAATGGAAAATTTAGTAATCATTCAAGAAGAAAAAGCTTTGACTACTTCGCTGAAAGTAGCAGAGGCATTCGGAAAGCAGCATAAACATGTTGTGAGAGACATTTGGAATTTGATAGAGCAGATTAAAGATTTAAAAGATGCGCCCAAATTTGTGCTTTCCCTACTAGTCTAAGGTTGTATATCAAGCGTAACCCACAGCAGCAAACTGGTCGGACGGGTCTTCCTCCAACCAAAGGTTTCTGCATCATAGAGCCGTGGTTTGAGATAGAGTGTAGGGATTTATGACATACTGATTCAATCCTCTTAGCTTAAACCTCGTAGAATACGCCTTGGTCTCGCCGTACAAGCGAAGATGCTTGTACGAGTTGAGATATTTTTGTTTGAAGAATACTGATGACCAATTAATGGAATTAGCTAGCAACTGACAACTAATCATTACCATCAATTACTCTTCTTTCAAAAAATGCAAAGCATCTTTTGCAGTAGCCTCAGGGGCTTCTTCCATAGGCACATGCCCCACTTTGGGATAGACTAGCAGCTTTGCATTGGGGATTTTTTCTTCAAGTTGTTTGCCTGCACTAAGTGGTATCCAATTATCTGCCTCGCCCCATTGTATGAGTGTAGGATTTTTGATTTTAGGGATAAATTCAAAATTAGATTTTGAGTTTGTTTTGGTGCGTTCAATAAAAGCCTCTCGGTTCCCTTCGCGTCTGGCAAGTTCGTAGTATCGCGTGATGAGTTCTTCGGTGATTTTGCTGTGGTCCGCATAGACCTGCTTGAGGTTATTTTCAAAAAAGAAGCGTGGCGTAACATAGCGTATAATTTGGTTGAGTATAGGGGTTTGCGCAAGTTGGAATATCCACGGTCTTTTGCGGTTGCTTGGCACACCTCCGGCGTCTATGAGAATAAGTTTATCTACTTTTTGGGGGTATGCGAGGGTATATTCCCAAGCTATCTGCCCTCCCAGCGAGTTGCCTGCCAAGTGGCATTGCCCAATATTGAGTTGAGAAAGCAACTTATCTACGAAAGACACATAATCTTCTATGCGGTATTGGTGCTGTGGGTGTGGCCCTGTCAGCCCAAAAGCGGGCAAATCCATGCGCAAGATTTGAAAATCTTTCTGCATTATTTCTGTCCACTTATCCCAAGTGTGTAGTGAAGCACCCGTGCCGTGAATGAGTACCAGGGTTTCTTTGCCATTTCCCTCTAATCGGTAGTGAACGGGCATCTGGTCTATTTCTATAAACTTTGAAGCACCATTGGCATATTTTGCCTTGAGGGTGTCTATGGGAATATCAAAGCGGAAGTAAAAAGCCAATACAACCACTAGCAAGACCAAGATAATGATGAAGAGATTTCGGAGTATTTTTAAGAATTTCATAATGGGAAATCACTATTTGTTCTACTTTTCCATTTTCACCCTACTAATAATTTTCACACCTTCTTGTACTTTGGTAGATTTTAAGTAGTGTAGGTTTGCCAATTCTCCTTTGCTCCAAGCAGGAATAAAATTATCATAATAAACACTACCTGGATTACCAGACTGCCCACCTGGATAGATACCATACGCTTCGGGGTTTTTGCCCAAAGCTACTATCATACGCCAAGAGGGACCCGTGCGAGGGCCAGTAGCATTGACCGTGGTTTTATCACCATTACTTACTATTTTGCTTTGACTGAATGCAGGAATGCGCGCTAAGTGCTGAATGGTAAGGTTACGGTCGTTGCTCCATTGCCATTGTTCATTGATTTCACCATAAAGGTTAGAAAGTTTTTTAACCGTTTTCTGAAAAGAAAGCAGGGCAATATCGCCAAGCGTTTCTACTTTTTCGGTTTCGGTGTTGTCAAACCATTTCACTACATTCAGGCTATCATCTTGATTGACCAAGATAGAAGTGTGTTCACGGGAAGGATAGCGAATGAAGGGTTGGTTGAGTTCATCTTTCCAAGTAGCTTCGGTAAAATTATCCCACCAGTTTTTGAAGATGGTAGGAGCTATTTTGTCGGCGTGGTAGTAAAAATCCCAAGTCTTGAGCAAGTCGTAGGCTTGTTGCTCTTCTTTGCTGAGTTTATCGAGAGGCAGCGAAGCGAGCAGCTTTGGTAAGACCTCACTTGCAAAAAGTCCGTAGGCATCATTTTGGAGATTTCTGATACTATCAGGAGTAATTTTTTCCATCTCAGCCAATCGTTGGTTGATGCGTGCGCTACGTTCATAACTTGCGAACTCCCAATGCAAATAATAAGGATACAAAGAATCAGAAACGGGGAATTGATTGGCAGAACTCACAAAGCCCCGCTTTGGATTTTTGACGTGGGGGTTTTGGTTGCTTGGTATCCAATCTTGCCAATCGTGTTCGGGGTTGCTACCATCAAGCACAAATTTACCTTGTTCTTTCCATTTGAGCGGTATTTTGCCTTGTGAGGTAATGGCAATGTCTTTTTGATTATCGGCAAACACAAAATTTTGGGCAGGGCATATGTATGTACTGATTGCTTTTCTGTAATCTTTATAATTTTTTGCTCTATTGAGCTGATAAAAGGTCAGAAAATCATTGGAAGGTTCGTGGGCAAGCCATTTGAGGGCAGACTCTAGCGGCACAGCTCTATTTTGTAGCCAAGTTTGGTTTTGGTGGTCTAGGGTAGCCACTACTGGGCCGTGGTGTGTAAAGATAAGCGTATCTAGTACATAGCCTCCACCTTTTATTTTGAGGGTATCTACTTCAAAAGAAGTATCTTTCCATGTGTCCCCCAATTTGTATTGCTTGCGTTGGGCATCTTTGAAAGTGATTTTGTACCAGTCAGTTACATCAGGTGCTACATTGGTTACGCCCCAGGCAACGTCTTGGTTGAAGCCAATAATGACTCCTGGCGCACCTGGCAGCGATACACCATACACATTTACCTTTGGACCTATGAGTTGAATCTCAAACCAGATAGAAGGTAAGTTAAGCCCTAGGTGTGGGTCATTACTCAAAATAGGATAGCCCGTAGCTGACTTCTCTGCCGAGACTGCCCAGTTGTTGCTGCCTATGCCGCTTTTGTCTTCGGGCAGGCCTGCAAGGGTATCAAGTGGCAGGGGTGCAGTATAGCTTTTAGGACGTTTGGGAATGTCTTTCTTTTTGAATTCTTCCAAATCTTCATTGGGAATAATGGGGCTTTGCTTTTTGGTGTAGTTAGGAAAAATTAAGGCAGTCTGCGCTGCTCCAAATTTCTCGAGCACCCTTGTAAGCGCAAGGTCATAATTTTGGAAAGATAAATCTTGAGCCATATATTTCAAGAGATAAGCAGACTTAATCTCTGTCCAAGGCTCTGGTGCATAGCCCAGCAGTTTATATTCTAAGGGATAATCTTTGGGGCTAAGTTGGGTGATGTAAGTGTTAATACCTTGGGTATATGCCTCGAGGCTCTGCTTGGTGGTGGGGTCTTTGCGCATTTCTTCAAGAGCAATTTTTGCAGCTTTGCGCATGCCGATACGGTATTGGTAGCGGTCAAAATCTAGAGCACGCTCCCCTATAATTTCTGCTAACCTGCCAGCGGCGGCGTGTGTCTGAAACTCCATTTGCCAGAGGCGGTATTTGGCAGTGATATAGCCTTGCGCAAAGTAAAGGTCTTGGTCATTTTTGGCAAAAATATGAGGTATAAGCCGTTCATCTAAGAGAATTTCTACTTTGTCTTGCAGTAGTTCAGACTTGAGGCTGATGGTTTCAGTGGGTTTGACTGCCTCGGCATTGAGCCAAAAACCTCCAAAAGGGTTGAAAAATCTCCCAAAACTTGGGGCACTTTGTAGTGCTTCTACCTTGTCTAAGAAGGGTAAATCAGTAGGGCGATTATCAAAAAGATAAAATAGTAGGAAGGTCATCCCGAGTGCAAAGAGTAATCTTATAAATTTCATAGGTATTGATGAGTGCTTTTATTGATGCAGCATTGTTAGTGTTTTTACAATTTCTTCAAATCAAGCGTAAAAATATAAGTTTCTTTGCAAATAATTGCAGAATTTAGTTTTTTTTTGATTATCCTGCTGTTTTTCAAAGTTATCTGTTCAATTACTTGGCTTATTCATTAGGGAAATGGTCGCTCAGCGAGACCATTTCCCCGTAATTTTAAAGATGGATAACATAACCTAAAATACAATGCTAAAAGAGTACCTTAGGAAAATGTAAAAAATAACTCAGGTTAGTTTGATTTATAAGTTGCTGGTAATGAATACTTTAAAAGCTCACAATTCACAACTCATACTTTACACTTTCCTCATTCAATAACTGTTTTGCAAATTTGTACTCACCTTAGGTTTTCTAGGCTGCTTTCACCAAATCAGTAGTAATTTTGGCAGAGAGCATACACAGCGGAATACTCGGGCCAGGGTGTACGCTGCCTCCACAAAAATACAAATTTTTGATTTTAGAGCTAAAATTGGCGTGGCGCAAAAAAGCTGCAAATTTGTTGTTAGAACTGTTGCCATAGATAGCTCCAAAGGCACTCGAGGTGATTTGTTCTATCTTGCGTGGTTCCCAGACGAGTTCGCACTCAATCAAGGGGCGAATGTCAGTTTTGAGGTTACGGCTAAGTTTTTCCAGTACGTTTTCACGGGTTTGGGCTATCATCTCGTCCCAGTTGTCCTGTCCGTTATTGTGTGGTGCATTAATCATTGTGAACCAATTTTCGCAGCCTTCGGGGGCATCAGTAGGCGATTTTTTGGAAGAGATATTCAAGTAGATAGTAGGGTCGTGGAAGATAGTCTTTTTTTGGAAAATGTGTTCAAATTCTTCTCGGTATTTTTCAGAGAAGAAGATATTGTGAAGCCCTAACTGCTCAAAGTTTTTTTTGATACCCCAGTAGAAAATAATTGCCGAGCTAGATTTGGGCTGGTTGAGGGTGGTCTGTGGCTTGGCTACCTCAGGAATGAGTTTTTGATAAGTATTGTACACGTCCATATTACTAATCACACAATCAAAATAGACTTTCTCGATACCCGCTCTGATGCCTTTTGCCTGCTTGTTTTCAATCAAGATTTCTTCCACACGCGTATTGTAGCTGAAAGTAACGCCCAAATCTTCGGCAAGCCTCACTAGTCCTTTGGTGATAGAATACATCCCCCCTTTGGGAATGTATGCACCAAGATTGATTTCAAGATGTGGGATTACGTTGAGTGTGGCAGGGGCTTGGTAAGGGTTAGAGCCATTGTAAGTGGCATAGCGGTCAAAAAGCTGCACCACTCTTTTATCTTTGAAAGTACTTGCATTGGCTTTGTGCATGGTCTGAAATGCCTGCAATGCACCAAAATTAGCAAGTCCTTTGGCTACTCTGCCCGTAAAATAATTGCTTACCTTATGAAGCGAATTGTGCAAAAAAATCTCTGCCGTGAGGTTGTACTTGTAGGCTACATCAGTCAAAAATTTGAGGACTGTTCCCTTATCTTCTTCAGTTTTGGCAGCAATTTCATCAGAAAATTTATCAATATCTTTGTAAGCAGTGAGGTTTGTACCATCTTCATAAAAGTAGCGATAGACAGGGTCGAGTGAGATATAGTCATAATAATCGCGTGGATTTTTGCCTGAGAGATGGTAAAGTTCATCTACGAAATGGGGCATGGTGAACACCGAAGGCCCCATATCAAAGCGGTAACCTTTTTCTTCACTTTGGGTGAGTTTGCCTCCAGCTTTGGCATTTGCCTCAAATACTGTTACTTGGTAGCCTTTATTAGCCATTCGTATTGCCGAAGCGAGTCCTGCGGGCCCTGCTCCTATGACTGCACAGGTTTTGCTATGATTGGATTGCATAAAAATTTGATGGGTTATGGGTTTTAGTGCTTTACTTAAAAATTTTAGTTATCAAGTTAGGTAATGATTTGTCTGTGCTTTATGTTTGAGCAAACGTAGCTCAAAACAAAACGCCTTGGTCTTTCTAGGGCTTACGTTTCGCTGATTTCGAAACCCACAAAAAACAATTTAAGGGAATAAGCCT
>CAYZQI010000126.1:0-14346 GCA_964480455.1 uncultured Cytophagaceae bacterium
AAAGAAGTATCTGTCTTTGCTAATCTCTTCCCAAAAAATTATGTCCAAAGTCTAATAATATTTGCAGAACTTGCTCATTTTTTAGCCTAAAATAATGTTTTAGTAAAGCGTTTAGTAAACGGACATTTTAGGCTTAAATCGTTGATTATCAATAGTCTGGGTAATCCCGTCCATTCCGCCCAATTTAAAGCTCATCAAATCTAACTTTGGTGAGTTTTTTTGTGCGTTAATCTATTTTTTGGAATAAACTATCAAATAACTTCGCATTGATAGATACTTCATAAATCACATCTCTTGAAATTTCTTTGCCTTTATAAAACCTAAGCGTTCAAAAGGAATCTTTAGTCCTTCCACCCATTTACAATTTTGATATTGTTGATATGTTTCATTGCTAAGTGATGCTTGTGAAGAAGAATACTCAATCAAATGAGTCTCTGTGTTGATGTAGAAAAACCAAGTTTTTTCTGCTTGATTGATATCGTTTTTGCCAATACCCAATAGGTCTTATTTTTATAATTTTAAGTACCCTTTAGCTCAAATGAAAACAGCTTACCTTCTTCTAAAAAATAAGGAATGAGAAAATTAGCTCCAAATGTCTCTTGCTTCAGATAGCCGTCATACACTCTAAAAGGCGCATAGCCTTCTTGAATATATGCCTCTTGTCCATTAAATACTATTAATGCACTTTCGCCCCATTTAGATTCAGTTACTTCCATTCTGGTAAAGTTGGGTTTTTTGGCTGAGAATCGTTTTGTTCCTCCTAGTTGTTCAAGTTTATCAGACATCACTACAAACATAGCATACTCTTTAGTATAACTATTGAGATTTTGCCAAGCAGTTTTGCTGCCAGTTGCCTCAAAAGTTAGTGCAATGATTTCTTGAGCAGTTAGTGCTTTTGCCCAATGTATAGCAAGCAAAAAGATAGATACAAAGATAATTTTTTTAGGGTGTGTTATACGTCTTATAAGTAGCATATTAGGTACTCGCTTGTATTAAATTTATTTGATTTAAACTATTGATAATCAAATATTTAGGCTATTTGATAACTGGTATTAGTAGCATATTCTCGGAGTTTAAAAAAAATACAAGATGATGCTTTTTCAAATGTACTCAGGCAAAATTGCCCTTTTTTTGTATGTTGATATGTATCAATTCAATAAAGCCACGTAGAAAATAGCATGAAATTAGAGCAATTAACTAAATTCAGAAAACTATGACAAAGCTAATCTTTTTCGTTTTCCTAGTTTTACTATCATTAGTCTGTATTTTTTTTCCTCTAATAGGCTGGATAGAACACAATACTGGGCAGCGGCAAAATTTATTTGTACTGCTTTTGGTGGCGGGTTTAGTCTTGATGCTAATAAGTACTTATCAATTAGCGTACTTGATTCTTCATAATTCAAACCCCTACCATCAAAAAGTACTTCACGAAGCACAAACAGCCAATGAAGTTTTATACCACTGGAAGTTATCGTTCCAAGAATGGGAGAAAGTGATACATCGGGCAAATCAATCAAATAGACTGGCAATTATCTTACTGTTGTGCCTGCCTCTGCCTCTCTATCTTATCAAAATACTCATAGTATCTATTTTTAAAGTAAATATAAGTACTTGGGGTATAGATGCTATTCTGCTTCTTGTTGGCATTGTATCGGTATGCTTGGCTATTTTTATGTATTTTTATAATTTTCAAAGTAACAAATTATACTTGCAAAGCCCCAAAGAAGTAGTCATTACCAAAGATACATTTTGGATAGGACATCAATTGTATTATTATGATACAAATGGCTACAAGGTCAAGTATGCTGTGTTGAAAGAAGGCGATAATGCCCCTTATATTGAGGTCTTTTTAAAAGCAGCCGATTATGATAATCTAGCCTACCTTCCCTTTCCCAAAGATAAAAAAGAAGAAGCTCAAGCGTGGGTAAATTCACTTTTGGGCAAGTAAAAAAAATGTAAGTGCCTGCAATTAATTATTTGATAGAAACCTGACAGGTTTTAATACAAACTAAATATGTGCAGGCACTTAAATAATAAATCTGCTTATTCTTACTTATAAGTTACTGATAATGAGAACTTTAAAAAATCACATTTCATAACTCATAATTTACACTTTCTTAAATGTATCTCATTTATTCACCTAAATTTTCCTACCTGCTGTTCAAGTTCTTGTGCACTCTGACTAAGCGATTCGCTGGTAGTAGCTACCTCCGTCATTGTATTTTCCATCTCGCTTGAGGAACTGGCTACTTCTTGAGTACCACTGGCAGTTTGTTCAGAAACAACCACTATCTTTTCAATATTCTTTACCACAGCATCTATGGCGTCTCTCTGTACCTTAGAAGCTCCCAAGATAGCTTGTGAGAGTGTAAAAGTTTCTTGGCTAGAGGCATCTATTTCTACAAATACCTCTGATACTTTCTGGGTTGCTTAGTATCCTTCTGATACACCTGTTTTCATTTCATCAATTGCCTTATTGGTTTTTTGAATGTCTTTTTGCACATCTTTTTCTTTGTCATAACGCTGATAGACCCCTACTAGGCTCTTACCGTTTTGCAAATCTTGCCAAAATTGCTTGTATTCGGCAGTGCCTGCATGGGCAGCCGATACAAAAATATGATGATGTTTTCCTATTACTTCCTCCAGGCTATGGTAGCCCATAGTTTTGAGAAAAATGGAGTTGGCATATTCTAAGTAAAGAGTAAAAAATAACTTTTACATTTTTATTGCCTAAGTTATTGATAATGAATGTATTAAAAGCTCAGATTTCACAACTTATAACTCACATCTTACTAAGACACCCTCAGGTGTAAAAGTAACAAAGGAGTAAGCTGCATTGATGGCATTGATTTGGGCTTGCACTTCAGCTTCAGAGGCTTTGAGTTCTTGTTTAAGTTTTTCTTGAGTAGCTTGGAGTTCTTCCATGTTTTGGCGCAGTTCTTCCTCGCTGGTTTGTAGGTCTTCTAATTGCTTTCGGAGTTCGTCTTCTAATCTTCGCTTCTCGGCATTGTCTTTCAGAAAAGCCATAAAAAAATATCGTTGCCCATTCTTGACTCACTTGTGGTCAGCAAGATAGGAAACTCCGTGCCATCTTTTCGGAGAGCATCTAGCTCTCTGCCAATGCCAATTACCTTTGCCTGCCGAGTAGTGAGGTAATTGCTCAAGTAATTATCGTGCTGACGGGCATGTAGCTGCGGCATTAGCATTTTCACATTTTTGCCTATTACTCCGCTACGGTGGTATTGAAACTGTCTTTCAGCCATCTGATTAAAAAAATAAGATAGTCCCTTTGCTATCGCTCACTACTACGGCATCTGCACAGCCTTCAAGGGTTTGCACAAAATGCTCTTCGGAAAGCTGGAGGGCTTTCCCATTTTTTGGTAAGGTTGTAATTGTAGAGGAGGTTTGTTCATGTAAGGAAAGGTTTTCGTTTGTCAGGAGTTTGGCATTTTTTTGAGGCACACAAATTTATGTTTAATTATACAAAAAAGCCAGGCAAAAAGATATGATTATTTTACAACTTACATACTCACCTAATCTTGAACTGTCGACTTACCAGCTTTGCAGGTACGAGCTTTGCACACCTCACAGAATTGCTCGGTTGTTTATTTCAATAAAAACTTCAAAATAACTATTCTTCTATGCATATTTTCATAAAAATAGCTCAACAATCTTCAAATAGAACCAAAACTCGCTAAATTTGCGGCAACAAAGAACACAGAAAAACCTCTTCTACAAATGATTTTATCAGGAAAAGAAATAGAACGCCGCATAGGAGGTGATATTAAGATAGACCCTTTCAGAAAAGAGCAACTCAACCCCAATAGCTATAATCTCCGCCTGCACAATGAATTATTGGTCTATGAAAGCCCAGTATTAGATATGAAAAAGCCAAATACCACGCGCCTCATTACCATTCCCGAAGAGGGGCTTGAGCTTGAGACCAATACACTATACCTTGGGCGCACTCTGGAGCATACCGAAACTCAAAACCTAGTACCTATGCTCGAGGGACGCTCGTCAGTAGGGCGACTTGGGCTATTTGTACACGTAACGGCAGGTTTTGGTGATGTAGGGTTTAGTGGATTCTGGACCTTAGAAATATTCTGTGTACAGCCCATTCGGATTTATTCCTTGGTTGAGATATGTCAGTTGTATTTTCATACCATTCAGGGTGATTTTGAAACCTACAACAGCGGAAAATATCAACACAACCAAGGTGTACAGCCTAGTTTGATGTATAAAGATTTTGAATAAGGGCAATATACAATGGGTGAAAGCGGAGCATGTAAATTTCTCGAGTAGCAAGCAATGCTACCCTACAATGCTCCTTGTACCTCTCTGGCTACTCAAATTGTAAAATCACTTGGTTTTTATCTACATTTTGCCCTGCTTTTACCTTGATGGTTTTTACCTTGCCATCAATGGGTGATTTGAGGGCATTTTCCATTTTCATGGCTTCTAATATTACAAGGGTATCTCCTTTTTTGACTTCTGTACCATCTGTTACCTTGATACTTACCAACAAGCCTGGCATAGGAGCTTTTACCTCACTTACCTTGGCGTTGGCGGCTTTGTCCATTCCTAGTTTTTTGAGTAGCAAATCAAATCGGTCTCGAGCTGCTAAGTCAAAAGCTTGTCCATTTACTTTAACTGTAAATTGCTTAGTTTGGTAGTCTGCCTTTACCACCTCAACAATGAATGATTGGTTATCTTTGATAACGTGGTAAAGATTAGATTTGAGGAGCACTAAGTCCCAAGATTGCGCTACTCCATTGAGTAATATATCGTCTTGTTGTTGTACTACTTCAAAGACTTGTGGAAGGCTGTCTTTTTGGTTGGCGAGTTTGCTTGTTATTTTTAGCATGTTTTCTTTGTATTTTCTGCAAGTTAGTTTCTCAAAAATACATTTTTGATGTATCAATCAAAAAAATATTGCACAATCTTTGTAAAAATTGTGCAATGATATGACAAACCCTATAATGCTCCCCAAAATTAGTTTTATTAAAACCTGACAGGTTTTTTTACAAAATCTGATAATCAGCATATTAAACCTGTCAGGTTATCAAATCATTAGTTTCAGGTACTTACTAGCCCATACCATACTATTATGTATTTTTTATGCTTACTTGAATCGGACGAGGGTAGCTCCGTAGCCAAATCTTTCTTTTTGCGCGTCTTTAAAAAACGCAATGTCCTGATGTCCACTTAGGCGGCGGTGTATTTCTGTGCGTAGCTTTCCATTGCCTACGCCGTGTATAAAAATCATTTCGCGAAGTCCTCCCACGATAGCACTTTCTAGGCTTTGCTCAAAAGTTCTGAGTTGGATTTCTAGTATTTCCCCACTGTTCAGGGTAGCATAGTCTTTTGTGATTTCTTCTATGTGCAAGTCCACTTCTATTTTGGGTGCTTTGATGATTACTTTTGGCTCTGTGGTGGTGTTTTTTTCATAGTTTTCAAACATTTTTTCTTTGAGTTTTTGTGGGTCAATCTGCTCTACGGTTGGCTTGTCTTCTTTCTGAGTGGCGTATTGGTTTGCCCCTTGGTCTAGCTGAAACACAAAGGCATCTTTGCCTATGATAGGTGCTTTTTGTTTTGTTTTAAAAAAAGTATTTGGGCGAAAACGCATACGCTTCAAGAAGGGAGGCAGATTTTGATGCTTTACAAGGTCAAAAAATAGACATTGAAATACAAAAACGCCCCAGTCAGTGATATCAAGTACATTGACTTGATAGACTCTTTGGTGACTTTTGGCTTCTAGCTTACCTGCAAAGAGGGGTAGGTATTTGTCTTCCTGTTCTTTTCCTAGCACAAAAGGCAAGATAAAATCAGTATTATTGATAAGGTAAAGCGTATATTGCTGGTCGTTAGTAGCCACAAATGCCGCATAAATTCCCTTTTGTGCTGCTACGGGTTCACTTTTCTTTATTTTTGCAGCACTGCTACTAGGGGTTTCCTTTTTTGATGGTATAAACTTGCCAAACTGCTTTTCTTCTTCGCTGGCTACTACTACTACCTCAGAGCGTTTGACGGGAATGTTGAAACCTTCTTCTATTTCTACTTCTACAAGAAAAGCATCAATTAATTTTGTGATTACGCCCTGCTCGCTTGAGTGTAGCATGCGTACTTTATCGCCTATGTTCATGAGTTAATGGTTTAGTTGATAATTTTATTAGTGTCTATTAGCTAAGAGAAACCTTTGTAAAGAGACTATCTCAATACTTCAAATATTCTGCAAAAATACAAAAATAATAATGCTTTGCTCAGAAATATAAAAAATGAAACCTAAAACCTTGCTGTGCATTGTACTCTAGGGCTGGGGCAGGTAGTTTAATCATATTGGCAAGAAAGCGGAGCACTTTAAAAAACTTTCGTTTGGCAGGAATGGCCATTAAGTTGAAATCTGGGCTTAGAAAGTATTGCCTGTAAGCGGTGTTTCCTCCCAAATTGTGGTTTTCTTGTAAGTCAGCATAGGTCATACCTTCTATCCCATAGCCTGCTGCCCAGTTGAGCCACTTTGGGTAGCGGCTTTCAGGTAAAAACTTTGCTACTTCTACAGAAAGCCAATAGGTTTGCCCGTTGTAATCCTTAATAATTTCTTCGTGCAGCGCACTGCCTAGCAGCTCAGGTCTGCGGGGGGCAAAGTGAGTGCGTTGAAAAGAAAATTTTGGATGAATCCTGACCTCGTCCCAGAGCAAATACTGCCCGTACAGCAAGCCTGCCCCCGCAGTATTGGCAAGCAAATCGCCCCAAGAAGCACCATAGGCTGCCGAAAAACCATCAAAAACCTCAATCGGAAGCATTAAGCCTGTACCCACTACTGCCCCCCAAAACATCGCCTTTTTTTCTTCCAACCCTGCCCACTTAAAAGCCTCTCCACTTGCTTGGCTAAAATGAAAAGCAGAGTAAAAATGCCCTACTTTATCCATTTGAAGCCAATCAGCGTTATCGTCAGAAAATCTAAACTTAGGCTCTAGCCCTTCTTTATACCACAAAAAATACAGCCCTGTAAGAGTAGTGGCATAGATAGCCGAACCACCAATGATGAGGGCATTTAGGCGTTTTTTGTGTGGCTTGAGTGTATCGGCAGTTTTGAGAAGAGCTTCATTTTGGTAAAACTTGTGTACAGTTTGGGCTTGTAAGGGAGCAAAAGCAAAACATAACAAAGAGGCTATCAAAAAACAGGTTTGCACGGTGAGGTAAGGGGTTAAAAATAAAGTGATTGATTGTTTTAAGTAAATTGCTGAATATCAATTGTCTATGACTTGATGGCTAGGTAACTCATAACTATACATAAAAAGTAGGCGAAACATGACTGAAATACTTAGCAAAAGCCCATAAATGACATAAGCTAAAAAACCAGTACATTTATTGTATGACTCATACCTATCTACAAAGCTATAAAAAACTTAATTAATTTCTATAAGTTCTGCCATAAATAAGCCTTCATCTATTTTGATAGGTTAGCTTGCTTCGTGTATGCTCAAATAAGAAAAGTTCTTAGGCAGTTTTTGTGATGGTGTTTTATAAAATAAGCTGAATACTACTCAGAGCATCAATGTGGACGTGCAGAAGGTCTGTCGTTGTAGATTTTCACATAAATTGTCGGATAACTCAATTTGTGA
The DNA here is from genome assembly GCA_964480455.1 of uncultured Cytophagaceae bacterium. GTDB lineage: Bacteria > Bacteroidota > Bacteroidia > Cytophagales > Microscillaceae > JAABSX01. Next base: position 7,626 of record CAYZQI010000126.1, read on the forward strand.
GACTAAAGCCTACAAAACGTCTCCAAGCTTTGAACATTTATGGAAAAAAGTTATTGTATAGAAGCGCGCCGATCCTTTTTGGTCTGAAATTTTCAATACTTTTTTGGCGAAGTCAATTTTAAAAATTGCATCATAACACGAGAATCAATGAAAAATAGTATTTGGAAAAGAATATTCAAGAGAAAATATATTCTAAGGGCTTTACTTATATTTTTTGTGTTAGTGATAGGCTTGATTGCTGCCATACCTTATCTACTCTACCGTAACCAAGATTTAGTAAAAGAAATGGTACTGCATAGGCTTAACAAGGCAATGGTAGGGCATACCACATTGGGAGGGGTCTATATTTCTCCTTTCAAAAATTTCCCCTACATTTCTATTGACCTCAAAGAACTCAAATTTTATGATACAGAAGATGAATCGCACCCACCTATTTACGAGTTTGAAGATGTCTATTTGGGCTTTGATATTTGGGATATTTTTAAGGGAGAATACACCATCAAAAAAGTGTATCTCAGCAAAGGTAAATTACACATTATTAGGTATAAAAATGGTAATATCAACTTACTGCTTGCCAAAAGTATGAAAGAACAACTAGAAGAAGAAGAAACTGACGGCGACCCACTCCACTTGGATTTGAAAGAAATTACACTTAATGAGGTAAGCATAGAAAAAGATGACGAAACCACGCAGCAACATATCTTAATACATTTTACCAAAGCAAGCTCGGGCTTTCAGTACATTGATAACTTTATAGACAATCACTTGGAAGCTAATTTTGAGATTCAAGACTTGAAAGTACCCGGGCTAGAATTTTTCAAGAAAAAGCACTTTCATATTTCCACAGATTTACACTATAATACGCAAAAAAACTTCGTGGAAATCAGACCTAGTAAATTTGAACTAGAGGGCGGGCTGTTTGAGATGAAGGGAAGCGTAGATTGGGCAAAAAATGCCTATCTTGATATAGAAGTGAAAGGACGAAAACCAGACTTCAAACTGATTACTTCTTTTGCACCAGATTATATCTACGAACGCCTCCAAAGCTACAAAAACGAAGGTGATATTTATTTTAGGGGTAAAATAGTGGGGGCAAGTATTGACGACTCACCCAAAATAGACCTTGAATTTGGTTGCAAAAATGCCAACTTTATCAATCCCAACGCTAGCAAATCACTCAAAGACCTCAACTTCGCGGGTTATTTTACCAATGGCAAAAAGCGAAATCTCGAGACCTCAGAGCTTTTTTTGCAAAAGCTAAGCGGAAAGCCTGAAGAAAGCATTTTCAAAGGTAGTTTTCATATCAAAAATTTTATAGACCCCCATGTATCGGTAGATTTACACTCTAACTTAAAGCTAGAATCACTCTATGAGCTTTTTGAGCTAGAGGCACTCAAAGGGCTTTCAGGAAAAATGGTGATAGATATGACCATTGACGAACTCCTAGATTATAATGATGTGGAAGGCACACTCGGCAAACTCAAAGATGGAAGCGATAGCCGTATAATCCTGAAAGATGTGCGCTACCAATCCGCAGGCTATCCGCACCCCATTGAGAATATCAATGCCGAGCTAGACTTTGTGGCAGGCGAGTTATTAATAAAATATTTTAATGCCCAAATCAAAAAATCTGACTTTTCACTTCAAGGCAGCCTTACCAACTTATCTACTTTTCTGCACGGAAAAGATGCCAATATCGTGGCAAAACTTGAAGGAAAAGCAAAAAAAATAGACCTTGCTGAGTTGCTAAGTTATGACCCTGCACTTGCCAAAAGCTACCAAGATGTCATTACTGATTTGCGCTTTAATTTCCATTTTGATACCAATAGTAAATACCTCAAACAAACAGACGGGATACCCCAAGGTGAGTTTTTTATTGATGAGCTATTCTTCAAACTCAAAAACTACAAACATCACTTCCACGACTTTTATGCTGATGTGCTGATAGGCAAAGACAGCATCAATGTCAAAAAATTCTCTGGAGTAATAGACAAAAGCGACTTGAACCTAGCAGGCTATCTCAAAAACTACCATGCCCTATTGCCCGAGCACGAGGCAAAGCCTGTAGAACTGTACTTTGATTTTACCTCTAAATACCTCAAGTTTGATGATTTGCTCACCTACAAACAAGTAAACTACCTGCCAGAAGAATACAAACACGAAACCCTAGAAGATTTTGAAATCATCGCTACGCTCAAAGCCAATAGCCAAGATATACTCAATGGCAATTGGCTACGACAAACTGACCTCAAACTGACCGACGTGCATTGTAAACTACGCCAACACCCGCTTAAATTTAGAGAAATTCACGGTGATTTTCAGCTCCGAGAAGGGCAACTATCCATCAAAAATTTTGAAGGAAAACTTGGACAATCTGACTTTAAAATAGAGGGTATTCTAAGCAATTATTTTGATGAAACGGGAAAGCAAAAAACCGAAAAAATTATCCTCAAAGCCAATACACTTAATTTTGATGAACTGCTTACTTACGACTTAGAAGCAGGGAAAGCACCCAACGATCAACCCACACAACCCATAGACCATGACGCTGGCTTTAATATTTTTGAAGTACCTTTTCCAGAAACAACACTTGACGTACAAGTAGGAAATATTCGGTTTAAAAAAACTTTCTTACAAAACTTTAAGGGGAAATTTAGAACCAAAACCAACCATTACTTTTACATAGATGACCTTGATTTCGAAGCAGCAGGTGGGCATACCCAAATCAAAGGCTATTTTAATGGCTCTGACCCTAAGAAAATCTATTTTTCTAGTACCATAGATACCAAAGACATAGACATAGACCAGATTTTCTATAAATTTGATAATTTTGGGCAAGATTACCTCCTCAAAGACAACATACACGGTAGGCTGACTGCCAAAGTTACCTCTAAGGTGCGTCTGCATACTGATTTGGTGGCTGACCTCAAAGAAACCGAAGCACACATTGAAGCAAGTATCAAAGATGGGAGTTTGGTGAATTTTGCCCCCTTCCAGATGATGTCTAGCTATGTAGGCGATAAAGACCTGAGCAATGTACGGTTTGCCGAGATTAGCAATACATTTGATGTAAAAAATGGTACAATCACCATTCCTAGAATGGAAATAGCCACTACACTAGGCTATATGTTTATCTCAGGTAAAAAGACACTTGACCTCCAAATGGATTACATCATTGAAGTTCCCTTTAAGGTCATCAAGCAAGCTACTTGGAATATGCTCTTTAAGAAAAAGAAAAATAAAAATCAAGAAGAACAAGAAATAGAAGAAGAAATTATGCGCGCACGCAAAGATGGGCGTGAGCTCTTTGTGAAAATTAACATCACAGGTACGCCCGACAACTACGAAATACGCATGGGCAAAGGCAAAAGAAACCGCAGAAAAACCGAAGAGTTAGAGATGAAATAACTACTTTTTTTGCCACTCAAAAATTTTTTTATCAAGTTTTTCATCAAAGATAAATGATTCAAATTCAATCAGTCTATGTGCCTCTTTGTAAGGGGCAATTTGCTCTATGAGGTGAGGCACATAATTAGAAGGTCGTGCCTCAAGTGGTTGGTAATCATCATAAAAAGTCTGTTCTCCTGAGCTTTTTTTATGTTTTAGACGCAGAAAAGAAGTAGCTTTTTCTATAAAATAGATACATTCTTCATCATAGGCATCACCTAAGCTAAGTTTTAGTGCATAGCAAGATTTCCCTTTTACGCTTGCCTCGCCGAGGTATTCTAGCTTGCAGCCTTCGGTCTGAAATCTGGCGAGGTCTTGCCCAAAGTCAAGCATTTCGTATTGCTCTTGAAGCTCATACACATCAATTTTGACGGGTTCATTTCCTGCTTCAAAAGGGTCTATTTCCCAGGCTTTTTTGCCGTTGCTTGCCCTTATAAATTGCTTATCCATTAGGGTAGTTTCTATTCTTATTTTATCGGATTTGAGCTGATACATCTTGAAGGGTACTTCTATACTGCCTGTGGTGATTTTTCCTTGCACCTTTACAGATTTAGCAGACTTAAAATAAAGCGGATAGCCCATAGCTTTGAGGCACTGCTGGGCAAGCTGTGTAGCGTCTAGGTTTTCCTCCTGAGAAATCTCAAAGGTTTCATCTTCTATGTGCCGATTGAGCAAAATATGTTCTTCTGTATTGAAGCGTGTGAAGGGCATCATAAATTCGGTATCATCAATGGTATCGTTGAGAATCACTTTTTCTACTTTGATATGAAAATTATCTTTTTCGGTTTCTATGGAGTGTGGAAACAGTACATCACCCACTTTTTTGTAGTTGTCATAAAAGTTTTTACTATAATCTACTTTTGCCATCAGGAGGTAGTAAGTGTGGGCATCAATATAATATTCGTCTTCTGAGAGTTCTGCACTCAGCCTGAGATGGTGCACTTGCTTACCCCTGTAGCTGATTTTGCCTAGGTATTCAGCCTTGTAGCCTCTTTCTTTGTAGTCAATGAGGTTTTTTCCAAATGTATAAAGTACATTATTGCGTTTGTCACTCTCAAACTGAGGAATTTGCCTTGCCTCGCCTTTTCCCACAAAAGGATTGACTGCCCAGGCGATTTCGCCATCGGTAGCACGCACCATTTTTTGGTTCATGATGGCAAATTCCATTTTGTTTTTTCCTGGATTTTTGACGTGCATACGTAGCGGCATCTCCATTCCAAAGTCTCCACCTTCGCTATTGCCCTCTATGGTGAGTGAGTTGATTGTGAGTAGATTTTCTTTTCCACCAAGAGCTTGTATGTACTTGGTGATTACTTCGTTTGCCAATTCTTCTTTTTCATCAGGTTCATTTTCTTGGGCCGTGATGAGTGTATATGAAAGTACAATCAACAAAAAGCTAAATAGATAAGAGGTTACTGTCTTCATAGGACGTGTATTTTATTTTATTGGGTAAAAGCAGGGGTGAAATCTAGCCAGCCTTTATTTTTATCTTACAATAAACGAGTCTTCGCAAATTAGTACTTGTAAATATACTAAAATTAACAAATAATCTAGTGATTTTTCAAGAATAAAGTTTAAATCGGAAATAGCTCATTCTCCCAAGTTTCTTCATACTGCCAATGTGCCTGCCTTATAAATTGCTGTGTGCGATGGAGTTCTTCAAAATTGGGCGTATTGACATCTAACGGGATTTTCCGTAGCCTTTCGTCATCTTTTTCAAAAGGGGGAAGTTCGGCAGCATCAAAGAGGGCGTTCCACCAATGTATGGCTGCTGAATAAAAGATTAGATTTACGCTTTCTACTTCCCAATCAAGCAATTTTTCCACTATTTCATCAAAAAACTCATCAGTCTGGGCAAGGCGTATGCGCGAGCCTGCCCTGGATTTGCCCTTGGTTTTTAAGTGATTGATTTGTGCCTTGCCCTGCTTGGCACGTACCATATATTTTCGGATTACTTTGTGGTTGAGCAGCGTATCTGTTTCATAATGCCCTAGTGCGGCATTGCCTGCTTGGATAAGCACAATAAGATAATCAGGGGCTAACTCAGGTATGCCCAAGAGATAATCTGAAAGATTTTCGCCTGCTTTGCAGATTGGAAAAAGCAAAGGCAGACGTACTGTAAATACACGATTCTCTGCCTGATAAGCCTCCCAAAGTTGTGTTGCTTCTGTATAGCGTAAAACTAAAGAAGATTGCACTTGCACTTGCCTTAGCATAGCAAGGGTATCTTCATAGTCTGTAAAATGATAGAGCATTGAGGTAGTTTCAGAAATTATGAATTTTTAGTATGTTCATTATCAACGAATTGCAATTAAAAATGAGAGGGTATTTTTTATTTTCGCTAATTTTGTCCTTCATCTGTTTTTCAATCAAAGCCCAATTATCTGAGCATTGGGCTTTAAAATTACGCTTATTTTTTCTTATTTTCTTGAAAATTTCTCAAAAACTCCTCTCGGTCATTGATTTCAAACTGTGCTTTGTATTCTATATCAAGCCCTTCTTTGAGCGTAGTGTGCATACCTTGGTAGTAGAGGCTTTTCATAGCTGCAATGGCTTGCGCACTATTGCCTAGTATGTGGGTAGCTACTTCATTGACGGTAGTCTCTAATTCAGCCAAAGGCACTGCACGATTCACCAAGCCAATGCGTTCTGCCTCTTTGCCCGTTACGGGCTGTGCTGTAAAAGAAAGTTCTCTAGCTTTCAGAATACCTACCATCTGCGGTAGCCGCTGTGTCATTCCCCATTTGGGCGCAATGCCCCATTTGCTATGTGTATCGCCTATTTTGGCATCTTCGGCGGCATAGACAAGGTCAAAAGCCAACATAAACTCTGTGGCTCCCGTGTAGCAAAAGCCATTCACCATTGCGATAGTTACTTGCGGCATGGTCTGTAAGGTATGGATAAATTCATTGCCATCAATCAAGATTTGGTCAGCCGAAAACTGCCCTCCTTGGATAGATTCATTGAGTGCCTGCAAATCTACGCCTGCCGACCAAGCCCTGCCAGCTCCTGTAACAATGAGTACCTTTACGCTACTGTCTGCGGCTACTTGCTTAGTGGCTTCTTTGAGTTCTTGCACTAGCGCAGGGCTAAGTGCATTCATTTTATCGGGGCGGTTGAAAGTGATTTTGGCAATACCATTTGCCTGATCATACATCAAATTTTGATAAGTCATTATTCATCAATTAAGTTGGGTAATTTATTTTGTGTCAGGAAAGTTTAGTAAAGAAACTTAAATAAATTGCACAAAAAAGTTATAGTTTTGTTTTTCATT
>CAYZQI010000127.1:0-14188 GCA_964480455.1 uncultured Cytophagaceae bacterium
CCTCGAGGAGTTTCATTTCTTTGAAAGCCACAAAGAGGAAGTTTCCACTGCCACAAGAGGGGTCTAGTACAGTATATTGGCTCAGGGCGGTGAGCAAGGCAAGATGCTCATCGAGGGTTTGGGCTTGGTCTATTTGTGCTTGCCAGGGCTGCACAATGCAAGGCAGCACAATTTTTTTGATGTCAATCTCAGCCGTGTAGTGCGCCCCGAGTATGTGTCTTTCACCTTTCTCGAGGGCAGTCTGAAAGATAGTGCCAAAAATGGCAGGATTGACCCTGAACCAGTTGCGCTTAGAGGCATCAAAAAGCATTTCTATCTCATAATGGCTCAGTTCTATGGGGATAATTTTTTCAAAAAGCCCCCCATTGAAATAATCTACCCCTTCGTAGCGACCTGCGGGGGCAATGCCTTGTCGGTTCATCTCTTGGAAAAGCCCCCCTATGAGGTCATAGCTACTTTCTTTGCGGTCTATGCAATCTTGGAGCAAGCGTGTAAAAAGTTGGTTGGGCAGTAGCCCTACATCTTCGGCAAACATCGTAACGATGCACTGCAAGCAATAGCGGAGGGCATCTAGTCGGTCAATTCTTCTATCTGTCAGCGATTTAAAAACAAAAGCAATCTTCTGGGCAATGTCTTTGGTGATGTCTTCTCCTGTTTTGAAGACAGGCTGCGAAAACTTAGGAAAGAGGAAGGAAAAAGAAGCTCTTTTTTGGGGCAGTTCTGTGAGTTTTATCTTGTCTAGTGGCTCATAGACCTGCCTATTGAAGTCATAAATCCAAAATTCATCAAAATTACAAAGTATGACAAACTGCGGTCGGTCGGGCACTAAGTCTAACCAATACTGAAAAGCCTGTTGATAATGTACGGTGAGGTTTTCGCCTCTTTTCTTCATTTCTATTAATACACGGGGCTTCCAGACCAAATCGGCAAAGCGAGTGTTGCGTTTGCCTTGTATGTTGGTTTTGATGCGTTCCTCGAGGGCAGCTCCAGCCCCTTTGACACCTTCGGGGTAGCCCATAGCCATAAAAAGGCGGTCAAGAAAAATCTGTGCTTCGCCTTTTTCATCACCTTTGATGTATTTCTGGCAGTAGGCGACAAAGTCGTTTAATGCTTGTTCGGTCATTTTTGCTCAATTGAATGGTCGTATTTTAAACAGCTTTTAAAGATAGTCTTTTGCGGTGAAGTTTGCAAGAAAATACGCGTGGGTTTGTTTTCTAAGTAAAACGTAAAAAATAATTTTGACACTTTTACTTGTTAAGTTTTTGATAATGAGGATATTAAAAAATCACATTCCACAGCTCATATTTTACACTTTCCTAAGGCGAGTGGGCAGTCTAACTCCTTATTACAAAAGAAAGAACACCACACTAAAATTGACAAACCAGCCCAGACAAGCACCTGCCCAGACTTGGGCGGGGGTGTGTGCGCTGAGGTACAGCCGTGCGCTCATGAGCAACCCGAGCAGCACAAAGGAGGTCAAGATAGGCAGAAAGAGTATTTTTTCGGTATGCTTGATATAAATTGCCATCAGCACTGCCAGTACGCCAGCCATGCCAGTGCTGTGTGCGCTAATTTTCCAAAAATAAGTAATACCCGTAACTAAAGCAATGGACAGTGCTATGCCACCAATAATGATAGAAAGGGCTGGCAACTTGCCAAAACCTTCGCTGTAGCCTAGCACATAAGTAACACCCAAGTAAAAAACGGTAATCAGCAAAAATGGGAAAAGCCTTTCTTGCTGTTCGTGCATGGTAAGGCTTTTGAACACACCCGCACTGTAAAATATAAGTACAAGCAACAAGGGCATCAGGCAAGTGAGAATAAACAAAAACAGCCAAAGCTGTAGGCGATACTCTTCGGGTACACGCAAAATGCGCAAAGGCATAAAATAAACCAACAGCCCAAAAGCCCAAGAAGGCAGCACCAGCGGATGCAAGATATAAGAAGTGCCTTGGGCAATGTACCAAGCGAAAGTTTTGGATTGCTTCAGCACCGAAAAAGTAGTTCTGTTTTCCAACTTAAAGTTCTTTACGTAAGCGTGCCACAGGGATACCAAGCTGCTCGCGGTATTTTGCTACGGTGCGGCGTGCAATGCGGTAATCTTTGGCTTTGAGCATTTTTTCTAGTTTGTCATCAGAGAGTGGTTTACGCTTGTCTTCGTTGTCCACCATTTCTTTGAGCACGTGTTTTACTTCTCGGCTACTGACATCTTCGCCCGATTCGGTAGAGATGCCCTCAGAGAAGAAATACTTAAGCGGGAAAATCCCAAACTCTGTCTGAATAGATTTGCTGTTTGCCACTCGTGAGATAGTAGAAATATCCATGCCAATTTTGTCGGCAATGTCTTTCAGAATCATGGGTTTGAATTTGCTTTCATCACCTTCCAGAAAGAACTCGTACTGGTATTCTATGATGGCGTTCATGGTGCGCAAGAGGGTTTGTTGCCTTTGCTTGATGGCATCAATGAACCACTTGGCTGCGTCTAGTTTTTGTTTTACAAAAGTAATGGTTTCGCGGGTATGTTTGTCTTTTTTGTCGCTTTTGCTGTAGGCATCAAGCATATCAGCATAGGCAGGGCTGATTTTGAGTTCGGGGGCATTGCGCGAATTGAGTGAGAGTTCGAGTTTGTTATTGTTGTTTTTGAGTATAAAATCAGGGATAATGTATTGATTTTTGACAAAATCCGTCATAGAGTCGCCAGGTTTGGGGTTGAGCTTTGTGATAATACTTACAATATCTTTGAGCTTTTCTTCATCTATGCCTAGTTTTTTTTGGATTTTGTCGTAGTGTTTTTTTGTAAATTCTTCAAAGCCATTTTCTAAGAGCTTGATAGCCAGTTTATTGTCGGGGTTTTGGTCTGTCTTTCGTCTTAGCTGAATGAGCAGACATTCGCGCAGGTTGCGCGCACCTATGCCTGGGGGGTCAAAGAGTTGGATTTTTGCCAGAAGCTCCTCTACTTCGGCGGCATTGGTATTGATATTTCTTGAGAAAGCCAAATCATTTACAATGGCTTCGGTAGCACGCCTGACGTAGCCGTCACTATCTATACTGCCTATCAGGTGTTTAGCAATCTCGGATTTATGCTCATTTAATCCTAAAAACCCTAACTGCGACATGAGCGAGTCAGTAAGGGTGGCAGTCATGGGCAGTGGCATTTCTTTTTCGTCTTCCTTCGTATTGCCATCACCTTGCATTTTGTAGCCGCTGATGTCTTCATCTTGTAGGTAGTCATCTATGCTTAGGTCGTCATCATTGTTGGGGTCATCTAGTTCATCATAATCATCGCCCTCTGTCTCTTCTTCCTTTTCGCGTCCTTCGTCGAGTGCAGGATTGCTTTCCAATTCTTCTTCTATACGGCTGTGCAGTTCGGCAGTAGGGATTTGAAGCAGCTTGATGAACTGAATCTGCTGCGGAGATAATTTCTGTTGAAGTACTTGATTTAATCCGAGTTTTTGCATGTTGTCAAAAGAGATTTACTGAATCCAAAATTACACGTTTTTTTGATAAAAAAGCACAAAACAAATGAGGTGGTATAATTATTGAAACAAATTTTACTCTACAAACATAATTCAATTTTATGAATTTTGTTTGCCTTACCTTCAAAATCCTCACTTCATTTCATATTGCTTGGGCAAATTCAGTATAAAGATACGTGTTTCCTTCAAATATGCTATAAAATCTTCATAAATTAATCCAACTAACTTTTGGCGATAAGTAGATGTTAGTTATTTTGAATTATCCTCAAAATACACATGAAACATTCAATCTTGGTCATCATTTATTTGTTTTGTATGCAGAGTTTGGCTTTTTCAAACAGTGCTGCGGCTTCATTTTCTATGTCTGGTACAGCACTCACTACACCTAGCCCAAAAATTAAGTCTTGGAAATACCACCTTGCCTTCAAAATCATCAATAAAAAAATCCAGAAAATTGCCCACAAAAGAGCAAAGTAAAAAACTAGAAAAAAAACAGATGACCGCGCACTCAAGAGAAAAGCCACTTGGACACTGGTTTTCTCAATACTTGGCTTGCTACTGATAGGTGCATTGATAGGCATAGTTTTTACCATTTTCTCTAAAAAATGGACAAGAGAAATAGAAGAAGAACTTTTTTTGACCGATAGATCCATGCTTGATTTCAAGGGAAGAACTTTGACAGACTTGGCAGAGGCTTTTAACTTAGCTACACTGATTTTGTTGGCAGCTTATATCTTGGTATTCCTATTGGTTTTCGGATACCTCATTATTTTATTTAATTAACCCTTCAAGTTGTGAGATGATGAACACCTTACCTTCATCTGCCTCTTTACCAGCAACTTGCCGCATTGGCTTGCTCCCCTACTTTGCTTGTATTTTTACAAAATTCCAGCAAAAGTTCCCGCTCAAAAAAAATTTTTTTTTCAAAAGGCTACTTCCTGATTATCAAATATTTAGCAATTTATCCAAATAATTCTCCAGTTTTATGCAATGAAATGCTTAATTTTTGAATTATATTTGTCAATAGCTTTATTTTTTATCCACATAATACTAGACATACATGGAAGTAATCAAAAGAGATGGACGGCGAGAACCCGTTAAGTTTGACAAAATAACAGCACGCATCGAGAAACTGTGCTACAGCCTGAACCAAGACTATGTAGAGCCCATACAAATCTCTATGAAGGTGATTAATGGCATCTATGATGGGGTAACTACCGTAGAACTAGACAACCTCGCCGCCGAGATTTGTGCTACGCTTGCCACAGTACACCCCGACTATGCTATCCTTGCAGCACGTATTGCCATATCTAACCTGCAAAAAAATACCTTGAAATCTTTTTCACGTACCATCAAAAGACTGTATGAATACGTGGACCCCAAAACGGGCGAAAATGCAGGGCTGATTTCAGAGGAAACCTACCAAGTAGTAAAGAAATATGCCAACGAACTGAACTCTGCCATTATCTATGATAGAGATTTTAACTATGACTACTTTGGCTTTAAAACCTTGGAGCGTTCGTACCTCTTGCGTATGGACAACCAAGTGGTAGAACGCCCACAGCACATGATTATGCGCGTGGCAGTGGGCATACACGGCGAGGACATAGAAGCGGCAATCCATACCTACAACCTTATGTCGGAGAAGTGGTTTACGCACGCTACGCCTACCCTCTTCAATGCTGGTACGCCCAAGCCCCAAATGAGTAGCTGTTTCTTGCTCACCATGAAAGAAGATTCTATTGATGGAATCTATGATACCCTGAAAGACTGCGCCAAAATCTCGCAATCTGCTGGAGGTATTGGGCTATCTATCCACGGCATCAGGGCTACAGGTTCTTACATCAAAGGCACTAACGGCTACAGCAATGGCATTATCCCGATGCTACGTGTCTTCAACGATACTGCCCGCTACATAGACCAAGGCGGCGGCAAACGCAAAGGAGCTTTTGCGATTTATCTCGAGCCTTGGCACGCCGACGTGTTTGATTTCTTAGACCTGAAGAAAAACCACGGCAAAGAAGAAGCCCGTGCAAGAGATTTATTCTATGCCCTCTGGATTCCTGATTTGTTTATGAAGCGTGTAGAAGCTGACGACACTTGGTCGCTTTTCTGCCCACACGAAGCCCCAGGCTTATACACCACCTACGGCAAAGAGTTTGAAGCACTCTACGAAAAATATGAGCGTGAAGGAAAACCCCGCAAAGTGGTCAAGGCTCAAGACCTCTGGTTCAAAATCTTAGAATCTCAGATAGAAACAGGTACGCCCTACCTCCTCTATAAAGATGCCGCCAACGAAAAATCTAACCAGAAAAACTTGGGTACGATTCAGAGTTCTAATTTGTGTTGTATTACAGGTGATCAAAGAGTTCCTACAAATAAAGGGTTGTTAACTATAAAAGAACTTTTTGATGAAGGAACAGAAAATAGGGTAGTCGGAAGAGAAAAAATAGAAAGTGCATCTGAAATGTACTTGCCAAGACCAGATGCTCCAATAGTAAAGATTATCACACGTGAGGGTTACTCACACAAGGTTACACCAGACCACAAAGTCTGGATAGAAGACGAGGGATGGAAGGAAGCACAACACCTTCAAAAAGGAGACAAGATTGCTATACAGAAATATGAAGGCCTTTGGGGTAGAGGCGAATATGAAGATGAAGCTTTTTTAGCAGGACTAATTTCTGGAGATGGTACTTTCGCATTGAGAAATGTACATATTGATATTTGGGACAATGCACTTGCAGAGATGAATACCATTGAGGGAATTGTTCACAGAGTAATCCAAAAGTACGAAGATAAGTTCAATTATGATGACTTGACTGGCAATGCCCATGCGGCTACCTATGTAGCTTCTAAAAAGCCAAGATTCACCTTGTGCAATAACAGGGACAATTCTATCAAATACCGCATGAGTTCGAGTATTCTATATGCTATTTTATCTTCGTTAGGATTTACAAAAGAAACCAAACATCAAGTACCTGAGTTTGTCTGGAAAGGAAATCGTCAAACGGTTGCTAGATACCTCGAAGGATTATATCTTGCTGACGCTACTGTGCAAGCAGGAGAAATCACAACTACCTCAATTGCATCGATTCACTTAAATTTATTAGAAGACATCCAGATTTTATGGGCTAATTTCGGTGTTAAAACTTTCATCAACAAGATGAGAGATGATGAACTAAGACACTTGCCTGATGGAAAAGGTTCTACCAAGGAATATAATTGCAAATCATTGTATCGTTTGCTCACTACCTCAATACAAGCTTCACGCATAGTACAAGAAGTTACTAAAATTGGTTTTTATAGAAATAATAAGACTTTTTTGGATAATATTCAAAAAGACGGCTATTCACAAAAACTATATGCTACCTTTGAAGGGCTTGAAATTTTGCCTAATGAAGATGCTTATTGTTTGGTAGTTGATTCCGAAGAACACTCTTGGACAGTCAATGGAATTATCACGAAAAACACTGAAATTCTAGAATACACCGCCCCCGACGAAACGGCTGTGTGTAACTTGGCTTCTATTGCGCTTCCTAAATTTGTGATAGATGGACGCTTTGACCACGAAAATCTCTTTGAAGTTACCAAAACCGTAACCTACAACCTCAATAAAATCATTGACCTCAACTACTACCCTATCCCTGAGGCACGCAACTCTAACATGCGGCACCGCCCCATAGGTATAGGCGTACAAGGCTTGGCTGATGCTTTTATTATGCTCAGAATGCCCTTTGAGTCGGAAGAAGCACGTGGATTGAACAAAGACATTTTTGAGACCATCTATTACGCTGCCCTGACTGCTTCTATGGAACTTGCCCAAAAACACGGCACTTACCAAAGCTACGAAGGCTCGCCCATCTCGCAGGGGATATTTCAGTTTGATATGTGGGGCGTAAAACCCAACTCTGGTCGCTGGGACTGGGAGGCTTTGCGTAGCCAAATCTTGCAACACGGCGTGCGCAACTCGCTCTTGCTGGCTCCTATGCCTACTGCCTCTACCTCGCAGATTCTGGGCAATAATGAGTGCTTTGAGCCTTACACTTCTAATATTTATATGCGCCGTGTGCTTTCGGGTGAGTTTGCAGTAGTAAACCGACACCTCCTCAAAGACCTCGTGAAACTTGGACTCTGGGACGACAAGATGAAGAACAAACTCATTGCTGCCAATGGCTCGGTGCAGTCAATCCCTGAAATACCCCAAAACCTCAAGGACATCTACAAAACAACTTGGGAAATTAAGCAAAAATCAGTGATAGACATGGCTGCCGACCGTGGGGCTTTTATCTGCCAAAGCCAAAGCCTCAACCTACACGTGCAAGACCCTACGTTCTCTAAGCTTTCTTCTATGCACTTCTACGGGTGGAAAAAAGGACTCAAAACGGGTATGTACTACCTCCGCACCAAAGCCGCCGTAGATGCCATCAAGTTTACGGTAGAAAAGCAAGTGGAGCAAGTAGTGAAAGAAGCCAAAGCTGAAGAAGAAGTACTGGCTACTGTTGAAAAATCGCAAATCGCAAGCATGGTAGCCCAAACAGGCAACCTCAGCCTAGATGACCAAAATAACACAGGGCAAGCCTGCAACCTAGATGACCCCGACTGCGAAGCCTGCGGTTCTTAAATAACATATTTTAAATTTCTTTTCCTTTCCTTCAAAATCCCACCGTGCAAGCTGTTGGCTTGTGTGGTGGGGTGGGATTGGAAAGCTTGTACTCTGTAACCCAAATTGTAAATGCCGTGGTTCGTGGGACACGCTTTGGGGTAGGTTTTGGTTCGTGAGACATAAACCAAGGAATATTTTTGTGTATCCTTACAATATATTTTTAATTTTTCTAAAAATCATTAACTTTTTAAGTAAATAGTTTATTAACTTTGCAATGGAAATAACGTATAAAAATAATAAGCTAAAGAAGCAATTAACTAATGATACTGAAATGATGAAGGCTTTTGGAAAGATTGCTAAAAAGGTAAAACAAAGGATGAATGAGCTTACAAGTGCTGATAACTTATACATTATTTCTAAGATTCCTCCTCTAAGACTTCATCAGTACATAGGAAATAGACAAGGAACTTGGTCAATAGATATTCAAGAAAATTGGAGAATATGTTTCGAAATCAATGAAGAACCCATACCAAAATTAGAAGATGATAGTGTTGATTTAAAGAGTGTGTTCAACATCAAAATAACTTCTGTTGAAGACCCACATTAAGCATTAAAAACTAAGCAAATGAGCCACATAGATAACCTAAACGCAAAGAAAGAACTTTTATCCTGCCCTGGCGATACCATTCAAGAAATAATAGATGATTTAAAAATGTCGCAAGCAGAACTGGCAGAAAGAATGGGTAGGTCAAAAGAAAAATTAAACGAACTGATTAAAGGAAAAGCACCCTTGACAGCCGATACAGCCATAAAATTAGAATATGTACTAGGTGTGCCAGCTACATTCTGGACAAACCTAGAACGAGTGTATAGAGATGAATTGCTCGAGATAGAAAAAATGGAAAGTGCAATTAAGAATGAGGATTGGTTATCAAAATTTCCATTAAAAGTTCTCAAAGAATGTGGCATACTTCCATCAGACAATAACGACAAGGGAGAGATGGTACAGGCTCTGTTGAAGTTTTTTAGGGTAGCCTCTCCAGACGATTGGAGCAATATTTACAAAAATAACTCATTGGCTTTTAAGATAGAACTTCGCCATACTAAGCACCCCGAGGCTATTTCTGTATGGTTGTGTTTGGGTGAAATCAAGGCGGAAAAACTACCCTTAGCACCCTTCAAAGGTGTGAAAGAGGTCAGAAACAACCTAGATAAAATCAAAAAACTATGCTATGAAGAGCCCATTGATTGGCTGATACAACTCAGAGATATTTGTGCAGAATTAGGCATTGCCTTGGTATATATGCAGATGATAGAAAAAGCTCCGATTTATGGTGCTACAAGATGGATCAAAGGCAACGCTAACCCTCTCATACAGATTACAGATAGAAACAAGGATTACAACTCTTTTTGGTTTACATTTTACCACGAATTAGCGCATGTTCTTCTTCACGGGAAAAAAGATATTTTCCTTGAGGGTCTCTCAGAGATTTACCCTGATACTGAGAAGGAACAAGAAGCTGACGATTTTGCTGCTCGCACCTTAGTACCTGATAAAGTCAGAACCAAACTAAGTAATATGAGCCACTTTGACGAAAAAGTGATTGCATCACTGAGCAGTGAATACAAGATTCACCAAAGTATTCTGGTACAACAACTCCGAAGAGAAGGCAAAATAGAATATTTTGAACTAAATGAATTAAAAACAAGGGTAGAGTTTGGAAATAAAGAGCTAACGCTCTGTTAGATTGGGAAATCTTATGTGATGAAGTTGAGGGTGTAAATTCCGACTAGGTAGGGAAAGATTAAAAATCTTATGCTCAGTAGCCCAGATTGCAAATACTATACAGCTAGATTTAGTTCATTGATTTTCAGACTGTTATAAATCTAGCTGTTTTAACGATTAATTATGAGGCTTGCCCCCCGTCTGGTCTTAGGCTATGGTATTAAGCGTAATCCACAACAGAAACTGGTCGGACGGGTCTCCCTCCGACCAAAGGTTTTTGCATCATATAGTCGTGGTTTTGGATATTGATGAGGGGTTATTTCAGCATTTTATTTTATATTTGAGTGCAAGTAATTCGTAAAGTTTGTTCTGAGCGAGACGCTCAAAGCAGTTGCGGGGTGAGTTTTCCTACGCACTTTGTTTTTTACCTTTTTTCACATATTCTTGGTATTTCTCATTATTGATGATAAACTGCATGCCATCTATTTTGATACCATCTAAAATCCCTTTCTCAATCAGTGTATATACATACTTAGCCGTTAAGTCTTTCTCTTTTACTACACTGTTTACTCTCAGTAACTTATCTATTTCTATTTTCATGTTTTAAATACTTTTATGTAGCAAATATATATAAAAAATTTGCTACCTATGTAATTAGAACATACCTTTGTACTATATACTAAAAATAATAGAATAATGAAAACAATCCAAGTCAAGAACTTTTTAGAAAAAAAATTATTTTTACAGCAGATGGATGGATTAATGCTACAGCTACTGCCAAAGTGTTTGGAAAGGAAAATTTTGAGAATTTTGCAAGGTCAAAGGCTTTTAAAGAATACCTAAAAGCGTTCTGTAAATTTTACAGCACGGAAAAATCAGAGGTGATTTATACCAAACAAGGAGGTAACCCACAAGAACAGGGGACTTTCCTGCATCCATACCTTGCTGTGAAATTTGCCCGTTGGATTTCTCCAGACTTTGAGGTTTGGTGTGATGATGTGATTAGAAAAATACTCACCAGTGAATGGGAAGAAAAATACCATGAACTCACAAAAGCATACCAAGACATAGAAGACAAAGCGTTTGATTTATATGAATTGTTGCGAATTGTACAGTTTCCTGAGTAAAAAACTAAATCAATTTTACCCAGTCAACCAACATTTCCAAACCCCGTCTGGTCTTAGGCTATGGTATTAAGCGTAACCCACAACAGAAATTGGTCGGACGGGTCTCCCTCCGACCAAAGGTTTTTGCATCATGAAGTGGTGGTTTTAGATATTGATTAGGGGTTATTTCAGCATTTTATTTTATATTTTAGTTCAAATAATTCGTAAAGTTTGTTTTGAGCGAGACGCTCAAAACAGTTTGCGGTTGTGGGTCAAGCCCCTTAGACCAGACTGAGAGTTATATGTTTTGAGTCATATTTTTAGTCTTTTTCTGGGTCTATAATTCTGATAAAATCTTTGTTTATTTCTATCAAAAACTGTGGTTTTACAAAAACCTCTCTAATGGTTTCTGCTTGACTTTCCAATATCTCTATGAGTGTTTTTGTGCTAATATTCCCTAAGTTTATTTTGATTAATCTCTTTGGGCTTGATTTGATAAAATGGCTATGTTGAAAATCAATGTCTTTGGTCAAAACAGCAAAGTCATTTTCATCTGCATAATTAGCAATTTTTTGGTCTTTGGTAATATCACCTTCTAAAATATAATTGACATGAACTGCCTCAAAACCTTTCTGATTTAGAAAGTTAACAACTTTGAAAGAAATATGCACATCACAAATAATTTTCATACAGATACTTTTTTGCTCACTCCCGAAATACTTTGCTTTGCAAAAGCCAAACTTGCTAAAATATCTTCTCGCTCAAGTTCGGGATGGTCTTCTAGTATTTCGTCTATGCTCATCTCGCTACCCAAAAGGTCTAAAACAACCTCTACAGGGAAGCGCATTCCTCTAATACAAGGCTTTCCATGACAAATTTCAGGGTCTATGGTAATACGGTTTTGATATTTCATAATCTTTATAATTTAATGCTGAGTCTATGACAAAAAATTTGAGTATTTAAAAAAAGCCATATCATTGAATAAATAACCACAAATAGACAATGAATATGGCTAATTTTGACGTAAAAACATCAAGCGAACATAGAGAATTATATCAAGTTTTGCAAACAAAGCTATCAAATTTTCACCCATCGAGGTTAAAATTTTTAGTATTGTTTCTCATAGCTTTATTAAAAGTGCAAACCCCGTCTGGTCTTAGGCTATGGTATTAAGCGTAATCCACAACAGAAACTGGTCGGACGGGTCTCCCTCCGACCAAAGGTTTTTGCATCATATAGTCGTGGTTTTGGATATTGATGAGGGGTTATTTCAGAATTTTATTTTATATTTTAGTTCAAATAATTCATAAAGTTTGTTTTGAGCGAGATGCTCAAAACAGTTTGCTGTTGTGGGTCAAGACGCTGAGACCAGAGGGGGAGTATCTTGTCATTCCGTAGGAATCCGAAGACGTGTACTAGGCTACGCTGTATAACAGATTCCTACGGAATGACAGGGACGCAAGAGCCTAACAAGGTTCAAAAAATAACTGACTATGATTTATCTTGTTATTCCGTAGAAACCAAGCCAATCAAAATTTACAATTCCGACTACAGAGCAGTAGATTTTCAATTTGAGTAAACTCTATGCCTTGTTTGTATCCCCCGTCTGGTCTTAGGCTATGGTATTAAGCGTAACCCACATTAGCAAACTGGTCCGACGGGTCTCCCTCCGACCAAAGGTTTTTGCATCATATAGTCGTGGTTTTGGATATTGATGAGGGGTTATTTCAGAATTTTATTTTATATTTTAGTTCAAATAATTCATAAAGTTTGTTTTGAGCGAGATGCTCAAAACAGTTTGCTGTTGTGGGTCAAGACGCTGCAGCCAGAGGGGGGATTTTTAATCTGTTGAGTCAGCACGACAGGTTTTGCTTTCTAATGAATATATAACATTGTTTCGTTTATTTCGTTTACAAGGCAAATCAATATCGTTGAAATGAATAACTCGTTAAAAATTACCCAAGAAGACCAAAAAACAGCTTTGCACTCCGCCAAAATTTTGGCAGAATTGCAACAAAAAATGGTGCAAAATCCTGAAAATAATGCCTCTGTACAGATTGAAAATTTATTACTTCCTAGCCTTGCGCTTGAATTACTGAAAGAAATTCTTGAAGTTATCGCAGCAGGTAAGTCTGTGATAGTTTTGCCGACTGAAGAAGCTATGCTTACTACTCAAGAAGTAGCCAACCTATTGCACGTTTCTCGCCCCTACATCGTAAAACTCATAGACAAAGGTGAAATTCCACATCAAAAAGTAGGCACACACAGAAGAATGATGCTGTCTGATGTACTTGCTTACAAAAGTACCATGCAAGTGAATCGAGAAAAAGATTTGGCTATCTTAGCGGAAGAAGCCCAAAAACTTAATCTAGGATACACAATATAATGGCTCAAATAGTAGTGCTTGATGCTTGTGTGCTGTATCCTGCACCTTTGCGAGATTTCCTTTTGCACGTTGCCCATATTGGACTTTATGTACCTAAATGGTCTGCCATCATTCAGGACGAGTGGTTAAGAAATTTACTTGCCAACAGGCTGGATTTGACTGTAGAAAATTTACAGAAAACCACTCAAGCGATGCAAAATGCGTTTCCTGATGCAGAAGTAACAGATTTTGAAGCCCTTATTCCCACCATCAACTTGCCCGATAAAGACGATAGACACGTTTTGGCGACTGCCATCAAAGCAGAAGCTACTTGTATTTTGACATTTAACCTCAAAGATTTTCCGCAGGCAGAGCTTGACAAGTGGCATATCACAGCCCTAAATCCTGACGATTTTATGGTGCGACTTTGGCAAGAAAACGCACAAGAAATAAGAAAGGCATTTGAAAATCAAGTAAAAATGCTCAAGAACCCTCCTATGACTTTTGAGCAAGTGTTAGCTAACTTGGCTGTTTGCGGATTGTATAAAACTGTGGAATGTTTGAGGTGCACATCAAGGGTGCAAGTCAAATTGACTTCCTTGGGGTTATGTAAAAAGTCAAACAGTGTCAAGTATTATTTTGAGTTAGAAGTGTTTTTCTCACTCCATAGCCCATAGGTTGCAACCTATGGGCTATGGAGTGAGAGTTAGGCATGCTGCTGCAAATTATTTTTGGTTCTCTGACAATTTTTGTGAAATCAGTACTGTAAAACAGACTTTAGTCTGTTTGGTGGGCTAGGTCGGCAGGCTAAAAGACTATGCAAGTGCCGATTGTATGAAGTGGGAGGGGTAGCTTCTGTTTAAAATTTCTTCTAATGCTAAATACCATCACAACAAAAAAAGCCGAGCA
>CAYZQI010000128.1:0-14134 GCA_964480455.1 uncultured Cytophagaceae bacterium
TTGAACTATACTATTTTGCCCTAATTGTACAAATTATTTATTATTCATTCCTAATGTAGTGAGTTGATGAAAAGATGAGTTGTAAGTTATGTTTTTTTAACACACTCATTATCAGTGATTTAAAGAAACATACTATGGGCTACTCTTCAAAATATCTTTGATTTGCTGGGCATCAGTAAAGGTGTTGGCTGAGAAAGTAGAGTGGAAGAGGATTACGTCAGTAATGCCGTGCTTATCTACCAAGTCTTCTATCTTTCCGCTAAAATGTCTGTAGTCTATCACAAAGACCTGCTCAAAATGCGCTACCAAGTAGGTGGCAAAAGGATTTCCGTAGGAATTTTTGATGAGGAGTGCTTTGCGTTGGTTTTTTAGCTCTGTGTCGATGCGCACCATGGGGTGGTCTGCACCAAAATATACGCCATAGCCGTCGGGCCCTTTGGCAAATTCTGCCAGCATAATAGATGGGATAGGCAAGGTAGGATTCTTGGCAAGGTAGGCAAAAGTATTGTATTGTAAATTGGGTTTGTAATAGACTACTGAGTCTATGTTTTGCTTGAGTTTTGTATCTCTGGTAAGCCAATAGAGAGAGCCTAGAAAATTTGGAATTACTTTTCTTTTCATTTTCTTGAGAGGAACATGCCTCAGATTGGCTTCTTTGCAAAAAGCAGTATAAGCATAATAGGCACCCAGGCCTGTCCAGTGATGGTCTGTATTGAAGAAGATGTATTCTTTTTGGTGCTTTTCTAATGCTTCGTAGATTTTTATGCACTTTACTTCTTTTGAAAGCATAGCATAGAGGGTGTCAATGTTGGGTTTTTCGGGTTTGTTTTGGTATCTTTCGGGAAGATAAAATGAAACATGGGTGGGTGTAACACCAAGATAAACCTGTGCCTTGCCTTTGAGAGTGGCTTGGTAGAGGTTGGCCACTTCTGCCATGGGCTTGGCGGAGTAGGTCTCACCACCAAATATTTGTATTCCCATACCTTTATAAATCATAATGCCTCTACTGCTGATAGCTTCCTCTTCGGTTTCAGAAACAGAGATGGCTAAACTATCTTGAGTTTGCTTTTCTTGAATTATTTTTTCTTTGAGGGGAAGGTTAGTTTCTACTTTTTGGTCATAAAAAGCAATTTCTTCATTTTTGATACCTCTATTTTCTTTGATTTGAAAAGAAACTTGGACAAACTGCTCTCTAAACGGAAAATTGTCGGCAAAATAAAGGTCTAGGCTATCCATAAAATCACCTTGGAAGAGTGCCTTGGTACTAAAATTGGGCGGTGGACAAAGTTTTCTCTTCTCAAAAGCAGATACTTCTTGCTTGGGAAAAATAAAAAATACAATCCCTAGACTTGTCAAGATACCTAAAAAAAGAATTAATTGAACAATTACAAGCACTTTCTGCCACATAAATTTTCCAAATTTTTAAAACCGATAGTAGATAAAAGGATTGTAGGAATTGCCCACTAGCATAGTGATAGCAAGTAAAAGCAATACCCACTGAAAAACCAGCCTGAACAATTGCAATGGAAAAGATACTGAAAAAGAGGCTCTCTTTTCCAGCCATTGTATCAGCCACAAATATACAGGTAGGCAAAGCACTATACTCAAGGCAAGCCAAAAGCTGTTTTCTTGTAATACAAGACTAAGTTCAAAATTCCACAGTGGATTGCCACTCAGCCCTAGCATAATGCTTAGGAAGAAAATCAGCCGCTCAAAATCAGTAAAATAAAACAACGCCCACCCTAGCACTACTGCCAAAAGTAAATAAACATGGCTTACAAAAACAGGCAAACGTTTTAGCATTGACCGCAAAAAAATACGCTCAAGCAGTATCAATAGACCAAAATATAAACCCCAAAGAATAAAATTCCAGCTTGCCCCATGCCACAGCCCTGTCAAGCTCCATACCACCATCAAGTTAAACAAACTATTCTTTCGGTTGCCTCCCAAAGGGATGTACACGTAATCTCTAAAAAAAGTACCCAAAGAAATATGCCACCTTCGCCAAAAATCAGTAGCAGAATGGGCAATATAAGGATAGTTGAAATTTTCGTGATAGTGAAAGCCAAACATACGCCCTAGCCCAATCGCCATATCTGAATAGCCCGAAAAATCAAAGTAAATTTGAATCGAGAACATCAATATCCCAAACCAAGCCTCCCCTACGCTCAGTTGGCTTAGGTCGCTCTCCAAGTAAGTAATCACAAACTCACCAGCTACATTGGCAATACACACTTTCTTGAAAAGCCCAATACAAAACCTGTGAATCCCCTCTCCTATGTCTTGCCAGGCTACCTTTCTGTGGTCTATTTCGTGGGCTATGTGTGCATAACGCACAATAGGCCCCGCCACTAGCTGGTGGTAAAGGCTCACAAACATCAAAAACTTACCCAATGACTTTTGTGCTTGTACCTCTCCACGATAGACATCTAAGGTATAAGAAATGGTCTGAAAAGTATAGAAAGAAATCCCAATAGGCAAAGTAAAAGTAGGTACACTGAGCTGAAGCCCTAGCAAATAATTGAGGTTTTCATACAAAAAAGCACTGTATTTGAAAACGACCAAAAGGCTAACATTAATCACTACCGAAGAAATAACCCCCCATTTTGCCCTTGAAGTACCCTTGTGATGTGCTATCCATAGGCCATTCAGGTAATCTATACAAGCCGAAAAAACAAGTAGTACTACCCAAACAGGTTCTCCCCAAGCATAAAAAACCAAAGAAAAGATGGTAAGTAAGGTATTTCTATATGCTTTATTGCCTAATAGATAATAAAGCAATACATTGATAGGCAGAAAGAAACAGAGAAACGTAAGGCTTGCAAAGACCATAAACTAACTGTATATACTGAGAGTCATCTGATTGACTTAGCTAATCAATAAAGATGCAAAATACTGCTTAATTTTGAAATTTTAATTGCGCCCATTCTTTTTTTATGAAAAAAATTGTGTTTGTTGGCTTCATAAAAAAAATATCCCTCTTGAAAAATTCAAAAGGGATATCCTGTAAAGACACACAAAAATACGTTTCAGTGGCAATATTAAATCATTAATCTGTAAAAAACAAGCGTTTGTCTAAAAAAAAATACTGTTTATCAAAAAATATAATTCGTGGATAATTTTTAGTGCTTTTCATCACCCTCAGTAAAGTGCACGCTATCGCCAAATGTCTTTTTGCAAGAAAAGTGAAGTATGCTCTAGTGATTAACACTTTTAAACATCTTCAAACTCATCATCAGACAAGAGCTTGTATTTTTTTTGTTTGTTTTTCCATCTTTCTTTGGCATATTGCTGCATATCAGCCACAACATCTTTTTCATCTATAATCTCAAAACCAAGCAAAGTCTCAATGATGTCTTCTAGGGTTACAATACCATCCATACCACCATAATCGTCTGCAACGAGGGCAATGTGTTCTTTTTTTTCAAGCATCTTTTCCCAAGCTACAAATAAAGTGATGGTTTTAGAAAAAACAGTAATGCTTCTGCATAAATCTTTGAGTTTCAAATCAAATTGGTCTTCGGCTAATTTTTCAAAAACTTGCTCTCTAAAGACATAACCCGTGATGTTGTCTCTATCTCCCGAAAAGATGGGAATCCTAGAAAATAACAAAAAGTTTTTGTTCTTAAGAAACTCTTGCAGCGTCATTTCCTCATCAGCCGTTACCACTACAATTCGGGGCGTGAGAATCTCAGCCACTTGTATATCTTTGAGCTTGATAAGATTTTGTATAATCTTATTTTCTTTGTCCACAAATATTCCCTCTTAAGTGCCTATGCTTGCCATGGCAGAGATTTCTTCTCTACTTACAGTCATTTCTTTGTTTTTGCGAGAGAGTAACTTGGTCAGAATGGCTGAAACCAACACAAGTGGATAAGTAATGAAAAGAAATATTTTTATCACAATAGCCGTAAAACTCATCAGTTCTCTGGCATAGTTTGCACCTAAGGTTTTGGGAATAATCTCTGTAAAAACAAGAATCAGTACAGTCAGTACTGCCGACACAACTCCAAAATAGGCTTCTCCAAAGACAATCGTGGCTTGGGCACCTACACCTGCTGCCCCTACAGTATGCGCTATCGTGTTCAAAGAAAGAATGGCAGACAAAGGCTTGTCTATGTCTTCTTTGTAGCCTAAGAAAGTTTTAGAAGTGGCATTTCCTTGTTCTTCTTTGGTTTTAAGGTAAGAAATAGGGATAGAAAGCAACACCGCCTCCAAAATAGAACATAAAAAAGAAGTAAATAAGGCAATGGATAAGTAAAAAAATAGTAAAAACATGTGTATAATTTTTTAGATTGCTTTGATGCAAAGGTAGTGAAAGCCTTGTGAATTAAACATCTCTTTGTTTGGAGTTTTGGTGTATGTATAATAGTTCTGGCAGTCTTCACTGGCCCTTACAATAAATTGGTTTTAGATGAAGAATAATAAAAAAAACGATTGTCAGATAACCAACAAAGTTAGTTGAAAATTTTCTTTTTTTGGTGAGGGAAATGATGATGGATATTTGCCAATTACCTTATCTCAAAAGGCTACTCTCGGACTCCTACCATGAAAAAGCTCAATGGTGAAGTGCTTGGTTTCAAAATTATCAAAAGACTGAAAAATACGTTTTTGTTGCCAATAAAAGCCCACTTTGCGCGTTGCGGGAAAATACTGTGCAGTATATAAAGTACCAAAACCTTTCTCAAATTGTGTCTGATAAAGCGGGGGAGAAAGAAACTGTGCTAAAAAAGTATCCTGTGTTTCATCAGGATTTTCTAACCTATTCATCAGGTGTGTATGCCGCTCTAGGGTACCACTTAGCTGTGCATAAGCTGGCCAGGTAATGAGGTCTTGATGATTGGTAACAGCCAGTTCGGGGGTGATGAGTGGGGTTTTATCAGGTGCAAGAAAAATGGTGGCATGCTTTCCAGAGGTTTCTAGTACAGTAAGATTGTAAGCCATGTGTACGGGTATTTTTTGCACTTTCTGACTTACTTCTTCCAGCGTATCGCAGGTCTCGAGCAGGTAGCGTATCAGTAGGGGCACGCCAAAGCCTTTGCCAAGTACTTGGCTGCCCCCGAAGGTAAGCGAGATAGCCAAGCCTGCATCATTGATACCATCTAATACACCCCAGTTGCAGTCGCTCATAGCTATCACAGGGCGAAGCCAATTAGAATAAAGCACGATGCCTTCAAAATAATGTGGGCTATAGTCATAGTTTCTGATGAGCGAAGGAGTATCTCTGCTCCAGACTGCCTGCGAGCAGCCTGAGAGGTAAGGCGGAGGGCAGTAAGCACTCAAAAAGCGTGCAGCCACATCTCCACCACCTGCAAGTTCTACTAAGGCATCATAGACAGGCACTAGCTCAGGCATATAGGCTTTGAGCTTTCGGTAGCTAGTGCCGTAGCCTACTCTTGCCAGCAGGCCCTCACTTACAAACCACTTGCGGTAGTATTGCCAAGACTTTTTAAAAAGGCTTTGCCACTGTGCGCCCGGCTGTGCTTCTTCTATGCAATTGATGTATAAGTACATTCACTAGCAAGGCTAAAGGGTAAAACTATCTCCACGCTTAGGGATTTCTACTTGGTCGTAGCCATCTTCGGAAAGCGTATTTTTAAAATCTTGCATAGAAGAAAGTTCTCCGTGTACTAAAAATAATTTTTTGAGTTTTTGAGGAGATTGATAATGCACAAAACGCAGCAAATCATCTAAATCACCGTGTCCACTGAAATTATCTATGCTTTCTATGCGTGCTTTGATTGGGATTTCGCGTTTTTCTACTTTGATAGTTTTTTCTCCGCTTCTTAGGTCGTGCCCAATCGTACCTTCAGAGGCATAACCAATCAGAAAGATAGTAGCATAAGGATTGGCAAGATTTTCTTTGACGTGGTACTCTACGCGTCCACCCTGAATCATACCCGAAGAAGATATAATCATGCAAGGCTCGTGGTAGTTGGCGACTGCTTTGCTCTCTTTGATATTGTCTATAAAGATAAGGTTCTCGAAGTCAAAAAGCTGTTTGTACGTTTTCTGAAATTCGCGAGCTTCTTCATTGAGCCAAGAGTGATATTTTTGATGAATCTCAGTACTTTTCATTGCCAGAGGGCTATCTGTAAAAATTTTGATAGAAGGAAGGCGACCCTGCAAGCGCAACTTATTGAGGGTAAAGAGCATGGCTTGGGTACGCCCCACACTAAAAGCAGGTACTATCAGTCTGCCCGGAATATCTACACAAGTACTTTTGATAATTTCATAGACGGGGTCTTCGGGAGAAGCCTTTGATTCGTGGCGGCGGTTGCCATAGGTACTTTCACAGATAAGGTAATCTACCTCAGGCACTGGGGCAGGGTTTACAAGCAAGGGGTAGTTAGTGCGGCCCACATCACCCGAGAAGCAAAAGGTTTTGCTTTGGCCATTTTCTCTTACCTCAAAAAGCACATGTGCTGCACCTAGTAGGTGTCCAGCAGGTATAAGAGTTAGCCAGGTATTATCTCCTATTTTCTGTTTTTTATCAAAAGGTAGGGTTACAAAATGGTCTAGTGCTTGGTTTACCTGCGAGTGTACATAAAGCTCGTTGTATTCGCGTGTATTGCGTAGCTTAGCGAAAAGCTGCTTCTTTTTTTGGATACGCTTTATTTTCTTTTGATTGAGGGAGGCAGAGTCATTCAATAGAATTTCAGCGAGTTCGTAAGTAGCAGAGGTTGCATAAATTCTACCTTCAAACCCCTCCCTGAGCAGGTTGGGAATAAAGCCAGAGTGGTCAACGTGTGCGTGTGTAAGAACTACGGCGTGAATCATAGAGGCTTCAAATGGGAAAAGTCCTCTCTCTTCTTCGGGTGTGTTGCTTCTGCGGTTTTCCATATTCAACCCACAGTCAATCAATATCCTAAACTCATCATCGGTTTCTAGCAAAAACATACTTCCCGTTACTTGTTGGGAAGCTCCCCAAAATGTCAATTTCATATTTTTAGTGCTTTAAATGTGCATAATTATTTGGCATCACCAAATAATTATGTGTTGTAAGCTACAAAAGTACAAAATCTAAGTGAATTGAAAGAAAAAATAAACTGTTAAAACAACTATGCCATCTTTTCAATGCTTGTTTGGGCTTTATTGGTGAGTTCAGTCAGCAAAGTCCACAAATGCTGTACATGTTTCTCTTCTACGTGTGTCTGCCCAAATACCGCCCTGAGTGTATAGATGCCATTGAGTTTGGTATGGGTAAGATATACTTTGCCTGTTTGGTTGAGTTGCTGTAAGAGCCATTCATTTTTTTGATTGAGTTGCTCAAGGCTGAGCGAGGCATCAGGTATCCATCTAAAGCACACCAAATTGAGTGTAACGGGTGCAAGTAGCTCAAAATGGGGTGTTTGCTCAATGTATTGCCTGAAAACTTGTGCCAATCTGAGGTGTTCTCTGAGCTTATTTTGCAGCCCTGCTACGCCAAAGCTACGCATCACAAACCATAGCTTCAAAGCCCTAAAACGCCTGCCCAGCGGTACGCCCCAATCGCGGTAATTGTTCACTATGCGGTCGTGGGTAGTTTTGAGGTATTCGGGCAAGATTTCAAAAGTGCGTAAAAGTGCCTCTTTGTCTTTCACAAAATAAGCCGTACAATCAAAATTGACAAACATCCACTTGTGCGGATTAAAAAGATAGCTATCTGCTAGCTCCACCCCTTTGAGCATTGTCTGCTTTTCGGGCAGTAGGGCTGCTGTGCCTGCATAAGCGGCATCAATATGAAAAAAAATACCGTATTTCTGGCAAATCTTGCCCATTGCTTCTATGGGGTCCAGTGCTGTAGAACTGGTAGTGCCGAGCGTAGCAATCACACATAAAGGCTGAAAACCACGCGCTAAGTCTGCCTTAATTGCCTGCTCTAGGGCTTCGGGTAGGAGGGCATATTCTTCATTAACTGTTATTTTTACAAAATTTTCTGCACCAATGCCTGCTATTTTAATCGCTTTTTCAATAGAAGAGTGCGTCTGTTCAGAGGCATAGACCCTAAATTTTTGCCCCGTAAAACCTTGTTGGTTGATTTGGTAGCTACTGTATCGCTCGCGTGCGGTAAGCAAGGCGCAAAGTGTAGCTGTAGAAGCCGTATCTTGAACCACTCCTACCCACTCAGTAGGCAAGCCTTTGAGTGCTTTAAGCCAGTTCATCATTTTTTCTTCTAGCTCGGCAGCTGCTGGGGAGGTTTCCCAGCTCATGCACTGTGCGCCTAGGGTGGACATAAGCATCTCGGCAAGCACTGAGGGGTAGCTGTTGTTGGCAGGAAAGTATGCAAAAAAAGAGGGATGCTGCCAATGCGTGATGCCGGGCAAGATAATCTTTATAAAATCATCAAATATCTGCTCGAAAGCCTCTCCATCTTGCGGGGCATTGTCTGCCAACTGCTCATAAATCTCTTTGGGTGCAACCTGTGATTTGACGGGATACTGTTCTACCTGCTCTAAGTAGTCTGCTATCCAATCTACCAATGTGTGTGCATGTTTGCGAAAATCATCAGAAGACATCATGCTTATATTTTTTTAATCTTTAATTTACTTAGATAAGTATCTGCTCAAAAAAACCCCCTATCTCATTTTTTCTATCTATGAAATGTAATTCCAGAATCCAATGTCGGGGATTGCCTTGTGCATCTAGGCTTCGCATATTATTGGGGTTTTCGGGGTGGACATACAGCCCATAGTTTCCTTTTTCTAGTTTTTCGTGTGGAAATTGCCCTACTAGGTGTCCAGCTATCTCAATGCCATATTCCCAGCCCATAGCTTGGGCGGTTTCTACCGATTTTTGGTAGAGGGCAGCCCCCGTAATGTACTCTCTGGTCTCAAACCAGGCCTTTATTTGATACCAAGCCTTCTCTACGTCATTTTTGATTTTAACTTTGAGCGGGTCATTGCCCAGCACGTAGGTTCGCCCTATGTCCGCTTCATAGTCCTCGAAGATAGGCCCAAAATCCAAAAACAAAATATCTTTCTCTTGAATGATGAGGTTAGGCGGATTTTCATCATAAGGAGCAAGGGTATTTTTTCCTGCCCTCACAATGCGTTTGTGCCAGTATTTCTCTATGCCAAATAAATCATAAGCCAATTGAAAGATGGCTTCATTGAGCTCTTTTTCAGTCTGCCCCGGTCTGATAAGACCTCGCTTTTCTACTTCGGTAAGTAACTCAATGGCTTTCTGCTCGGCTTCTTGGAGTTTTTTTAGAGTACTTTTCATTTTTTTGTAAAATTGTAATCTTATCAAGATTCAAACTACTTAGTAAGCGATTGGTTATTTATTTGTAGGTTTTTGGGTTTATCGGTACTGAAAATATAAAGTATGCTGAGATTTCTTGTTTTTAGCAAGTACAAGCATACTAAGACGTATTGAATCCTTTTTGAAACCTATTTATTGCAATTTCATGTCAATTTTACATAAAAATAGCCTGTCTTGAACAAACTATATATGTTAGGAAGGCTATTTGTGAATATTATTAACATACACTACGTGTGCAGTACTGGTTTATCAATCTAGAGGTAAAGTAATAATAAAAATGCCACCATTGTCGGGGTTTTATGCACTTATATTTTTGTTTCTACAAAGATTTCACACTGCTGAAAATGTGAAGGTAATTAACTAGAACAATTACCAAAAAAATAAATTCAACGACAACGTTCAACTTATCAATTTATTAAAAGGAATTGCATAAATTTGAAGTAATTCAATTACTTTTTTTTGAAACTTGCGTACAAAGAAAATGAAAACGTTTAACAAATCATACATATCCTTTGATGTACTCAAAAACGAAAATGGCTTTTAGTGTCTCTGGATTGTTTGATATACAAAACTAAAAACCCGAACTTAACCAAGTAAGAAAGATTTTTCATGAAAAATTACGCACTATTTTTTATTTTATTTTCATTATTTTTCTCTTTGGGTGCCTGCACAAAAGATACTACTGAAAAGGACGAACCCATCAAAAGCGAAGAAGGTACAACACAAAACCCACAAACAGAAAAGAACACTTCTAATCAAAAAACGCAAAAAAAAGACTCTAGTCTTATCAAAACTACTTCTAATGGCAAAGAAGCCACTAAAAAGGAGGAAAAAGAAGCAAAAAAAACAGTACTTAGCCCACAGCAACAACTTTTGCAATCTATTCCTAAAAATATAAAAGTTGAATTTGCACCACTGGACTACAACATCATCAAGAATGATACAACCATTGAAATCTCGACAGGGCGTTTTGAGATAGAATACCTCAC
Source organism: uncultured Cytophagaceae bacterium (assembly GCA_964480455.1). Classification (GTDB taxonomy): domain Bacteria; phylum Bacteroidota; class Bacteroidia; order Cytophagales; family Microscillaceae; genus JAABSX01. The sequence goes on from CAYZQI010000128.1 coordinate 10,233, forward strand.
TAAAAGCCTCAATGACAGCCTCATAGCCCAAGAAATGTTTGACTATGGCAGCTCCAACGCCAAAAGTTTTCTTATCTCACACAACTACCAAACCAATATCCTTATGAGAAAAAATGGGCAATTGGTAGGGGCAAAAACCGTGGAAAAGGCACTTTTTGAAGACAAACTCGACAAAGAGTTTTTACAAAAATCCATCATCAAACACCCTGAGTTTGTGGAGTTCGACCGAGAAAAAAACGAAGCAATTTTTAAATTCATCATTGGCGTACCCAATACAGATTGGCTCGTATTTGCAGCCATCAACCTCAATGACTCTGGAAAACTACGCATCATAGAAATCTTGATGCCTGAGCTTTAAAAAAAGATAGCCTACTATTTAATTTACTTGATGGCTTGAAAATACACCCACTCGTGTTTTTCCATCAGCGTAGGGTGAAGAATTTTTATCAAATCAGCCAATACCCAATGCGGATTTACTACACTCTCAAAATAATAAAGGCTGTTGCCTTTTGGGTCGCTTTTGAGGTTATGGTTATAGAGGTTATCTTCTTGAAAAGCACTAAAATCTGCAAAGCGTGCATCTTGCTTGAGCAATGCCTCTTTGCGCTTGATTAAACTCAGAGAAATCCAAAATTTTGCTTTTTGGGCTTTTGCATAGACCGTCTCAAAATCCAATGCTACACTCCCCACTTCGGGAAGGTCTTTCCAGAGATAGTTCGCCCCTGCATCTTTGAGCAGATGTGCTACGTAGCTTTTTCCGCCTGGCACATACCAAGTGTCTTTGTAAGGTATTTCCCAAAATACTGTGGGCAAATACGTGAGATTACGTGTGGTTTCTTGGAGAGATTGATAGGCTTGGGCAATGTCTTCAAAAATTTTTTCAGCCTTTTCTTCTTTTTCAAATAAAATTGCCATCATTTTGAGCCACTCTGTGCGTCCCAGAGGGTCATTTTCAAGCCATTCCCCATTGAAAAGCAAGGCAATACCTGTTTGAGCAAGGACTTTATTTTTGGCGTATAACTCTTTTGAGCCACTACTAAAAATCACTGCATCAGGCTGTAGTTTGAGTACTTCCTCTTGGTTGAGTGTACCTTGGGCATTGCTTACATCTTTGACTTTGTCGTTTCTAAGTCTGTTCTTGAAGGGGACTTCAGGCAAATAACTGCTTTCATTGATGCCTACTATCTTATCTTCTAAGCCTAGCTGCTGCAAAAAAGCAATGTGTGTATGTGAAAGTACCACTACTCGCTCTATTGGGGTGGCAATCAGTATTGCTTCCTTGAAGCCTTCTGGGCGTGGGCGTTGTTTTGGATAAAGTACATACTGCAAGCTATCAGGGCTATCTGTAAACGGCTTGTAAAGTGTGAGTACCTTGTAATCCGCAAAAATATCTATTTTGAAGTATTGGGCATATTTAACAGCAATTGGCTTACCTTTTTCTGATCGTTTTGGCTTTTGAAGTGTCTGCTGTTTTTCTGTGGTGGGCTGGCAATGTACTAAGAGCAAAACACACAGGCACAAATAGATTCCCTGCAATTTTTGCTTGTCAAAAATATTGATTTTCATTTCGTAGTTTCCAATGGATTCAGATAATTGAGATTTCAACCGTCAAAATTATACAATTAAATTTATACTTGCGAAAAGTAAGTATACAAAGCGAATGTTTTTTGAAAACAATCCACTATTTTTGTCTTACCTCAAGATTTTCTTTTATATATAATTGATAGACAAACGCCATGAATCATATCTTTGCTGAAATAATTACAATAGGTGATGAAATCCTCTTCGGACAAATCACAGATACCAACTCACAATTTATTAGCCAGTCTCTAGACCAGATAGGCATCAAAGTAAAACGAATGACCTCTGTGGGAGATGAGGCAGAAGAAATCTTGGAGGCATTGGCTGCTGCCGAACAGCGTGCGGACTTGGTGCTGATGACAGGAGGATTAGGCCCCACCAAAGACGACATCACTAAAAAAACACTAGCGCAGTATTTTGAAACCCTCCTGACAGAAAATGAGGAAGTCTTGGCCATGATTACCAATTATTTTGAGCGAAGAGGGCGTGCTTTGCCTCAGAATTTACGCCAACAAGCCCTTATGCCGCAAAGCTGTGAGGTGCTTTTCAACCGTTTAGGCACAGCACCCGCTATGTGGTTTGGCAAAGGGGGGAAAGCCTTTGTGTCTATGCCCGGAGTGCCCCAAGAAATGGAAATCTTGATGAATGAGATAGTCATTCCTAAAATCAAAACCTTTTTTCAGACACCTGTAATTTATCACAAGGTGATTAAGACCTTTGGAGCGGGTGAATCTTTGCTCTCGCAAGTGATAGAACAGTGGGAAGATGCCTTACCTGCTAATATGAAACTGGCTTATCTGCCTACTTGGGGAGAGGTAAAACTCCGCATTACTGCCACAGGCACTAGCCGCGAAGCTCTTATAGAACAAGTAGAAAAAGAAGTGCAAAAAGTAGTGCCGCTTATCCAAAAATATGTCTATGGCTATGACCAAGATGAGCTTGAAAGCATCGTGGGTAAGCTACTTAAAGCACAAGGAAAGACCATTGCCACGGCAGAGAGCTGTACAGGAGGCTTTATCGGACACCTTATCACCAAGATAGCAGGCAGCTCGGCATATTATGAAGGCGGTGTAATTTCTTATAGTAACGCTATCAAAATGAGCCAGTTAGGTGTAAAGCAGGCTACCTTGGAAGCACATGGGGCAGTCAGTGAAGCAACCATTATAGAAATGGCAGAAGGCGTGCGCCAAAGATTCAATACAGATATTGGCGTGGCAAGTAGCGGAGTAGCTGGCCCTGATGGAGGAAGCTCCGAAAAACCTGTAGGTACAGTCTGGATAGCCTATGCTGATGGTGAAAAAACCTCTACACGCAAGCTCTCGCTCACTAACGACCGACTCATCAATATCAGAATGACAAGCTATATTGTACTAGATTTGATACGAAGAAAGCTCAATGGATAAGACTGGATTAGCCTAGACGACTGGTATATTCTAAGATTATCACAAAAGTAATCAAAGAAACGATACCCAAGGTGATATAAGTGAAAAAAGCGGCTTTTAAGCTATTAGAAGGCTTATTTTTTCTAAAAAAAAGATGGATTTTTTTGTAGCGATTTTCGCTCACAAGTACTTGATAAACAAGTAATTGTACCATAAGCCCAACTAGCAAGATACTAAAATCATAAGAAGAATTTACAAATAAGCTCACAAAACGTACCCAACCCAAAGAAGCAAGCAAAGCATACAAACTTACCAAATAAATATAAATTGTAATAGAAAATAGCAGCATCGCCAGCATAGCAGCACGCCAAGCAGATTGCGAAGGATAAAAAAGCACATAAAACCTGTAAAAAATGTATTCAAATAATTTCATATTCGCAAGCCCAGTACACAAAATTTAAAATGATTTTTTCCTACATCACCAGTAACTTCTACTGCTTTTGGAGAGGAACTCAAGTGTGTATTTTGGTGTCTTTCTGCTATTTAACATCAAAAATAAGTGAAAAATTTAGCATAGAAAACTTTTTTTGCTGAATATCGTACATCAATAGTTCACAAATCAGGTCAAGTAAAATTCATATTTTCTATCGCTTCGCCCTATTTTTTCTCTTTAAAAGCACCCACCCACCTAGTGCAAACATGAGCGAAGCGGTGCTTGGACTAGCTTTACTAGAAGCGTTCGCTGCTCACCGAAAGTGCAGAAGTTTATATGTTGGTGAATTTGGCTAAGATATGAATGTAGGGTGGTTTTGGTTTTTTTCGGTAATTTAGTAGTTAAAAGCCCTTCGCCTTCGGCGGAAAGCGGACGCTTTCGGAAATTAACGGCACAAGCAACACTGCGCTCATATCTTTGCTTCATAGTTCAAAAGTACAATTTTT
>CAYZQI010000129.1:0-14094 GCA_964480455.1 uncultured Cytophagaceae bacterium
CAAAATTACGAACTAAAACCAACATCTCATCACTCCAACACCCGCTGTTTTTTTGCAAAAACAGGCAAAGTCATAGACTTTGCTTTCATTCCTTAGCTTTAAGTCTCCCGTTGGAAGACTTAAAGCAGCTAGGGTCATCTTTCAGAAGACTTAACACAGCAGGGTTTACTATGTGTACCTGCTTTTAATATCGTTTCAGTACTTTGTCTTAAAGTATAATGAAACACACGAGAAAACTCTTTACCTAATATTCTGGAAATACTTATTTTCCCCTTATCATTAAAAACAACAATAAGACTTGGAATACGAACATTATGATAACCACTTGCTGGGTCATGGGTGATATATTTTTCTCTTTCTAGCAACAATTTTCCTGTTCTATGCCTGATAACTACTTGAGAAATATAGGACAACAATGGCAAATATAAATGCCAACTATAAATTAACACTTTCTTATATTTCTCTTGATTTTTAGCATTTTCTATGATATCCAAACTATTCAAAGAGTAATCTAAGACTTTTACATCTAAGTACAGCATAGATGCTAACTGCAAGCGATACTCCTCTGTTTTTTCTTTTGTGAGAAAATTATCTGGAATTAAACCAGGGCTTACCATTCTTCCTTGCTCATCTGGTATTAAGTAAGGGGAATAAACGATATCTTCTTGTGGGTCTTGAGTTTGACTTCGGATTGATAAAGGAAGTAAACTCGATAAAAAACTAATTAACGTGGTGATTATTTTCATCTTTAGATTCATTTTAGTAGAATTTAGACCATTAAGTAATGATGATTAAATAAAGTGCCATTTTCAAATTAATAAGCACCTGATTATCAATGTTTTATTTAATTATTCATTACCCCCGCTGTGTGAAGTGTTCCATAGGGAGACTTAGCACGACTAATGAACTGAAAAGTCTAGACCCTTACAGGGCAGGCTTTTTCCTGCGTATGCAGAACAGACACTGAATTACCAAAATTACGAACTAAAACCAACATCTCATCACTCCAACACCCGCTGTTTTTTTGCAAAAACAGGCAAAGTCATAGACTTTGCTTTCATTGGTCGTGTCAAGTGTCTCTTCGAAACACTTGACACAGCAGGGAGTAAGCCCTCCTCCTGAGGGCTACGATTAGGACACTTATCTCATAAATAACTGATTATCAATAGATTAAAAATTTTATGATAGTCCAACAGTGAAGTGTGCATGTTCTTTTTGACTAATTTGAGGTCTATTTTGATGAATTTTTTAAAATTATATTATGACGAAATAGTCATTTTTCACTCCATAGCCCATAGGTTGTAACCTATGGGCTATGGAGTGAAAAAGTTTTCAAAGCATACACACTTTATTCAGCAACTACCAATTTTATTTTGAGATTCAACTTGCTGATAATCAATATTTTAAAAAAAGTGTATTCTAATCGTAGCCTCCTGAGGGGAGGACCTGGGTGGGGTGGCAGGCTGAGGCAGTGAAATACTGAAAACCACACAAAATTTCGCCTAAAATACTTTTTACACAACCCCTGCTGCAGATTTTCACACAAATTGTCAGACAATCAAAGCAACTTACAAAACCAGGGGCAGTTATTTGGAGTGTTTCTTTGTTTTGGACATTGTTTATGGCTAGTTTTGCTTTTTATCATCACTACACCACATTGAAAACATCTACAAGCCCAAAAACAAAAAGACTCGGAGGGTTTTTATCTCTCAACATTATACTAAGCACTACATTGGCACTATTTATTTTTGGACTTTGTGGGCTAATTATCTTAAAAGCCAACCGACTCGGCACTCTTGTCAAGGAAAATGCAGAGCTGCAAGTATTTCTTGAGCAAAACCTTCCCAAAAACCAATTCAAACAACTAGAAACCTATCTTCGGTCGCAGCAATTTGTATTGGAGGAGAAAGAGGCAAAACCTTCCCTCCGTTTTATTTCAAAGGCACAAGCTGCCAAAGAATTTATCGAGAATACAGGGGAGAATTTTCAAGAACTACTAGGCTACAACCCGCTCAGAGATGCTTTTGTGATACGTATTAAGCCTGTTTTTTTTAATCCTCAAAGCCTAAAAAATATCAAGCAAAACCTAGAAAAACGGCAGGAAATCTATGAAGTGAGTTATGTAGAAGACCTTATGACGCTTATTCATAAAAATATCACTACGGTAAGCACCCTATTGGTGGTGTTTGGGCTGTTTATTTTACTGACGGTAGTGGTCTTGGTAGATAACACGCTTAGAATAGCACTCTTTTCGCAGAGATTGCTCATCAGGAGTATGCAGCTAGTAGGGGCAACAGATGCCTTTATTCAAAAACCTTTTTTAGCACAAGCACTTATTCAAGGAAGTCTCAGTGGGCTTATTGCGGGGGTCTTGTTGTTTTTGTGTTTACAATATGCCCAGCTACAAGTTCCAGAACTCAGCACACTCTACGAAGCCGAAAAAATTTTACTCTTATTGGTTTCTATGATTATTTTGGGTGGATTGGTGAGCTTGATAAGCACCTTGCGTGCCATTCGTAAGTACCTTGCCATGTCATTAGATGAGCTTTACTAAGGAAAGTGTAAATAATGAGTTGTGAAATGTGATTTTTAAAAGTTTTCATGATCAGCAACTTATGAGTTGAAATAACTTCACTGTTCTTTATTTTTGAGTTGCTGATAATGAACATATTGAAGCATCAAAATTCGCAGTTCACAACTTATGTTTTCCTAGGTGCAACTTAAATTACTTAATTTCTTTTTACCAAGATTTTTCAAATTGAGGAGAAACCTCTAAATTTGAAACTTGTAGTAATTAATATAGCCATTGTACTTCTATTGAAGAGGTGAAAATTAAATGAAATAATCTTCTCTGATTATTTGTACACAGATATTGTTGCACATCAGCACTTTATGATAATTGACAACCAATAACTAAACATTATTTATGTTAGCAACCCTCGAGGACTTAAAACAGCAAGTAATCGCTTATACCATTGAAAATGCCCAAGATTTAGAAGATTTCCGCTTGAAATTTATCAAAAAAGAAATTCCAGCACTGATGGGTAACATGAAAAATATAGCTCCCGAAGACCGCAAAGCCTTTGGTATGTCAGTCAATGCTTTGAAAGAAACCGCCCAAAATAAATTCAAAAACTTTCAAGAGCAGCTCAATGAAAAAAACTTAGAAGCTAGTATTAAAATACCTCTGGACCTCACCCTGCCCGTAACGCCTCATACTCTTGGCACAGTGCACCCTCTCAGCCTTACTCAAAACAAAATTATTGAAATATTTGAACGCATTGGTTTCAATGTAGCAGAAGGACCTGAGATAGAAGATGATTGGCACAACTTTACAGCACTCAACTTTCCGCCCAACCACCCTGCACGTGAGATGCAAGACACCTTTTTCTTGGAAAAAGACCCTGATATTGCTCTGCGAACGCATACCTCCTCAGTGCAAGTAAGGCTCATGGAACAGCAAAAACCACCTATTAGAGCAATTATGCCCGGAAGAGTATTCAGAAATGAGGCTATCTCAGCAAGAGCGCATTGTATCTTTCACCAAGTAGAGGGGCTTTATATTGATGAAAATGTGAGCTTGATAGATTTAAAGCAAACACTCTATCATTTTGCCAAAGAAATGTTTGGAAAAAATACTAAGATTCGCTTCCGCCCCTCTTATTTTCCTTTCACTGAGCCAAGCGCAGAGGTAGATATTTCTTGCAATATTTGCCAAGGCAAAGGCTGTAACATCTGCAAATATACAGGCTGGCTAGAAATCGGTGGCGCAGGTATGGTAGACCCTAATGTGCTTGCCAACTGTGGTATAGACCCTGAGCAATATACTGGCTTTGCCTTTGGTATGGGCATAGAACGCATGACAATGATGCGCTACCGAATCCAAGACCTTAGGCTTTTTACTGAAAATGATGTGCGCTTTTTAAGGCAATTCAAGAATATGGTCTAGCCACTGCCACATCAAAATATAAAAATGACAATTTAATCAGGTAAAAACCTCATTTTGTTGTCATTTTTTTTATAAAACTACAATCATTTTAGCTTTTTATGTGTTTTTTTGTCAGTAAGTAAAATGTTAGCATAAGTGAAAGTTCCTTTTTGAGGAAACCCAACATGCAAGAAATAATGAATACTAAGCATTGATTACAAAGCATCACTTAGCACCTTGTTAAATAAGCATCAGGATACCCAAACGACATATGAAAAAAAAAACATCTCATTTCTTTAAGTATTATCTTTTTTGTGGTGCAATGGCAATGCTACTGCTCGCATACTACCAGCCCACTACTGCACAAAATACACAAGAACGCTTCGGCACTAACCGAGTACAATACAAGGCATTTAACTGGAAATACCTCAGCACCGCCAATTTTGACATCTATCACTATGACTATGGGGCAAGGCTTGCCAACTTTGCCACACGCTTTCTCGAAACAGAGTTTGACCAAATCACTAAGATTCTTGGCTACCCTCCTTATTACAAATCAAAGATTTTTATCTATAACTCTATCTCCGACCTTCAGCAAAGCAATGTGGGCATAGACAATGACCAGGTCATTGTAGGAGGGCAAACAGAGTTCCTCAAATCACAAATAGAAATACCTTATACTGGCAGCGAAGAAGAGTTTAAAAGAGAACTACGCCGTGGTGTCGCCCTACTTTTGGTCAGAGAAATGATGTTTGGCGGAAGCCTCAAAGATATGCTACAAAGCTCTTACTTGGGCAAATTTAGCGAGTGGTTTCTTTTAGGGGCAGCAGCCTATGTAGCCGAAGGCTGGAACGAAGAAATGGACGACCACCTGAGGGATTTGATGCGTAAGCGCAGGGTCAAAAAACCCTCACTCTTAGAAGGAGAAGATGCCATCTTGGTAGGACAATCTATCTGGAACTTCATTGCCAAAGAATACGGAACAACCAACATTTCTAATATCTTGAACCTTGCCCGTATCATCAGAAATGAACGCAACAGTATAGGGAGTACACTGGGCATCAGCTACAAAAGATTCTTAGACAAGTGGCAAGCATACTACGAACAGAACAACGAAAGTATCTTAGAAAATGGACTGGAGAGAGAATATGATTTTAAACTCAAAAAAGCCAACCGCCGAAACTTTATCTTCAATGAATTCAAAATTAACCCTAATGGCACTAAAATAGCCTATTCTGAAATGCGCGGAGGCCGCTACCGCATCATTATACAAAATCTCCAAAACCAAAAACGCAAAATAGTTTTTAGAAATGGCTACCGCGCCATTGGGCAAAGATACGACTACAATGTGCCGCTACTCTCTTGGCGCGATAACAATAACTTGGGCATTATGTACGTCCACAAAGGCGAAAATAGGCTCATAGTGCTTAACCCCAAAAAGAAAAAAACTTATCAAAGAGATTGGGTATTCTTTAACCACGTGTCAGGATTTGATTTCTCTGATAATGGCAACTTTATCGTATTCAGTGCTGATAGAAAAGGAGATATTACTTTTAATACAGGACAAAGTGATTTATTTTTGTTTGATATTGACAAGGTAAACCTTGATGTACTCACCAATGACTGGTTTGATGACGAAGACCCTGTATTTTTGCCCAATTCTAACAGTGCCTTTGCTTTTAGCTCTAACCGCACAAGCGACACCCTCAGTACCGTTACGCGTACCACTCAGGGCAATTTCAATAAAGCACTTAATCAATACAATTTATATATTTTTGACCCACGCCAATCTTCTACCAGAGTAGAACAAATCACCAACGGCGTGAGTAAAGATAGAAAACCTCGATTTTTAGATGATAAAACCATCATCTATCTCAATGATGACTCAGGGCTGTCGCAGGTACATAAAGTAAATATTGAAGACAAAACCAATCAGAAATTGAGTAATTTTAGGCAAAGTGTGTACCGCTTTGAGGTCAATCCGCTAGACAATGGTCTGGCTTATCTAATGATTAGAAAAGGAAAAACTTTTCCCTACTACAAAAAAGATTTTGACTTCAATCAGAATTTTAGTAAAGACTTTCGCTCACCACGCGCCAAGAAACTGTTTGAGAATGCCCCCGAAACGCTTGCACAAAATACAAACAATGACACAAAAAAAACGCCCGAGGGGTTTGAGCCTACCAACCCCACTAAAACTGAAATCTATGGCCCCGACGAGGTAGATACCGACAACTATACTTTTGACCCCTCCATAGCCAAAGAAAAAAGAAGCGGCTTAGAAAAAGCGCAAGAAACTATGCTAGAGCGTGTGCAAAATGCCAAAAAAAACGAAATTAGAGTGATTGGCCCTTATGACTATGAGCACAGATTCCGTACTGAAACCCTGCTTACTTCTTTTACCATTGACCCACTACGCGGCTTTGGACTTCTGGCTAACTTTACCTCTTCTGATTTGCTAGAAAATCATAAAATACGGGGAGGTGGATTTGTAGGTTTCGACCTCCGCAGCAGTAGCTATTATGGCGAATACCAATATTTTGCCAAACGACTAGACTATACCTTGCGCGCAGAACGCGACAATTACAGGTTTTTGGCAAGCGAGTATCTCCAGTCGCACGCCCTCAATAGCTTTAAAGGCACTATCTCTTACCCTATCCGCAATACAGCACGCATCAGTATTACGCCTACTTACTTGTGGCTCAACTCCCTCATTACGGGCAGGCTCGGTGGTTCTACGCTGCTCTACTCTGCCCCTAACCACAACTATCACTACGGCGGGGCAAAGCTGGAGTATGTCTATGATAATACTACCATCAATGGGCAAAACATGATAGCTGGCACACGCCTCAAAGTAGCCTATGAACGCTATTTTGGAATCATGATGAGCCAAGCACTTAAAGATGTGGGTGCCAGTGTGGGCAATATAGGTTTTGATAAAATCACGGTAGATGTACGCAATTATCTTAAAATACATAAAGATTTGATTTTTGCAACTAGGGTATTTTATGGGCGATTTGGAGGAGCAGCTCCCAAAAGTTTCTTGCTAGGAGGTATGGATAACTGGATTCTCAACGACCGCGATGCCCCCAACAGCCAACAAGCCCCCAAAGAACTCATTGCTGCCAATATAGATACCAACCCAGTATTCGAAAATCAGAACAATGACCCTACCAACCGAGAGTTTCTTAGCGTAAACGCCAATGCCAATGGCGATTTTGTGATTTTTGGCAATGAAAATGTAGTCTTTAATGAGTTTGTTACCAACCTGAGGGGTTTTAACCTTAATAAAATAGCAGGAGAAAATGTATTTGTGGCTAACCTAGAACTTAGATTTCCCTTTATTAAGTACCTTTTCGGAAAGAGAATCAACAGTAATTTCTTGAAAAATCTGCAATTAGTAGGTTTTTATGACATTGGCTCAGCTTGGACAGGCATCAGCCCTTTCAACAAAGAAAATAGCCAAAATACAAGAATTGTGAGTGCACCCGCTCCTACATTTGAAGCAACAGTCAATGATTTCAAGAACCCTTGGCTCGTAGGCTATGGCGTGGGTTTGCGCACGGTGCTAGGAGGCTACTACCTCAAAGCAGATTTGGCATGGGCTTTAGAAGATTTTGTAGTAGCAGACCGCCCTCGTCTCTACCTCACTTTTGGATATGATTTTTAGGATTTATTGACAATAAATTGCCTAAAAATAAACCAAAGCACTTATTAGCAAGAGAGGATAATTCATGGCTAGGGAGCGTCCAATAAATCACATACCGAGTTTTTGTAAGGGAAGGTATTTTTTTGAGTAATTCCTTCCCTGATTAGCAAAAACTTTAGATATGATTCAAGTATGCTATTTCTTGTTTATTCCCTTATCTTTTAGAGAGTGTTGGTTGAGCAAAGCAATGGTTTCTTCTGCCTCCTTTTCTAAGGGAGGTGTGTTTCTATTAGGTATGTAATCACACCATTGGGTGGCGAGTACGTTATAATGTGGCACATCAAAAAAACTACCTGAAATGAAATAAAAAGCCGCAATAAAAAAAATGGGTATAATCACGAAAAAGACAAGAAAATATTTTTGATTCTCTGACAATGTTTGTGATTGTGTGTGATAAGATGATATGAATACTGTTCAGAACATAAATGCCAGCGGACTAAAAGTCTGCTGCTACAGATTATCAAAGAAATTGTCAGACAATCATTTTTAATACACAATGTTTGGCTTTTGTAAGGACGGGGTGGCTTTGAGCGACTCCGTCTTTGTTCTCCTAATAAAAGTTTAACTGGTAAAAGTAAATTTTATCAGTCACCTAGCGTCTTCGCTACAAGAGAATGGGAGCTAAATCACTGATAATAAGAGACTTGCCGCATTAAAATTAAGCCCTCCCTCTGGGGGTTTGGGTGGGGTGTAATGAACAATTTTTTTTTGACACACGCATTTTAATCAGCGATTACCCACAACTTTTTAATGAATAAACAATCTCTTACTCAGGTTGCGTTTTTAGATAATTTTAACTTGTACTTGTAGTGCTTCTTCAAAAAAATGATGTAACTGATAGGTTTGTGCAGTCCCCATCTTTTGTCCAAATTGTGCTGATATGTACAAACCTAACGCCAAAACTATCAATACAGGCAAAGCCCATAAGATAGGCGCAGGCAGCCCCAAACTCCACTGTGAAAAACCCAGTGAAAAAGCAAAAAATGACAACACCCCTAATACTGCGTAGCCAAATGTAAACAGAGTCCAGACCGAAGGGGCAGGACCATACAAACCTCTCAAAAGTGTATTGCCATTCTCGAGCGTTTCTAAGGATACAGAAAGCTGAGGCGACCAATAATGACGCATCTCGGGTAATATTTTAAGCACTATATGCGTATGTCCACTCGGGATAGCACTCATAGTGCAAGGCGCGTGAGGCAGTGCTACTTGGTACCTTAGTTTTTCAAGCAGACTGTCTGTGCTTTCATTGATTTCTCTTTTAAACCTTGGGCGTACACGAAAACTTGTCATAGAAATATCTTCAAATAAATTCAGCTATAATTTTACTACTTTTTAATGATGAATCCAAAAAAATATAAATTTATTCTTAGTGTAGAGATTTCCGTGCTGGATAAAAGATAAAAACCTGACCCAAATATTATCCTGAAAATAAAGTTTTAATACAGAATTACTTTATTTGTATTCTGTTAAATCAAATAAAACCAAATATTAAATAGAGTAATTTTAAATTTTAAGCAAATTTCTCAAATAGCACGAAGATTCCTACACTACCAATTTATTTAAAGATTTTTGAGTAGAGAAAGGCTCAGCCCTGAGAGGTAAATCAATCCCAAGACGATTATTTGAGTGAGGAAACAAACATTTGTGTAACTTTCAGGCTTATTTTCGTAAATTTGTTCTTAAAGAGTGGTACAGGAACTAAAAAAGAGTGAGATGTTTTAAAAAGTAGTAAGGTCTGACTTTTTATAATTGGTTTGAAAGTTTTTTATACCTAATAAAGACTTCCAACAGTTTAGTCTATAATACACTGATAATCAGTTACTTTTCTTAGCTAATAATTAACAAATACTAAAATACTACATTATGAGAGATATAGCAAGAACCATTTTGGTAGCCATTTTTGCAGGCTTTGTGGGTGCGTATGCTTACCAGCTAGTTTTTACAAACCAACAGACCCAAGCTTTGCGTGAGCAGCCACTGCTAGAAGAAAACTTTTTGTATAAAAATGTCAAAAAAGAGCCACTTCCTCCTATCAATGAAGACCTCAACTTTGTTAGGGCCTCAGCACTAAGCACACCCTCTGTGGTGTATATCAAAACAGTATTTGATAGATATACTCCTACCAATATCTTTGATTTTTATTTTGGAGATGGGCAGCGTGGGCGAAAATCTATAGGTTCAGGCTCTGGTGTGATTTTTACTTCTGATGGCTACATTGTTACCAATTACCACGTAGTAGAAGATGCCGAGCGCATAGAGGTAATTCATCAGAAAAAAAGCTATGAAGCACGCCTAATTGGCACAGACCCTTCCTCTGACCTTGCCATCATTAAGATTGAGTCAAAAAACTTACCTGCTGTAAAGCGAGGTAGCTCCAAAGACCTCAGCGTAGGCGAATGGGTGATTGCAGTAGGTAATCCCTTTAACCTTCAATCAACGGTTACGGCAGGCATTGTAAGTGCCAAAGGGCGAAATATTGACCTACTCGGAGGGCAGTTTCCATTAGAATCTTTCATTCAGACCGATGCTGCCATCAACCCAGGTAATAGCGGTGGGGCATTGGTCAATGTAAAAGGAGAGTTGGTAGGTATCAATACGGCAATCCTTTCACGTACAGGCTCTTATACGGGCTATGGCTTTGCCGTACCAATTGACATAGTGGCAAAGATTTTCAATGATATTATTTTGCATGGCGAAGTGCAAAAATCATTCATAGGTGTAAGCGTGCAAGATATTGATTCTGAGGCAGATAAAAAGTATAAACTTGACTTAGAAAGCTACAATGGTGCACTCGTAACCGAAATACAGCCCAACAGTGTGGCAGCGCAGGCAGGCATCACAGAGGGTTCAGTAATTCTCAAAATCAACAATGACGAGATAGAAGGTAAAAGCTCTTTCGAGGAGTTTTTGAGTTATTATCGCCCTGGCGAAAAGGTCAAAATTACTTTCTTAAAAAACGGCAAAACTAAAGAAGCTACCCTCACCCTTACCAACCGCAATGGCACTACTGAGATTCTAAAAAATGAAATTTATACCTCTGAAAAGCTAGGAGTTGATTTAGAACCCCTTTCAAAGATAGAAAAAGAAAAACTGAAGATAGAAGAAGGTATCAGAATTGTAAAAGTAAGGCGCGGACTATTTAGCCAGTTAGGAATAGAAGAAAACTTCATCATCACTTCTATCAATAAAGTACCCATCAAAGAACCTAGCCAAGTAGAAAAAATCTTGACAGGGCTGAACGGCAGGGTTTATATAGAAGCGATTAGCCCAAATGGAGTAAAAGGCTATTATCAATATTATTTTTAGTGGCTTTCTAGCTCATTTGTATAATTAATCGTAGATTAGCAAGTAGCTAGTAATATCTTCAAAAAACAAAAAATATATGACTTCTTTCTTAATTTATATCATCTTGGGGCTTATTATTGTAGGAGTGATAAGCCTCAACAAAAAAAATCAACCCAAAGCACTGGGACATACCGCTCCCTCAACAAAATTTGAGATGACCGACGAGCTTGTCATTAGGCTTGCCAAAAGGCTAGGCGGAAAAATCACTGCCGCAGACCTTGCCGCTCAAACAAGTCTGACCGTAGAGCAAGCCAAGAAACGCCTCGATGAAATGCTCATGAAGGGAGTCTGCGAAATCAACTTAGATGAGGTAGATTTAGAAGGAAAAG
This sequence comes from uncultured Cytophagaceae bacterium, assembly GCA_964480455.1. Taxonomy (GTDB): domain Bacteria; phylum Bacteroidota; class Bacteroidia; order Cytophagales; family Microscillaceae; genus JAABSX01. The sequence continues at coordinate 11,315 of CAYZQI010000129.1, forward strand.
TATATTATCATTTTGAATAGTAAAAACAACAAAGGCTTTGCAAATTGCAAAGCCTTTGTTGTTTTCTTTCTTGTTCTAAGTACTTGAAACTAATTATTTGATAGCAACTTGACAGGTTTAATATGCTGATTATCAGATTTTTGTAACTAAAAACCTGTCAGGTTTTAATGTAAACTAATTTTGGGCATGGACTTATATCTCTAGTTTGTTACAAATTTTCCAAAATAAAATTGCTCATCATCGTGTAGAGGTGCAGTCGTGTATTGCCACCAAATATGCCGTGGTTGCGGTTAGGATAATAAAACGATTCAAATTGCTTACCAGCTTTGATAAGTGCATTCTGTAGCTCTATGGCATTTTGAAAATGCACGTTGTCATCGGCTGTGCCATGTATCAAGAAATATTTTCCTTTGAGTTTTTCTACATGGTTGATGGGCGAGTTATCATCATAGCCTGCGGCATTATCTTGAGGGCGTTTGAGGTATCTTTCTGTATAAATGGTATCATAAAAACGCCACGTAGAAACAGGGGCAACGGCAATGGCTGCTTTGAAAATATCTGCCCCCAACGTGATACCCAAGGAAGACATGTAGCCACCATAGCTCCAGCCCCAGATGCCTATGCGGTTCTCGTCTGTTTCGGGTAGATTTGCCAAATACTTAGCAGCCGCAATTTGGTCTTGGATTTCATACTTGCCTAAGTTGGCATAAGTAACTTTTTTGAAATCTGCCCCTCTTGCACCCGTGCCACGGTTATCTACCGATACAATGATATAGCCTTTGGCAGCTAAGGTCTGGTACCACATAAAGTTGAAAGTATCCCAAGCATCTGTTACGGTTTGCGAGCCAGGCCCTCCATAGACAAACATCAGTACAGGGTATTTTTTATTGGGGTCAAAATCGTGGGGTTTAATTTTCCATGCATTGAGTTCTACTCCTTCGGGCGTTGTGAATGTGAAGAACTCTTTATAGCTGATTTTGTACTCTTTCAGGCGGTTTTTGAGTACTTTGTTATCTTGTAGTACTTTGAGTTGTTTGCCTGTCTTTGCTTCGTGCAGACTTACGGTGGTAGGGATATTTGCCGCGCTATGATAATCTAAATAATAGGTAAAATCTTTGCTAAAATTAGGGACGTGCGTGCCTTCTTGCCTACTGAGTTTGGTTTTGCCTTTTCCGTTAAAGCCTATTTTGTAGATTTGCCGCTCAATGGGTGAGTCTTCGGTGGAAGTATAATAAATTACTTTGTTTTTTTCGTCAATCCCCTGCACTTGGCTTACTTCCCAAGTGCCAGTGGTGATTTGGCGAATGAGTTTGCCAGACATAGTGTACTGGTAGATGTGCTTGTAACCGTCTTTTTCGCTGGTATGAATAAAACTTTTACCATCAGCTAGGTAAGTGAGGTCATCAGTAAAGTCTAAATCAATGTAAGCCTTGTCCGTTTCACTAAGTATCACAGTGGTTTTACCTGTTTTTACATCTGCATGCAAAATTTCCAATTTATTTTGGAGGCGATTCATACGGCGGATAGAAAGCAGGTTGGCATCTTGTGTCCAGTTGATTCTAGGGATATAAATGTCTTTTTCAGTGCCTATGTCCATTGTGAGACTTTTTTGCTGCTCTAAGTCATAGACTGAGATGGTGATTTCAGCGTTTTTTTCTCCTGCTTTTGGGTATTTGAATTGATAATCCATCGAGTAAGGCGTTTCTTGTCCTTGCCAATATTGCATTACAAATTCTTTTACTTCACTTTCGTCAAAAGTATAATAAGCTATTTTTTTACTATCGGGCGACCAGAAGAAAGCCTTTGCAAAGGAAAACTCTTCTTCATAGACCCAATCTGCACTACCATTGATGATTTTGTTGTACGCACCGTCTGTGGTGAGGGCTTGGGTTTTGCCTGTGGCAAGCTCAGTAACATACAAATTATTACTGCGTACAAAAGCCACTTTATTTCCATCGGGCGAGAGCGTTGCATAAGATTGCTTCTCACCTCCTACAAGCCTTTTTACTTCTTTGGTTTTGAGGTCATAGATATAAAAATAAGCCTTAGAAGAGCGTCTGTAAATCCCTTCTGAATTGGAAGAAAGTACAATCTTGTCTTCTTGAGCATTGAGTTCGTAGCTATCAAAAGCTACATACTCGGCAGGCGCGCCCGCCTTGCCGTAGAGGGTATCTATGGGCTGCCCTGTTTTTGTGTCATACTTGATGATGAATTTGCTGTTTTGTGAAGTATAGTTGCCGTCTTTTGTCCAGTTTACACCATAAACAGAACGAGGATTAAAGCGATAGTTTTGCCATATATCCTCTAGGTTTACATCTTTGAGCGTTTGGGCAGATAGCTGAAATCCTATCAAACCTGCTATTAATGTCAGAAATATAAATTTTCGCATGGGTTTATTTTTTGAGTTTAATTTTTAAATATTTAGAATCTCCGAGAAGATAAAATGTTGATAGTCAAGAACTTAAAAGCATTAACAATTAACCATTTACAATTGATAATTACTTAGAACTTTTATTTGCTTATTTGGTGTTCTAAGATAAATCAAATAATTCTCAAAAACACATAAAAGCCACAAAAAGGCTTAATTTTTTACGCTAACATATAAAAATATCAAGTTTTATTAATATATTAAATATTCAAAGTATGAAAACTTCTTTTCAAGATTTACTCAACAATGCCGAAACGCCCGTTTTGGTAGATTTTTTTGCCGAGTGGTGCGGCCCTTGTAAAATGATGAGCCCCGTATTAGAAAACCTTGCCCAAGAGTATGACGGCAAGCT